>NC_015145.1:3942011-4250414 GCF_000189535.1 Pseudarthrobacter phenanthrenivorans Sphe3
ATCGGCAACCCGGACCTCCACTGTGGGATGGTTGCGGGACAGCCGGGCGTCAAAATACAGCATGCCCTCATCCAGCATGACGCCGCTGTCCAGGAGGCGGGTAACCACGCGGCGGTATGCCGAATACGTGCCGTAGATGCCCGCAGGACCGGCCGTCGGCCACCGGTTCCACGCTTGGGTGCGGTAACTCTCAAAGCCCGTCTGGGTGCCATTCCAGAAGGGTGAATTGGCACTCATCGCAGTAAGGACCGCGAGCTTGTCACGGATCCGGTCCAGGACCGCCACGCCTTCGTCGGGCGACTCAATGTACGTGTGCACATGGAAGCCGCAGGTCAGCTGCTCCTGGGCAGTCAAGCCAAAGCGCTCGAGCATTCGTGCGTAGCGGGGATCCGGGGTGGTGTGGCTGGACAGGCCCAGCGGCGAGGTGGCCAGCGCGGCTACCCGTGCATTGTTCTTGGCGGCCGCCCTGTCCGCGAGCGCCCGCCCGGCACGGATCTGGTCCAGCAGTTCACCGTACTCCAGGCAGGGCCTCGTCTGCGTCTCGATCTGCTCCAGCTTGAGCTCGGCACTCAGCCCCATCTCGTCGTCGTCGTAAACGGTTTTGTCTTCCGTTTCCAGGAGCCGTGGGTCGTCCGGTGCGTCATCGGCCGCCAGGTGCCGGCTGGACAGCAACGCATCAGCAAGGGCAAGCGGCTCCCCGCTCTCCGGATCAACGATCAGGAGCTCTTCCTCCACGCCGAATGTTCGCATACTGACATTTTGCGCCAGTGCGGAGATTTATGGGGAGCCGCCGCCCTTCATGACGAACCGTGAATGCTCAGTCCTGGAAGTACTCCACCTTCGCGCCGATGGTGTTCAGGCGCTCCGCCAGATCCTCGTAGCCGCGCTCGATGACGTAGATGTTCCTTAGCTCGGACACGCCCCTTGCAGCCAGCATTGCCAGCAGCAGGCACGCAGCCGGACGAAGTGCCGGCGGGCAGCCCACCTCGGCGGCACGCCATTTGGTGGGGCCGTTGACATAGATCCGGTGCGGATCCAGGAGCTGAACCTGCGCCCCCAGCCGGTTCAGCTCCGTCAGGTAGATGGCGCGGTTCTCGTACACCCAGTCGTGGATCATGGTCTGTCCGTGCGCCTTCGCTGCGATGACGGCGAAGAACGGCAGGTTGTCGATGTTGAGCCCGGGGAAGGGCATCGGATGGATCTTGTCCTCTGGAGCGCGCAGTTCCGAGGGTTTGGTGGTGACGTCCACCAGGCGGGTGCGGCCGTTGCGGGCCATGTATTCACCGGAGATTTCCAGTTCCTGGCCCATCTGGCCCAGGGTGGCCAGTTCGATTTCCATGAACTCGATGGGAACGCGACGGATGGTCACTTCCGAGTTCGTGACAATGCCGGCGGTGATCAGGCTCATGGCCTCGATAGGGTCCTCAGACGGGAAGTACTCGATGTCTGCATCAATTGACTGGCGGCCGGTGATCTTCAAGGTAGTGGTGCCCACTCCCTCGATGGCCACTCCGAGCATCTGCAGGTAGAAGCAGAGGTCCTGCACCATGTAGTTGGGGCTGGCATTGCGGATGACAGTTGTGCCTTCACGGTGGGCCGCTGCCATGATGGCGTTCTCCGTAACGGTATCGCCCCGTTCGGTCAGGACGAACGAGCGGTCCCGGGTATCTGCGGAAGGCGCCTGGACGGTATAGAACCCGGCTGTCGCCTCCACCGAGAGCCCGAACTGGCGCAGCGCCTGCATGTGCGGCTCCACGGTGCGGGTGCCAAGGTCGCAGCCGCCCGCGTAGGGAAGCCGGTACTTGGCCGACTCATCAAGCAGGGGTCCCAGGAGCATGATGACGCTGCGGGTGCGGCGGGCAGCATCCACGTCCATGGCCTCCAGGTTGAGTACGGCCGGGCGCCGCAGCTGCAGGTCGGTGTCGTTGAGCCAGGTGCAGTCCACTCCAATGGAGGAGAGCACCTCAACAATCCGGTTCACCTCTTCTATCCGTGCCAGGCGGCGAAGGATGGTGGTTCCCCGGTTGATCAGGCTGGCGCACAGCAATGCCACGCCGGCGTTCTTGCTGCTGTTGACATCCACAGTACCGGAAAGGGTGCGTCCGCCCTCAACGCGCAGATGGGTCATCTGCGGCTTGCCTACGTTCACGATGCTCCGGCCGAAGATCGCTTCGAGGCGCTGGATCATCTTCAGGCTCAGGTTCTGCTTCCCCTGCTCCATCCGGGCGACGGCGCTCTGGCTTGTTCCCAGCTCCGCGGCCAGCTGGCCCTGGGTCCAACCCTTTTCGCCCCGGGCGTCCCTCAACATGGCGGCTACGTGCTCAGTGGTTTCCTGCGTCATAATCCAATTTATATCATAAATGATGTAAATGCTAGGAAAATCAGGCGGTGACGTGCCGTAGGCAAGGGTGGCTACCCACTACATGCGATAGAAACGGGTCTTTCGACTCCTTGACCGGTGGAGGGGGAGGCGAGAGACTGGATCAGCACCTCGTCGTCCAGCCGCAACGGAGGCAGCATGCGCCGGACACCTCCCTCCCACCTCACGGCACCCGCCCGCCACCGGCGCATCTTCCTGGCGCTCGCGGGCCTGCTTGCTGCGGCACTGCTGCTCCTCGGAGGTTCGCCTGCCTTCGCGGCGCCGTCGCCGGGCGAAGGAAAGCAATCCCTTCTGGGCAACGATGTCTCCTGGCCGCAGTGCAATGGGGAGCTTCCCACGGGCCAGGCCTTCGGTGTTGTGGGCGTCAACAACGGCCTGGCCAACAACACCAACCCCTGCCTCACGGAGCAGCTTACGTGGGCCGAGGATTCGGCTGGCCACCCCGAGCAGCCCACGGTCTCCCTGTACGTCAACACGGCAAACCCCGGCGCCGCCGGCTCCTGGTGGCCGGAAAGCAATGAGTACCCTGCTGGCCGGACCATCCACAATCCCTACGGCACCTGCAAGGCCGGGGACTATGGGACCGCGTGCGCCTACATGTACGGCTACGCCAAGGCGTACGACAACGCCACCCGCCGCGGTGTCAGCAACCCTGCCGGCTATTTCTGGTGGCTGGACGTGGAAACCGAGAACACCTGGTCGGGCACAAACAAGGATGCCAACCGGACCGTCCTGGAAGGCATGACGGACTTCTTCCACAGCATCGGCGCGCAGGTGGGGATCTACTCCACCGGCCAGCAGTGGGACCGGATCGTGGGACCAGTCAGCAGTTCGAGCAACCTCTACAACCTGCCGAGCTGGCTGGCCGGATCGCTGAACGCCGCAGGAGCGGCCAGGGCCTGCTCAGAGCCGCCCCTTACCGGCGGCGGCACCGTGGCACTGACCCAGTTCGTATCGAACGGGTTTGACTACAATTACTCCTGCCGGTGAGGCAGGCGGGGTCAGGTCCCCAGCCACACCATGTTCCACGTGCCCATGGTGAGCGCCGCGGCAACAGCCGTTCCTGCCATGAGCACACCGCCGGCCAGCACCCAGGCATCCAGCACGCTGTAGGTTGATTCCCGGGCCCAGGTCCGACGTCCCCCGCCGAAGCCGCGGGCTTCCATGGTCACCGCCAGCCGTGACGCCCTGCGGATGGCCTGCACCAGGAGCCCGAAGCTCTGCCCCAGGGTGGCCTTGATCCGCTGCGCCGCAGTGCCCCTGGATCCCACCCCGCGCGCGCGGCGCGCCATGCCGATGGTCTGCCACTCTTCCGCCATCAGCCCCACCAGCCGCATGGCGGCCAGCGTCCCCAGGACGAACCGGTGCGGCAGCCGCGCCTTCTGCGCCAGCGCATCGGCCAGGTCCGTGGGATCCGTACAGCTCATCAGCAGCACGGCAGGCAGCGCAATCGCCAGTCCGCGCAGCATGAAACCGATCCCCAACTCCAGCGAACCTTCACTCATGGTCCAGATGCCGACGTCGATCAGCGTCCTGCCGCTGTCCGGCGCCAGGATGGAGGTGCTCCAGCCCCCTACCGCGGCCGCCAGGATGAGCGGCCAGCCGCGCTGCCACAGCAGCGTCAGGGTGAGTCCGGCCAGTGGGAAGAGCAGGAACTCAAAGGCGAGCGCAACGGACGCGGACACCCAATCGATGGACAGCGCCAGCACCGCAGTTATGAGGAAGACGGCGGCAAACTTGCTCAGGGGGTTGGCCCGGGCAAGCAGCGCCTGGTTTCCGCGCAGGTTGAGCTCCTGCCTCACGATGCCTCCCACCTCATGGCTGCACCTGTCCCGCCGCGGCCATCCGCAGTTCCGTCCCGCCCAGCGCGGCCGTGAATTCGGCGTCGTGCGTCACGGACACCACGGCCGTGCCGGCGTCCAACAGCTCGGACAGGAACGACGCCAGCTCCGCCCACGTGTTGGCATCCTGGCCGAACGTGGGCTCGTCCAGGACCAGCACCTGGGGGTGGGCGGCCAGGACGGTGGCCACGGAAAGCCGCCGCTTCTCCCCGCCCGAGAGCGTGTAAGGGTTGGCGTCCACGAGGTGGGCAAGCCGCAGCCGCTCCAGCAGCTCGTCCACGCGCTCCCCGCCATGGCCCAGGTGCCGCGGCCCGAAACGCAGCTCGTCAAGCACATTGCCCGTGACGAACTGGTGCTCGGGTTCCTGGAACACCGTGCCGATCCGCTCAATGAGCACCTCGGCTTTCCACTTGTACGGGTCTATTCCGGCGCCGCGGCTGAGGTCCAGGGTGGCGGAAACCTTCCCCGCGGCCGGCTCGAGGAGTCCGGCCAGGGTCAGGGCAAACGTTGACTTCCCGGCTCCGTTGGGACCCGTGATTGCCAGCGCCTGTCCGGCACGCACCTGCGCTGAGATACCTTCCTGCACGGGCACCGGAGGTATCTTCCGGAAGCCGGTGCGGCGTGCTCTTTCGCGGGACACGGCCAGATTCTCGGCGGCGAGCAGCAGGCTGCCTGCACCGGCGGCGGGTTCCTGCCCGCGCGGCCTGGTGTCCGGGACATAGCCGGGCACCCAGACACCGGCGGCAATCAGCATGCTGCGCGCATCCGCCAGCACCTGGTCCGGCGGGCCGTCGAGCAGCACCGCTTCCTCAGTGGCGCTGCCCGGCTGAAGCACCACGATGCGGTCCACCAGGTCCTTCCATACGGACACGCGGTGTTCCACCACCACCAGGGTGGCCCCGGTCTTGTCCAGGCACCGCGCCACCGCGTCACGCACCTCCAGGACCCCAGCGGGATCGAGATTGGCAGTAGGCTCGTCCAGCAGGATCAGCCCCGGGCGCATGGCGAGGATGCCTGCCAGCGCGAGGCGCTGCTTCTGCCCGCCGGACAGTGCCGACGTCGGATGGTCCAGCGGCAGGTGGGACAGGCCGACGTCGTCCAATGCTTCATGCACGCGGGCCCAGATGGCGTCGCGGGGCACGGCAAGGTTCTCCGCACCGAAAGCGACGTCGTCGCCTACCCGGGAGAGGACCACCTGGGTCTCCGGGTCCTGCTGCATGAGGCCGGCGCGGCCACGCTGTTCGCGCGGGGACGCCCCGTCAACCAGCAGCGAGCCGGATTCGTCGGAGTCGCCGGCCCCGCCGTCGTCGTCCGCATCGCCCAGCACCCCTGCCAAGGCATGGAGGAGGGTGGACTTGCCGGCGCCCGATGGCCCCAGCAGGAGGACGCGCTCCCCCGGCAGGATGTCCAGCTCAAGGGCCTGCACCGCGGGCGTGGACCGCCCGGCATGCCGCCAGCCCCAGCCGCGGGCGCTGACGGCCGCCGGACGCACTGCCGCCGGAGCGTCATGGCGGGTAGGTGCAGCCATCAGGAGAAGACGGGCTCCGTTGCTGCCTTTCGTGAGGCAAAGGAGCTCAGGACGCCGGTCTTCGCCAGCCCGCGGGTGGCGAGCCAGGACAGGGCGCCCGCGATGATCGCGCCGGAAATCATGGTGAAGATGATGTACGCCAGCTTGTCGCCGCCTGAGTACGCGATGTTCCAGCCCCACGGAGCGAAGGAGTCGTTCAGGCCGCAGAAGAGGCCCGCCGCAGCGCCTGCCAACAGGGAAACGGGCAGGTTGAACTTCCGGTACACGAAGATCGCGAAAACGATCTCCGCTCCCAGGCCCTGGACAAAGCCGGAGAACAGTACGGAGGCGCCGTACTGGGAGCCCATGAGCAGCTCACCGGTGGCTGCAACGGTCTCGCAGAACAGCGCGGCGCCGGGCTTGCGAATGATGAGCATGCCTAGTACCGCCGGAATCATCCAGCCGCCGGCGATGAGGCCCGTGAGGGGCGGGGTAGACGGCATTCATGGGCGCCGAGACTGCGGCCGCACCCTGGGACCACGCCCAGAAAATAACGCCGCCGGCAATGGCGATAAGGGCCGCCACCACGATGTCCACCACGCGCCAGGACTTGGCCGTGCTCTTCTTCACTGCTGTTGTTGCCATGCGATCCTCCTGAGGAACAGGAGGGGAAAGTGGACGCGGCTGCCGGCACTGCTGCCGATGCGCGCGCACTTCGAGAACTCGACTCCCTTGCGCCGGTACTAACCGGATCAGGTTCGAGGGTCTGCGGCTGTCCGCACTCTCAGCGCCCACCTGCGGTGCCTGGCATGGCCAGTCCGACGGCGGCGCTCCCCTGTCGTTGAATGATTCTGTGTGTAAATAATCGCCCTGGTGGGCGTGGTCCAGTTTACACCGCAGGAGGGGTAGATTGTGGCCCATGACTGCCACTCCGCCCCATGTGACCGAGTACGATCCGGACTCCGACGCCGCCCAGCCCGAGGGATCGCTGGAAGCATTGATCGCCCGGATCGAGGCGGAAGTCCGGGAACTGCAGTTTCCCGGGTTTTCTCCGGATGATTCCCTGAACCTGGGCCTGCTCCTGGTGGAACTGGGCAAGGAACGGGACCTGCCCATCGCCATCGACATCACCAAGGGCAGGCAGGTCCTCTTCCACGTGGCCCTGCCTGGCGCCACACCGGACAACGACCACTGGATCCGCGCCAAGCAGCGCACTGCCGCCCGGTACGAGGTGCCCTCGCTGCTGGTGGGACTGCGCGGCCGGCTCGGGGGCGGACGAATCGAGGATCAGGGCTGGTTCGACGAACGCCGCTATGCCGCCCATGGCGGGTCGTTTCCCGTCTATGTGACTGGCGTGGGTGCGGTAGCCACCGTCACAGTTTCCGGGCTTCCGCAGGTCCAGGACCATGATCTGGTGGTGGAGGCGTTGCGGGAGGTCCTTCAGGGAGTGCGGTCCGGAGACGGGTTGTGACCGGACCGGCCGGCGAAAACCAGGTCCGGGCGGCGCTGGACAAAGCCTCGGATGAGATGATTTTCATCGGCCCGGACCACCCTTACTATCCGCTGCTGGCGGAGCTGGTGTCCGCCGTCGGAAATTCCTGGCAGCAGGGCTATGACCACGGCCGCCGGGGCGGGGACGACGCGAACCCCTACACGTGGAACAGCGCGGCGGGCTGATCCGCCGCCAGAGGAAATACAAAGGCTGCTTAGCATTTACATAGTAATCATGCTTACTATGTTGTCTCCCGGCTTATGAGGAGTACAGGACATGGCAGCCAGCACCCGCCTGACAGGCGCCCGCACAGGCCTGCAGAGAGCTGCTTTGGGCACCGCCGCCGTGTTCTGCCTGGCTGGCGTCCTCGGCTTCGTCCCGGGCGTCACCGCCAACTATGGTTCCCTGGGCCTTGCCGGCCATGGATCCGGAGCGCTCCTGCTGGGGATTTTCCAGGTTTCAGCACTTCACAACATCGTGCACCTGCTCTTCGGTGTGGCAGGCGTCCTGATGGCGCGCACCCACGCGCAAGCCAGGAGCTACCTCGTCTATGGCGGAGTGATCTACCTCGTCCTGTGGCTGTACGGCCTGCTGGTAGGCGACACCACGCCGGCAAACTTCGTCCCGGCAAACAACGCCGACAACTGGCTGCACCTGGTCCTGGGCCTGGCCATGATCGCCCTGGCCGTCATGCTGGCAAGGGGCCCTGCCACCAACGCGAGCACCAACAACGGCAGCAACGCCAGCACCAGCGCCAGCACCAGATCTGAAGGAGCATCATGAGAATCCCCGGACCGCGTGGACCCATCAGCACGGCCTTGTTCAGCGTCCTCGCCGGCGCCCCGGGCGCGGACACGGAAGGCCTGGACGGGCTGCACCGGATGGCGGCCGCCCGCCTGGCGGCCGAGATAGACATCATCGAGGACGATGACCTGCAACTCACGCTGTTTTGCCTCTACGAACTCCACTACTCCGGGCTCGAGGGCGTCAGTGATGAGTGGGAGTGGGCGCCGGGACTGATCCAGCTGCGGCATTCACTGGAAAAGCCCTTCGAAGCCGCCCTCAGGCAAGCCGCCCATGAGGCGGCCGGTGAGCTGGAGCTTCCCGCGGACATGGTCCCCACCAGCGACGCCGTGGCGGCCGTCCTGTTCGGCCTCGCGGCGCAGGACAGCGGTCCCAGCCTTTCCCGCTATGTGGCGAAAAAGGCAACCCTGGACCAGCTCAAGGAATTCCTGGTCCACAAGTCCATCTACCAGCTCAAGGAAGCGGACCCCCACACCTTCGCCATCCCCCGCCTGTCCGGACGGGCCAAGGCGGCGCTCGTGGAAATCCAGGCTGACGAGTACGGCGGCGGGCGGCCCGAGCGGATGCACAGCACGCTGTTCGCCCGAACCATGAGCGGGCTGGGAATGGACTGCGCCTATGGAGCGTATGTTGACGCGGTCCCCGCGATTTCCCTCGCGGCGGTGAACCTGATGTCCCTGTTCGGGCTGAACCGGCGGCTGCGGGGGGCCATCACCGGGCACCTGGCCATGTATGAAATGACGTCTTCCCAGCCCAACCGCCTGTACGGCAACGGGTTTCGCCGGCTTGGTTTCGATGCCGGCGTGACCCGCTACTTCGACGAGCATGTGGAAGCGGACGCCGTCCATGAACAGATCGCCGGCCGTGACCTGGCCGGCGGGCTGGTGGAGGCAGAACCGCACCTGCTCGGGGACGTGCTGTTCGGAGCCACGGCAGTCATGGCCATCGACGGCCGGCTGTCGGCGCACATCCTGCAGTCCTGGGAAAACGGCCGAAGCTCCCTCAGGGCGGCTGTACCGGCGGCAGCATGAGCAGCCAGCCTGCGGCGCGGTCCGCCGTGGAGGGACCCGCCCAGGACAATTCCGCGGTGGAGGGACCCGCCGTGGAGGGACCCGCCTTGGAAGGATCCGTCGAATACATCCTGCCCCTGCGCTGGACCGACGATTCCTGCCTGCCGGAACTGGCCGCCTACCTCCGCCGCCTCACGGAATGGATTCCCGTCACGGTGGTGGACGGTTCGCCGGTACGGCTCTTCGAACAGCACCGGGTGCTGTTCCCCGCCGCCGTCAAGCACATCCCTCCAAGGGCGGGCAGCGGCGGCAACGGCAAAGTCGCCGGGGTCATGACGGGCGTACGGGACTCGACGGCGGACCTCCTGGTGATTGCCGACGACGACGTCCGCTACACGCGCGAGGCCCTCGCCGCCGTCGTCCATCACCTCCGTTCAGCGGACGTGGTGCGCCCGCAGAATTACTTCGATCCCCTCCCTTGGCACGCGTGCTGGGATACGGCCAGGACGCTCATCAACCGTGCCTGGTCCGCGGACTTTCCCGGGACGCTGGCTCTCCGCCGGGACGCGCTGCTGGCAACGGGAGGCTATGCTCCCGTCCTGTTCGAAAACCTGGAGCTGATCCGGACAGTCAAGGCCGCCGGGGGACGGGAGAAAATTGTCCCGGACCTTTTCGTGGCCCGCCGTCCACCGGGCAGCCGGCACTTCGTGAAGCAGCGCGTCCGGCAGGCGTACGACGACTTTGCCCAGCCGCGCAGGCTCGTGGCGGAACTGGCGCTGCTTCCGGCCATCGCTGCAGCCGCCTGCCTGCCGCCACGGCACCGCCGGACGGCTTTTTTCTGCCTTGCCGCAGCGCCTGCCCTCGCCGCGGAAATCGGGCGGCGCCGGCACGGCGGGACTGCCGTCTTTCCCTTCGCTGCAGTGTGGTTTGCCCCGCTCTGGACCCTGGAGCGCGCCTTCTGTATTTGGATAGCGCTCGGCTACCGGCTGTCCGGCGGTATGCCCTATGCCGGAACCAGGCTCAGGACAGCAGCCCATTCGGTTGCGGGACTCCGGCGGCGCTACCAGGGCCGGATCGCCGAACAGCGCAACCAACACCTATGGAGTTCCATTATTAACCCAGAGCAGGAGCACACATGAACCAGGAACCGGCCGAGAGCTCCATTGTGGTCTGCCCCGATGGGCCGCTCATTGTGCGGGGCGATTTCGAGATCGTCACGCCGTCAGGCGACCCGGTACCCCGCGAACGGAAAACCGTTGCATTGTGCCGCTGCGGGGCGTCAGCCATCAAGCCCTATTGCGATGGCACACACAAGATGATCAAGTTCCGGACGGAACCGCCCGCCCCCTGATCCCCACCCCCTGATCCCGGCAACGTCGTCCCTCGGGCCTGTCCCGGGGCAGATAGGCTGGTGGCAGTCCGTTTTACCGCCCGCAAGGAGTACTAGGAATGAATTTCTTCATCAAGCTGCTCGGCACCGGAATCAGCCTCGGCGCCGGCTTCCTCGGCACCAAGCTGGTCAACGCCATCTGGGAGAAGAGCACGGGGCGCAAGCCGCCTACCGGCAAGGATGAGGACGTCCCCACGAGCCTGCAGTCAGCACTGACGTTCGCCCTCATCTCCGCCTCCGTCAGCACCATCATCCAGGTCCTGGCCAACCGTGGCACCCAGCGCGCCATCACCCGTTTCGCCAAGAGCCAGGACATCGTCTGACCTGACCTGGTTCCCTAACGCAGCTGGCCGTCGTCGGAAGCGTCCTCACGGGCGGCTTTGGCGGCGGCTTTCTGCACAACCGCTTCCAGCTCATCAGAGGTGAGGAGCTCGCGGTGCAGGTGCTTGGTGCGGTAGCCGGCGCGGCCCACCATATGGGCTGACACCGGGACGGTCAGCAACTGGAAGATCCAGGCCACCAGCAGCACCGGCCACACCCACCAGGTCCGCATCTGCAGGCCGATGGATGCCAGCAGCAGGAACAGCCCCAGGACCTGCGGCTTGGTGGCGGCGTGCATGCGGCTCAGGAGGTCCGGGAACCGCAGCAGGCCGATGGCCGCACCCAGGGACATCACGGCCCCAACAATCATGAACACCGCGGAGAGCACGTCCACCCAGGTGTCCAGGCCGGTGGAATCAGGATTCATTGGTCTGCTCCCTCCGGTCGGCCACGAACCTGGCCACGGTCACTGATCCGATGAAGCCGATGATGGAGATGGCGACCACCAGCATCAGGTTGTTCAGGTGCCGGTTGACGGCCATGTCCACGCACAGCGCTCCGCCCAGGATGGCCAGCAGGACGTCCGTGGCCAGCACCCGGTCCAGCAGCGACGGACCGCGGGAGATCCTGACTATGGCGCCGGCGGCCGCGAGCGAAAAGATCACGGCCGTAACAACCAGGACGATCTGCATCATGCGCCAGCCTCGCTTTGCACGGTTTCCAGTTCTTCCTTCGTTCCCATGATCCTGATCAGCCCCGCCTCGATGGACCGCACCTGGTTCTTCAGGTTTTCAACGTCCTGCGGGGTGCTGATGTTGAGCGCGTGGAGGTACAGAGTGGATGTTGAGCGGTCCACTTCCACCACCAGTGAGCCCGGAATCAGCGAAATCACATGTCCTGTGGCGGTGACGATCAGGTCCTGGTGGCTCCGCAGGGTTACCGCCACCACTGCGTTCTTGACCTTGGGTCCGCGCACCACGGCCAGGTAGAGGAGCTGCGCGCTGGCGGCCGCCACTTTCGCCAGGAACATGAGGGCAAAAGGAATGGCGAAAATGATGTTGAAGCGGCCGCTGAGTTCCACCGGCGGAAGGTAGAACAGCCGTGCCACGGCCACCGCCAGCAGCGCCCCGAACAGGAGGTTTCCCGGGCTGAAGTCCTGCCAGAGGGCCCCCCAGACGATGACCAGCCATACCAGGAGCGGCAGCTCCTGGCGAAGGGAGATGCGCCGCCGGCTCATTTTCCGCCTCCCGCGGTGACGATCATGGGCACGTCGGTGTCCGGGCCAAGGACGGCCTGGATGTAGGCGGACCTGTCCAGCATGTCCCGCGCGGCCTGGTCGGAGACGGTGAACAGCGGTCCCGCGAAGACCGTCAGGGCAATGCCCAGGATCACCAGCCCCGCCGTGGGACCCACCATGGTGCGTGGAAGGAGCGTGACGGCGTTTTCAGTGGCACCTCGCCGCTTTGCTCCAGGCCCTGCGGCCCTTTCGACCGTAGCCAGCAGCACGGGATCCGGATGTTCCGCGTCGGAGGGCCGGCGCCAGAACGCACGGTTCCACACCCTGGCAATGGCCAGCAGGGTCAGCAGGCTGGTGACAACGCCGCCGATCACCAACGCGTACGCGAGCGGCGTGCCAAGCTCCACACCTGCCTGCATGAGCCCCACCTTGCCCAGGAACCCGGAGAACGGCGGAATGCCGGCCAGGTTCATGGCGGGCACGAAGAAGAGCAACGCCAGCAGCGGCGAGAGCTTCGCCAGCCCGCCCAACCGGTCCACGGAGGAACTGCCGCCGCGGCGTTCAATGAGGCCCGTCACCAGGAAGAGGCTCGTCTGGATGGTGATGTGGTGCGCCACGTAGAACACGGCAGCCCCAAGTCCTGCAACAGAGGACATGGCCAGGCCGAACACCATGTAGCCGATGTGGCTGACAAGGGTAAAGGAAAGCAGGCGCTTGATGTCGCTCTGCGCCAGGGCACCCAGGATCCCCACCACCATGGTCAGCAGGGCCGCCACCATCAAGGGTGTGTTCAGGGAGTCCCCTGGGAAGAGCAGGGTCTCGGTCCGCACCATGGCATAGACGCCCACCTTGGTGAGCAGGCCGGCGAACACGGCGGTGACCGGCGCGGGAGCGGTGGGATAGGAGTCCGGCAGCCAGAAGGACAGCGGGAAGACAGCCGCCTTGATGCCGAACGCCACCAGCAGCATCACGTGCAGGAGGGTCCTGGTGCCCTGGTCCAGCTCGCCGAGCTTGATGGCCAGGTCCGCCATGTTCACCGTGCCGGTGGCCCCGTAGACCATGGCGATGGCGATCAGGAACAGCACCGAGGACACCACGGACACCACAACATAGGTGACGCCCGCGCGGATGCGGGGGCCCGTTCCGCCAAGGGTCATCAGCACATAGCTTGCCGTCAGCAGGATTTCGAAGCCCACGTAGAGGTTGAAGAGGTCCCCGGAAAGGAACGCGTTGGAGACCCCCGCCACCAGGATCAGGTAGGTGGGGTGGAAGATCGACACAGGGGCGTCGTGATCGCCGTCGGCCATGCCCTGCCCGGTGGCGTAGACCAGCACGGCGAGGCTCACTGCGGAGGAGACCACCAGCATCAGGGACGAGAACTGGTCCACCACCAGCACGATGCCCCACGGCGGCAGCCAGCCGCCGATGGTCACCGCGGCCGTCCCGCCGTCCCAGACCGAGGCCAGCAGGAGGCACTCAAGCAGGAGGGTGAGGGACAGGAGTCCGATGCTGACGGCCCGCTGGGCCCGCGAATGGCGGATCAGCAGGAAGGTCAGGGCGGCGCCCAAAATGGGAAGTACGACGGCGAGCGGGGCCAGGCTTGCAATGTTCACCTTCCGGCTCCTTCCGGGCCGGGGGCCACGTTTGTTGAGCCGGGCTTTTCTTCCCTGGCTGCGTCTTCGGCGGGCATTTCGCGGCCTCCGGCGACGACTGTGGCTACGGGGAACTCGGAGGTTTCGGCGGGGATCACGGCGTCGTCCTCGGCGTCGAAGCTCGGCGTTTCCGCCACCCTGAGGTCCTCCATGTCCGCCTGGATTTCATCACGCCGTGCCAGGACCCAGGTCCGGTAGATGATGCCCAGCATGAAGGAGGTCACGGCAAAGGAGATGACGATGGACGTCAGGATCAGCGCCTGGGGAAGGGGATCGTTGTAGTCCTCCGCCGGGATGTCCTTGGCGTACAGCGGTGCGAGCCCGGCGTAGCCTCCCGTAGCAAGGATCAGCAGGTTGGTGGCATTGGCCAGGAGCATCAGGCCCAGCAGGACCCGGGTCAGGCTGCGTTCGAGGATCAGGTAGATGCCGCAGGCGTAGAGGGCCCCCATGACGATCAGGAGGGTCAGGTTTACGCTCATGCTTGGCCCTTTGCGGTGGTCTCGACGGCGGCGCCTTCGGTTTCGCGCTCCGGGGCGGCGCCCGCGGCCGGAGCGTTCCCTGCGTATTCCTGCTCCGCGGGCAGATCCGCGTCGTGGCCGGCGGACCGCTCCTCGAAGTGTTCGTCGATTTCCGCCCCGAGGCTGCGCAGGACGTCCAGCACCAGGCCCACCACCACGATGTAGACGCCGATATCGAAGATGGTGGAAGTAACGAACTTGATGTCGCCGAACACCGGCAGCCAGAGTTCGATGATGGCCGTCTGGAAGACCTGTCCGCCCAGCAGCAGCGGCACCACGCCTGAGGAGGAGGCAACCGCCAGTCCCACGCCCAGCAGCGCGCCCGCACTTACCGGGGTGGCCTCGCTGAGCTCGAACCGGCCGCCGGCCAGGTAGCGGATGGTCAGGGCAAGGCCTGCGGTAAGGCCGCCGGCAAAGCCTCCGCCCGGCAGGTTGTGGCCCGCGAGCAGCAGGTACAGCGAGAAGATGATCATGGAGTGGAAGATCAGCCGCGTGACCACTTCGAAAATGATGGAGCGGCGTTCGGGGGCAAGGGTGCGGCCTGCCACGATCCATGCGTCCCGGGCCGGTGCCGCGAACTTCCGGCTAACCGCGAGCGCAGCGGCGTCGCGCGAACCGGGATTGACGCCGCGGTAGCGCCCCACCGTACCTTCGGCAACGGTTGCTGCGTTCCTGATCCGGTCGCCGCGGCCGCGGACGAAGATCAGGCTTGCCACTCCGGTGGCGGCCAGGGCCAGCACCGTGATTTCACCGAAGGTGTCCCAGGCCCGGATGTCCACGAGCGTCACGTTGACGATGTTGAGGCCGCCGCCGCCCTCATAGGCGAGGCGCGGAAACTCCAGCGCGACGGGCGTGGCAATCCGGGCGCCCATGGCGTAGATCGCGGCGACCACCATGGTGATGCCAAAACACAGGCCGATGATGACGCGCACCACCCGGTACTTGCCCCCGGTCCGGTCACGGAGCTCGGCCGGCAGGCTCCGCATCGCCAGGACGAAGGCCACCAGGATGATGGTTTCCACCAGCATCTGGGTCAGGGCAAGGTCCGGAGCCCCCTGCAGCGCAAACATCAGGGCGATGCCGTACCCCGTGACGGAGACCATCAGGACAGCCAGGAAGCGCTTGTTGGCTTTGACCGCGGCCAGGGCGCCGATCACGATGCCTGCACCCACCACCAGCTGGAGCGGGGACCCGGGATCCAGCAGGTAGATGCCCTCCGGGAGCGGCTTTCCGGCCACCAGGATGGCGGACAGCGGGAGCACGAATGCAACAGTCAGGATGACCGCGAGGTAGTAGTACAGCGAACCGCGCTGGGTGCGGCCGGTGATCCAGACCGCCACATCATCCAGTGCGCCGACGGTAAGCTGGTAGGCCTTGTCCCCGTCCACCCATGGCGGCACGTGGGACTGCGCCCGGGACACCGCTTCGCGGCCGAGGTACATGGCCAGGCCCAGCACGAAGGTGAGGGCCGTCAAGCCCAGTGCCGGGGTGAACCCGTGCCACAGCGCAAGGTGGCCTGCCTGCTCGGCGGCCGTTCCGGCGTCGGGAGCGTTGGATGCAAAAAGTGCGGCGTAGGGCTGGATCCATGCGTCCACGGGAACGGGCCACACGCCGTAGATGATGGTGAGGAGGCTCAGGATGGCCGGCGCAGCAAGGAAGGAGGGCCTGATGGCCTTGAACGGGGTAGGCTCCACGCCGGGCTTATCGGCGAAGGCCCCCCACATGAAGCGGGCACTGTAGGCAAAGGTGAGGACGGAGCCCAGCACCAGCCCGGCCAGGACCACAATCCCCCACGGTCCGGCCGCGGGATCGCCTGCGTGGTGGACGAAGGCCTCCAAGACCGATTCCTTCGCCACGAATCCGCCCAGCAGCGGCACCCCGGCCATGGAGGCGGCACCGATGGCGGCAACAATCGCCAAGGCGCGCGAGGAACGGAAGACGCCGGACAGTTTCCGGACATCGCGGGTGCCCGACTGGTGGTCGATGATGCCCACCACCAGGAACAGGGTGGCCTTGAAGAGGCCGTGGGCCAGGAGCATTGCCAGCCCCGCCAGGGCCGCATCGGGCGTACCGAGGCCCACCACCATGGTGAGGAAACCCAGCTGGCTCACGGTCCCGTAGGCAAGGATGAGCTTGATGTCCGTCTGCCGCAGCGCCCGGTAGCCGCCCACCAGCATCGTGGCCAGTCCCAGGCCCAGCACCACCGGCTGCCAGTAAACCGTCTCCGAAAAACCGGGAGCAAGCCGGGCCACCAGGTAGATGCCGGCCTTGACCATCGCCGCGGCGTGCAGGTAGGCGCTGACGGGGGTTGGCGCCGCCATGGCGCCGGGAAGCCAGAAATGGAACGGGACCAGGGCGGACTTGGTGATGGCACCCACCAGGATCAGTACGACGGCGGCGCCCACCAGGGCGCCCGACCCGCCGCTGACGAGGGCCGGCGCCTGCTCCAGAATCGCCGAGATGCGGTAAGTGCCCGCGGTGTGCCCCAGCATGATGAGGCCCACCAGCATGGCGAGCCCGCCGGCGGTGGTCACCATGAGCGCCTGCAGCGCCGAGCGGCGTGCGGCCAACCTGGTACGGGCGAACCCGATCAGCAGGTAGGACAGGATGGTGGTGAGCTCCCAGAAGATGAACAGCAGCAGCAGGTCGTCAGCCACCACCAGGCCGAACATGGCACCGGCGAAGGCCAGCAGCTGTGCGCCAAAAGCGCCGAGGTCCTGGTCCTTTTTCTTGAAGTACCTGGCGCAATAGACCAGCACCAGGGAGCCGACGCCCAGCACCAGCAGCGACATGACCCACGCGAGTGCGTCCATACGGAAGGCGAGCTCGAGTTTCAGTCCCGGAATCCACGGAACAACTTCACTGATGGATCCGCCCGAGTAGACCGGACCGTGCTGCAGCAGCAGCCAGGCGAAGGAGGCCGCAGGAACTGCGGCGAGCCCATAGAACGCGTTCCGGCCCCAGGACCTGAAGAGGAGCGGCGCCAGGACAGCCACCGAAAAGTGCACGGCAAGGACTGTGATCACTGGTATCTCCGCAACGTCAGGGATTCGATTGTCAAAAGTTGGAGCAGGCGGTTAGTTCGTTAGGTCCGGGAGAGCCCAGTTTACCAAGGCCCGGGCAGCCCTTCCGGCCTTGATGTTGTATCCTTCCCCGCATTCCCCGGCGTGACGGGCGCGCGGTCCGGGGTATGTTCGCCACGGGCGGATACGATGCATCGTATGAACAGCGCCAGCCCCCGCGGGGCCACGCAGCCGTCCCCGGAGCTTGCATCCGGGGAGCAGGGCACCAGCAAGGGCCGGGTCCTCGCGTGGGCCGCCTGGGACTGGGGCTCGGCGGCCTTCAACGCCGTGATGACCACGTTCGTCTTCACGGTGTACCTGACCTCCAACGCCTTTGGCGGCGAGGACCAGGCGTCGGCGGTGCTCGGCGGCGCCCTGGCGGTGGCGGGCCTGGCCATCGCCCTGCTGGCCCCTGTCACCGGCCAGCGCTCCGATGCGGGCGGGCGGCGCAAGCTGTGGCTGGGAGTCAACACAGCCGCCGTCGCCATCCTCACGGCCCTGTGCTTCTTCGTGTTCCCGCGGCCGGAATTCCTGCTGCTCGGGGTCTCCCTGATTGCACTGGGAAACGTGTTCTTCGAATTCGCCGGGGTCAATTACAACGCCATGCTCGCCCAGGTCTCCACACCGCGGAACATCGGCAAAGTCAGCGGCCTCGGCTGGGGCGCGGGGTACCTTGGCGGGATTGTGGCCCTGCTGATCGTCCTCCAACTGTTCGTCCAGCCCAGCTTCGAATGGTTCGGCGCCTCCACCGAGGACAGCCTGAACATCCGCCTGGTGGCGGTCTTCTCGGCTTTGTGGTTCTTCGTTTTCGCCCTCCCCGTGCTGTTTGCCGTCCCCGAACTTCCGCGCTCCGCCCAGGCGAAGCGGCTGGGCTTCCTGGCCAGCTACGGATTGCTGGTCCGGCGGATCAAGGCCATCTACGCCACCAGCCCGCACACCATCTACTTCCTGCTGGCCAGCGCAGTGTTCCGGGACGGCCTTGCCGCCGTCTTCACTTTTGGCGGGATCATTGCCGCCGGCACCTTCGGTTTTGAACTGTCGCAAGTCATCTTCTTCGCCATCTTCGGCAACGTGGTGGCGGCGGTGGGGGCTGTGATCGGGGGTTTCCTGGATGACCGGCTCGGCCCCAAACGGGTGATCATCGGCTCCCTGGTTGGACTGTTGGCGGCCGGGACCGCCATCCTGGTCCTCGGCAACGGTGACTATGAATTCCTGGGGATGGCCTGGGCCGGCAGCACCACATTCTGGATCTTCGGCCTCTTCCTCTGCCTCTTCGTGGGGCCCGCGCAGTCCGCGTCGAGGGCCTACCTGGCGCGGCTTGCCCCGCATGGAGAGTCCGGCGAACTGTTTGGCCTCTACGCCACCACCGGCAGAGCCGTGAGTTTCCTGGCACCGGCACTCTTCACGCTGAGCATCACCCTCGCCGCTCCCTTCGTGGCGCCCGGAGAGGCGCAGCGCTGGGGAATCCTGGGCATCATGGTGGTGCTCCTGGCCGGGCTACTGGTGCTGCTGCCGGTGAAGTCCCCGGACAAGGTTCCTGTCGCGGTGGTTCCTGTGGCCTAGCCTGCCGCTTGCGCCGGGACACGAACGGATGAATGCCGTTTTCCGGGCCCGTTGACTCCCCCTTCTTGTCGACCACATAATGGCTTGAGCCCAAAAATGAAACCTTTCAATATCCTGCCTGCCTCCCAAGGAGCCCGCCGCGGCGAAATCAGCAAAGGAGACTGTTCCCTGACTGTGCCGACGGGCGGCTGGCACCCTGGAAACCCGAAAAGAGCCCCGCATGAGCACCACTGCAGCAACAACCGCTGCCGACGCCCCCGCAACCCAGCTGACCTGGACTGACAATGGTGCCGCCGTCGTCATTTCCCTGGACGGCACGGACATACTCACCTACACCTACGCCGCCGATGATCCCCAGGTGGAATCACCCAGGCCGTACTTCCACCCCGTCCGCACCCGATCCGGGGACCTGGTCAGCGCCTACCGTCCCCACGACCATGTGTGGCATAAGGGCATCGCCTGGTCCCTGCCGCACCTGGGTCCCGACAACTTCTGGGGCGGCCCCAGCTACAGGCGCGGCCAGGACTACCAGTGGCTGCCGAACAACGGCGCCATGCGGCACCTGGAAACTGTGCAGGCAGCGAACGACGACGGCGCGTTCAGTTTCGCCCACAGGCTGCAGTGGGTGACCCAGCGGGGGTCGGTTGTGGTGCAGGAAGAGCGCTCCTTCCAGGTAGTGCCGGGCCAGGACGCCAGCTACACCCTGGTCTTCGAAACCGCCATGTCCAACGTGTCGGGGAAGGACATCCACATTGGCTCCCCCACCACTGAGGGTCGTGAGAACGCCGGGTACGGTGGCTTGTTCTGGCGGGGGCCCCGGTCCTTCACGGGGGGAAAGATCATCGGCCCCGGCGGCGCCACCGGCGAAGGCCTCCGCGGCCAGCGCGCCCCCTGGCTTTCCTTCGTGGGGCAACATGATGAAACCTGCCGTTTCTCAACCGTGGTCATGGTTGATGACCCCGGAAGCGCGCACCCGGAGCCGGAGTGGTTCGCCCGTTCAGAGCCGTTTGCCTGCATGGGACCGGCCCCCTTCTTCAGGCAGGAAGTCCTGTTCCAGGCCGGGACAGCATTGCGTTTCCGGTACGGCGTGGTTATTGCAGACGGCACATCGGACGCGGACCGCGCGGAAGCGCTGGCAACTGCAGCGCGCAGCGTGCTGGCAGGTGCACCAGCGCCCGTCCAAGGAGGGTGAGCAGTAACCCGGGCCTGCCGGGATACCGCGGGTCCTGAGGTAATCATCAGAACCCGCGCCAAGGGGGCCAGGGCCGACTAGGCTGGAAACATGAACGTGGACGAGACGAACCTTCCCGGCCTGGGCCGGCGCAAGGATTTCATGACCGCCTCCGGCCGCCGGATCGGCGTCGTGGAGTTGCGTGAGGGACAGACGGAGCTCATTGTTTCGGCCTGGGATGATCCCGACACCTGCCAGGCCTCCATACCGCTTACCACGGAGGAAGCAGCCACCCTCGGCAATCTCCTCGGTGGGCAGCACCTGGCCATGAAACTGACGGAAGAGCATAAGGACGTCCCGGGAATCGTCACCCGGCAGTTCTCCATCGCTCCGGACTCCCCCTTCCAGAACCAGCCCATGGGCAAGGCATGCATCCGTACCCGGTGCGGCGTCTCGATCGTGGCGATCATGCGCGAAGGCGAGGTGCTCCCGTCGCCGGGGCCCGACGTCGTCCTCCACACTGGCGACCTGCTGGTGGCTGTGGGCACCCAGGAAGGCCTCGACGCGGCGGCCGACATCCTGCGTCACGGATAGGACGCTATGGACCCGTTGGCCCTGACCCTCATTGAACTGGGGGCCGTTGTGTTCTGCCTTGGCTTGTTGGCCAGGCTGGCCGGACGGGTCGGCATGTCTCCCATCCCCCTTTACCTTCTGGGCGGACTCGCTTTCGGTGCCGGCGGCATCGTCAAGCTCGAAGGCATGAAGGAATTCGCCCACGTCTCCGGTGAAATCGGAGTCATCCTGCTCCTGCTTATGCTCGGGCTGGAATATACCGCAGCAGAACTATTCACTGGCTTGCGGCGTTCCTGGCAGGCAGGCATCCTTGACCTGGTCCTGAACTTCCTGCCGGGGGCCGCCCTTGCCTACCTGCTGGGCTGGGGCGGGGTGGGGGCCATGGTGATGGGCGGTGTCACCTACATCTCCTCGTCAGGCATTGCCGCCAAGGTCATCACGGACCTGGGCCGCATCGGCAACCGGGAAACGCCCGTAGTGCTGTCCATCCTGGTGTTCGAGGACCTGGCCATGGCCGTCTATCTTCCCGTGTTGACCACCATCCTGGCCGGCGTCAGCTTCCTGGGCGGGCTGACCAGCGTGGGCATCGCCCTTGCGGTGGTCAGTGTGGTGCTGATGGTCGCGTTGCGGCATGGGCATCACGTCTCCAAGGCCGTTCACAGCGAGAACTCGGAAGTGTTCCTTTTGAATGTGCTCGGCGCCGCGCTGCTGGTGGCGGGCGTTGCCTCAGCCATGCAGGTCTCCGCCGCGGTGGGGGCATTCCTGCTTGGCATCGCAATTTCAGGGGCGACGGCACACAACGCAACCCGCATCCTCGAACCGCTGCGGGACCTGTTCGCCGCCATCTTCTTCGTGGCGTTCGGGCTCAATACGGATCCCTCGTCCATTCCGCCGGTCCTTGGCTGGGCCCTTGTGCTCGCGGTGATCACCGCGGCCACCAAGATGGCCACCGGAATCTGGGCGGCCAAACAGGCCGGAATCGCCAGGCCCGGCCGCTTCCGTGCAGGCGCCACGCTGATCGCCCGCGGCGAATTCTCCATCGTCATTGCCGGGCTGGCGGTTGCCTCGGGCGCAGTGCCCGGCGAGCTCGCGGCCCTTGCCACGGCCTACGTCCTGGTGATGGCGGTCCTGGGCCCCCTGGCGGCCCGGTTTGCAGGGCCGCTGAGGGCTATGCAGCCGCCTGCAGAAGTGGCTGCCAAAGCCTGAAGGCCGCACTGCCCAAGCCTGGCTCCAGGGCGGCTGTAACCTGCCTGCTAAATCGTGGTGCGGTGGAAGTTCAGGTGGCTGCGGCTGGCTGTCGGACCGCGTTGCCCCTGGTAGCGGTTCCCGTATTCGCCGGAACCGTACGGGTGCTGCGCGGACGAGGACAGCCGGAAGAAGCACAGTTGGCCGATCTTCATGCCCGGCCAGAGCTTGATGGGCAGGGTGGCCATGTTGGACAGTTCCAGGGTGACGTGCCCGGAGAATCCGGGGTCGATGAAGCCGGCGGTCGAGTGCGTCAGGAGCCCCAGCCGGCCCAGGGAGGACTTGCCTTCCAGGCGGGCGGCAATGTCATCGGGCAACGTCACCGTCTCGTAGGTGGAGCCGAGGACGAACTCGCCCGGGTGGAGGATGAACGGCTCGTCCTGCTCCACTTCCACCAGGCGGGTCAGCTCGGGCTGTTCCTCGGCCGGATCGATGTGTGCGTACTTGTGGTTATCGAACAGGCGGAAGAACTTGTCGATCCGGACATCCACGGACGAGGGCTGCACCATCGCGGGATCGTAAGGTTCCAGGACGATCCGCTGGGAGTCAATTTCGGCACGAATGTCGCGGTCAGAGATCAGCACCGTCCCAAATTACCGTATCGCTTATCCACAGCCACATTCTTTCGTTGTTGCTGGCGCCTAGTGGGGCTAATGTTGCCTCAGTGATTCAGGCGCCGGATGGTCTCCCGGATGGCCCAACAGAGCTGGGGATGTTGTGAATAGATTGGTGGCGCCTTCTTTTATTGGCGTGCTCTGCGCATTGGCGCTTGTTTCCTCCTCGTCGGGCGCGCCGCCGCTGGCTCCCACTGTGCACCAGGCCGTCAGCGCCAGCGGGCCCAGCAGCATCACCCTGGGCGCCTCGGCGCTTACCGGGGAGGCGTCATCCCGTGGTGCCGCCCCTGCCGGAGCCCGGCTCACACCGGCCGTTGATCCGGAAATCCGGCCGGCCTCCCCCACGGCGCCCCTGGCTCCCGAACCACTGGCCCCGGACCCACTGGCAGCACAAGCACCCACACCAGAAGCACCGGCAACGGAACCTCTTCCTGCCTCCTCCACCAGCGGCGCCGCTGCCGCGGCACCTGCTGCCGCCACGGAGGAGACTGACCCCTGGGTTCCCTCCATCCCTCCGCTCTGGGCTCCGGATGAGGAGCTTGGCTCACCTTCGGATTCCCCCATGGCCACTTCGGAAGCCACCACGGTTCCTGCTCCCGAAGCCCTGATTCCAGACAGCAACGCGGCCGCCGTCCTCACGGTCTTCAACAAAATCAATGAATACCGGCTTTCAAAGGGCCTGAACCCCGTGAAGTACCACGCCACCGTGGCGGGGATGGCCCAGGAGTGGTCGGACAGCATCGCATCCCGCGAAGTCATCGAGCACCGGGCAAGCTTCTGGACAGACCCCCGGGCCTTGAACCCGAACAACGGCGCCGGCGAGGTCATCGCCATCCGGACGGACCGCGACGCCGCACTGCTGGTGGAATGGTGGAAGGGCTCCGCTGGCCACAATGCCATGCTGCTCGATCCGCGCTTCAACGTCATGGGCGCCGGGATCACCTACACGGACCGCACGTACAAAATCTGGGGCGTGGTCAACTTCTTCGGCTACACCACCCTCCCCGCCGGCACCACCGACTCCCCCGGCGGCGGCACTGGACCCAGCACTGCGTTCCCGCCTCCTGCACCCACTTTGTGTGACGCCCCCACCCGGCACATGCCGCCCACGCTTGACCTGTCGGCGGCAGCAATCAAGGGACCGGGCGACCTGGTCACGGTGGACTCCGCCGGCCAGCTCCTGGCCCGGACAGCCACCGGTGCCCGCACCTTCGCCCCTGCCCGGGTGATCGGATCGGGCTTTGCCGGCGCCAAGGAAGTGTTCACCACGGACTGGGACCGCGACGGCGCCTACGATCTCCTCACCCAATGGACCAACGGAACCCTGAGCCTGCACCGGGGCGTTGCCTCCGGAGGTTTCCAGGCGCCGGCCACGCTCGGCAATGGAGGGTGGGAAACCCTGACGCTCGCAGTGGGAGGCTGGTGCGCCAACAACAGGATGCCCCAGATCCTGGCTTTGGACGGGGCCGGCGGCCTCTACCTGTACCCCAACAAGGGCCTCGGTGATCTTTCCGCACGTGCCACCGTGGCAACAGGGGTAGGCGCCGCCCGGAAGCTGTCCATGGTGGATTACGACGCCGACGGGTTCCAGGATCTCCTGGCTCTCCGCGGGGACGGCTCGGTGCAGCTCCACCGCGGGTGGGGAACCACTGCACTGCGGGCAGAAGCAAGGGCTAGCGTTGCCACCGGCTGGGGGGACGTTACGGGCATCAGGCCGTTGCGGGACGTCACCGGGCTGAACTCAACCGGCGTGGCACTCCGCCGTGCAGGCGACGTGGTGCAGTACTGGGACCTCACCGCCGGAAGCCTCGCTTCGCCGTCGAACATCCCCGGTCCCTGGACCGGACAGCGGCTGGCTCACTAGCCGTCAGGGAACATCGCCCAGCCCTACATGGCCGGTTGGAGCTCCAGGACGTCCTTCAGGCGCTCCAACTGCGCCACCTCGGACCGCAGACTGCGCTGGAGCATCCTGTCCGGCAGGCCCAGCCTGTTGAGGAACCGGAACTTCACCAGGAAACCAGCCAACCCCTCTGCCCGGACTTCGAGGGCGAACCGGACCCGCGTTCCCGAGGCTTCCGTGCTGAGGAAGTACCCACCGGCGCGGTGCGCCGGGCCGGATATTGCCTGGAACCGGATCTCGGCTCCAGGCCTGGCATGGGTGATTTCCAGTTCAGCAGGAATGCTGAGTCCGGACCGTCCTGCCACCATAGTGCGGTACACGGCGCCTTTGGATTCGGCGGCGCCCTGCAGCAGTTGTACGCTGCGGACCGTGTCGTGCCAGAGCGGAAGGTTGGCTGCGTCGAGCAAGAACAGGTACACAGCCATGGCATCGCGCCGGATGAGGACCTCGTGCTCTGCGAATGCCATCGGGAACTTTCCTGGTTGACGTCTACCTGCGGCAGCAGCTGCACCCCCCGGCATCGCAGCTACCCGGATCAGGTTAGCCAGCGCTCCGCACACCCGCCTAGCCAGGGCAGGGGACGTTATTGAAGAGTTACTGGATGACGTGCCCCCGGCCGGACACGGGGTGCCTGCGTTGCAGTTGGGCGGAGCAGCCGGACATCTGCGCTAAGCTATGTTCTGCCCCTTCACACCGGGGCACTGCGGCTGTAGCTCAATGGTAGAGCGCTAGCTTCCCAAGCTTGATACGCGGGTTCGATTCCCGTCAGCCGCTCCAGGATTGCAGCGGAGGCAAGCACCCGCCGGCCATTAGGTGGCGGCGTGTATGGTCAGAGGTCAGGAACCTCTTCGGTTCCGCTACAGGAGCAACCATGGCTGACAAGTCCCCGCGTCAAACAGCATCCAAAAAATCCGCCAAGTCCATCAAGGAAAAGCGCGCCGACAAGAGGGCCGCTTCGGCGCCGGCCAGCTCCCTGGACGCAACGTCCAGCAAGGCCGCCAAAAAGAAGTGACAGGGCAGCAGAACAATCTGACCCTGGGCGTCCTGGCTTCCACCCGCAAGCCAGACGAGCGCCGGCTCCCCATTCATCCGCTGCATTTCCAGCGCATCGCGCCCCACATCCGGCAGCACATCATTCTGGAGAACGGCTACGGCGAGCGCCTTGGCGTTTCAGACGCGCACCTCTCAACTTTGGTGGGCAGGATGGCCAGCCGGGAGGCGTTGCTGGCGGAGGCCGACGTCGTCCTTCTGCCCAAGCCGCAGCCGGAGGACCTGGCCGACCTCCGGGACGGCCAGGTCCTTTGGGGCTGGCCGCACTGCGTCCAGGACCGGGCGGTCACGCAGCTGGCCATCGACAAGAAGCTGACGCTGATTGCGTTCGAGGCCATGAACCACTGGGCCAGCGACGGCGGGTTCGGGCTGCACGTCTTCCACAAGAACAACGAGCTTGCAGGCTACTGTTCGGTGCTGCACGCGCTCGCCCTGACAGGTTCGACGGGCGACTACGGCCGCCGGCTGAGCGCCACCGTCATAGGTTTTGGCGCCACCGCCCGCGGAGCCGTCACTGCACTGAATGCGCACGGCATCCACGACGTCCAGGTGCTGACGAACAGGGGCGTCGCCGCTGTGGGAGCGCCTATCCACTCAGTGAACATCGTCCAGTTCGACCACGACGACGAAGCCCCCTTCCTCAGCCAGGTCATCAGTGAGCAGGGAAGGGTCCCGCTGGCGCCGTTCCTTGCCCAAAGCGACATCGTGGTGAACTGCACGCTGCAGGACCCGAACAACCCGCTGACTTACCTGCGGACGGAGGACCTGGCGGCGTTCAATCCCGGCAGCCTCATCATTGATGTTTCGTGCGACGACGGCATGGGTTTCAGTTGGGCCCGGAGCACCACTTTCGCCGACCCCATGTTCACGGTGGGCGACCACATCAACTACTACGCCGTGGACCACAGCCCGTCCTACCTTTGGAATTCCTCGAGCTGGGAGATCAGCCAGGCGCTGCTGCCGTTCCTGGACACCGTGCTTGGCGGCCCGGAAGCCTGGGAAGGCAACGAAACCATTTCCCGGGCCATCGAAATCCGTGACGGCGTGATCCGCAACCAGGACGTCCTGGCGTTCCAGAAACGCCAAGAGGAGTACCCGCACCTCCCGCTGTAGACGGCGGGCCGGGGCTGTCTGCCGAGCGCGCCGCCCGGTTAGGCGGCGGCCCGGCTGACAATTCGGACGGGTTGCCGGCGGTCCCGGAGGTTCACCCTCAACAGGAGCGATCCCTTGCGTGCAAGGATCACGGCAACTGCCAGTGCCGCGGCCGCGGGCACCCCGCCGGACACCAGCAGGGCCACGTGCGGGTCCGCGTGTTCGGCAATCCAGCCAAGCATCGGGCCGCCAATGGCCTGGCCGCCGATCAGCACCATGATGTACAGGCTCATCACTCTGCCCCTGATGCCCATGTTGGAACTGACCTGGACCAGCTGGTTGGATCCGGTGAGGAACATCAGGCACCAGAATCCGGACAGCACCATCATGGCACCGAACACCAGCATGGACGGCGCCGCGGCAGCCACGCACAGCATGGCTCCATACATCCCCGCGCAGAACACAACGGACCGGAGCCGGAGCTGCCGGCGGCGGGTCGATGCCACTGCGCCTGCCAGTGCCCCAAGCGCCACCAGGGCGTTCAGGAGGCCGTAGCCGCCGGCTCCCACATTGAACACGTGGTCCGCGAAGGCGGCAAGCACTACGGGCAGGCCCATGGCGAATACCGCAATGAAGCCGGCCATCAGCCAGGGCCAGTAGATGGTGGGCTTACTCAAGGCATACCGCAGCCCTTCCCTGAGCATTCCCTTGCTCTTGGGCACCGGGGCGCTGGTGAACAGCTGGTCCTTTCGGAGGATGAGCAGCATGGCCACTGTGGAGCAGCAGGCAAACGCATTGCCCGCAAACGCCCACCCCGCCCCCATCGCCATGAGCAGCCACCCGGCCAGGGCAGGCCCAATCAGCCCGCCCAGCTGGAACGTGGTGGAGTTGACGCTGATGGCGTTGCGGAGGTACGTGGGCCCCACCAGTTCATGGACGAATACCTGCCGGGCCGGCTGGTCCAGGACCGTCACCAGGCCCAGCACCAGCGCTATCACGTACACGTGCCACACCTCGATGGCGCCCGTCAGCGCGAGGACTGCGAGCGCGGCTGCCAGGACCGCGGCGAGGCTCTGGCACAGGATGAGGATCTTCCGCTTGGCGAACCGGTCCGCCACCATCCCGCCCCACGGTCCCAGCAGCAGCGACGGCAGGAACTGCAGGGCCACGGTGATGCCAACGGCCGTCACGGAACCGGACAGCTCCAGCACCAGCCAGTCCTGCGCGATCCGCTGCATCCAGATGGCGATGACGGCCACAAAATGCCCCACCGCAAAGATGCGGAAGTTGGGAACCTTGAGCGAAATGAACGTGTGCTTCCAGGGCAGCCGTTCGCTGACGACGGCGACGGGCTGGGTCTGGTGTTCCGGCGGCGGGGCGCCGGCAGAGTCGATGGCGGGCTGGCTGACAGTTGCCGTTGACGGCGGTGGGGGTGCCACAGGTATGTCCTCACAGTGCGTGCGGTCCGGGATGCCCTTAACGCTAGGCTGGGGCAAAGGATTATGGAGACGTATCGTCTCTATAACTCCTATTGCAGACTGCAATGCCTAAGATGTCCGCACTTATTGCCACCGGAGTCCGTAGTGTTTGAACCAGCCCAGTTGCGCTCCTTCCTTGCCGTGGCGGAAACGCTCAGCTTCACCAAGGCGGCAGAGCGCCTCGGCCTGGCCCAGCCCACCGTCAGCCAGCATGTCCGCAAACTCGAGGCGGCCGCCAAGCGGGTCCTGGTCAGCCGGGACACCCGCGATGTGAGGCTCACGGACAACGGGGACGCGATGGCGGGATTCGCGCGGAACATCCTGGCGGCGCACGACTCCGCTTCCCGCTATTTCTCCGGGTCCGCAATGCGCGGGAGGCTGCGGTTCGGTACCGCAGACGATCTGGCCATCACGGGCCTGCCGCGGATCCTGCGGGAGTTCCGGCAGATCTATCCACAGATCAACCTGGAACTGACGGTCGGCCAGAGCGACCAGCTGTACAAAAAACTCAACGCCGGCCAGCTGGACCTGGTCTTCGTCAAGTGGGTGGCGGGCGCCAAGGACGGGACCGTAGTCCAGCACGACTCCTTCTCCTGGGTGGGGCTGGAGCAGACCACGCTGGACCCGGCCGCTCCGGTTCCGCTGATTGCCTACCCGTCCCCGAGTTTGAGCCGGAAACTTGCCATCGACGCCCTTGAGGCCCACGGCAGGACCTGGCGGATTACCTGCACAACCCGGCAGATCAGCGGCGTGCTTGCTGCCGTGCGGGCCGGGATCGGCGTGGCGGTGATGCCGTCCTCGCTTGTTCCGGAGGACCTGAAGATCATTACCCGGCGCTTCGATCTCCCGCCGGTGGGAGACGTGGACTTCACCCTGATCCGCAACCCCCTGGCCAACGCCGAGGTCATCGACGCGCTCACCCAGTCAATTGTGGGCCGGACCATTAACCGCCAATCATAACGCCGGCCAGGGCCCGGCCAGGGGCAGACTTGCCGCAGCTTCCATTGATTGCACAAGGTCGCATCACTTATGCTGATTTTCCAGGGTCAAGCAGCTGGCCGGTTCACCAACACGAGCGCATACCTGCATGCCAGGATTCCCGCTCGGGACAGGCAGCCAATGACGACAGCCAAGAACCCTCACTACAGCCCGGCCCATAACCGCGCGCACACCACTGCGCGGCCGCTTGGCACCCGCAATTCCCGGCTCGGTGCCGGCATCGCCACCACCGACTCCGGATACGTCGGAAAACCCACCTGTGACAGGTGCCGAACCGACGAATTCGTCTACCTCGAGTCCTACATCCCGCCTACTTACCGGCGTGACGGGTCCGTGGCCAGCCTTGGTGAAGTCGCCTACACGTGCACGCGCTGCGAGGATTTCTCGGCTCACAGCGTCCCGGTCACGTGGACGCCGCCCGGGTGGTACCTGGGCTAGTTTCCAAGGTCTCCCGCCGCACAGCCAGTGCGGACACCTGGAATCAAAGAGGCTGGCCGGCCACCGAAAGGTGGCCGGCCAGCCTCTTTCCAGAGTCAGGGCATCCGGAGACCTAGATCAGGGCATCCGAGAGGTGGTTTGGCGTGCCGAACCGGTGCGCGGTAATGCTCACGGCCTGCTCGTGCAGGAACGGCAGCAGTTCCACCCGGCCGGCTTCGGTGACCGGGTGCGCGTAGATCGCAAGGTCGGGGCGGCCGCCGGTGGCCTCAGCAAGTGCGGAAGCATCGCCACCGATCAGGCGGACGCGTGCGCCGGAAAGCTTCCCCGCCGCGGCGAGACGGCCGGCGGAAGCCAGCCAGTCGGCGTCGGACTCCACTGCCACCCCGGCGTCCAGCGCGGTGAGTACGGCGCGCAGCTGGGCCGGAAGTTCGACGGCGGTGGACACGGTCAGCGGCGAACCAGCCAGGACGCCGGCTGCCACGGTCCGTACCAGGTGCGCGAGCGGCGCCCCCTCAGAGAGCCGGATGGTGACGGGCAGGCTGCGGTAGCGGAAGATGTTGCGTTCCGCGGTGAGGCCGGAAACGTCCTTTGCCGTCCCGAACTCCTCGGCCCACGCCTGCGCATCGGAGGCCAGCGCGCGCTGGACGGACTCAAGCGCTGCAGGCTCGAGGGCTGTAGCGGCTGCGTTGAGGATCCGCCGGACGCCCGGGTGGGTTACGGCAGCATCAGCGGTGCTGGCCGCGGGAGCCCAGTCACCCAGGCCGGCCAGGTAGTTGGGCCCGCCTGCCTTGGTGCCGGCGCCTACTGCGGACTTCTTCCAGCCGCCGAAGGGCTGGCGCTGGACGATGGCGCCGGTGATGCCGCGGTTGACGTACAGGTTTCCGGCCTGGATGGTTTCCAGCCAGATGCCGAGTTCCGCCGAGTTCAGCGAGTGCAGGCCGGCGGTGAGGCCGTACTCGATCTGGTTCTGGATGGCGATGGCCTCTTCCAGCGTCTCCGCCGTCATCACACCGAGGACGGGCCCGAAGAATTCGGTGAGGTGGAAGTAGGAACCGCGCTTCACACCGTAGCGCACGCCCGGGCTCCAGAGCCGGCCGGTGTTGTCCAGCTTCTTCGGCTCCACGGCCCAGTTTTCGCCCTCGCCGAGGGTGGTCAGGGCGTTGAGGAGCTTGCCGCTGGCGGGCTCGATGATCGGGCCCATCTGGCTGGTGGGGTCCTCGGGGTAGCCCACCTTCAGGGAGGTGACGGCGTCGATCAGCTGGTTGTGGAACCGCTTGGACTTGGCCACGGAGCCCACCAGGATCACCAGTGAGGCTGCGGAGCACTTCTGGCCGGCGTGGCCGAACGCGGAGTAGGCCACGTCCTTGGCTGCCAGGTCCAGGTCCGCGCTGGGGGTGACGATGATGGCGTTCTTGCCGCTGGTTTCGGCCAGGAGGGGCAGGTCCTTGCGGAAGGAGCGGAAAAGTTCTGCGGTCTCGTAGCCGCCCGTAAGGATGACGCGGTCAACGGCGGGGTGGCTGATGAGCTGCTTGCCGAGTTCCCGCTCGCCAAGCTGCACCATGGTCAGCACGTCGCGCGGAACGCCGGCCTCCCAGAGGGCTTCGATCATCACGGCGCCGCTGCGGGCGGCCTGCTTGGCGGGCTTAATCACGACGGCGGAGCCGGCGGCAAGCGCCGCGAGGGTGGACCCTGCCGGGATGGCGACCGGGAAGTTCCACGGCGGGGTGACAACGGTGAGTTTGGCAGGGACGAACGTGGCGCCGTCGACCTTGTCCAGCTTGCGCGCAGACTCGGCGTAGTAGTGGGCAAAGTCCACCGCCTCGCTGACCTCGGGGTCGCCCTGGTCGATCGTCTTGCCGGTCTCGCTGGCCATGACCTCGAGCAGGTCCGCGCGGCGGGCCTCCAGGACGTCGCCCGCGCGGTGCAGGATTTCTGCGCGCTCGGCGCCTGACAGTTCGCCCCAGGCCTTGCCCTTTTGGACGGCGGTCTCGATGGCGGTGTTGAGGGTGGCCTCGTCATTGATGTACGCGGCTTCCACAGACGCGTTACCCAGGGTGGAGGCCGGGACGCGGTCCAGGATGGCCCGGCCCCAGTCACGGTTGGCCGGCAGGGCCGGGTCGGTGTCCGGAGTGTTCTCGAACGCGTTGTGGGGCATCGGGACCGGCGGCAGGTTGCGGTTCTGCTGGCGGTTCGGCGCCGGTACGTGGTTGTCCAGCGCCGCGAGCGAGGCGAGGAAACGCTGCTTCTCGCGCTCGAACAGGACCTCGTTTTCGCTCAGCTCGAACACGGCGGACATGAAGTTGTCCTGGCTGGCCCCCTCTTCGAGGCGGCGGATCAGGTACGCGATGGCAACGTCGAATTCGGCGGGGTGCACCACCGGGGTGTAGAGCAGCAGCGACCCGACGTCCTTCTTGACGGCCTCGGCCTGCCCTTGCGCCATGCCCAGCAGCATCTCGAACTCGATGCCGGACTCGACGCCCCGCTGCTTGGCCAGGAGCCAGGCGAAGGCGATGTCGAACAGGTTGTGGCCGGCCACGCCGATCCGAATGTTCTTGATCCGCTCGGGGTGGAGCGAATAGTTGATGACGCTCTTGTAGCTGGTATCGGAATCCTGCTTGCTGCCCCAGGTGGCGAGCGGCCAGTCATGCAGGGACGACTCCACCTGCTCCATGGGCAGGTTGGCGCCCTTCACCACGCGGACTTTAATGGCAGCACCGCCGTTGGCGCGCCGCTCGGCGGCCCAGTCCTGCAGGCGGATCATCGCGGACAGGGCGTCCGGGAGGTAGGCCTGGAGCACGATGCCTGCCTCAAGGTCCTTGAATTCCGGCTTGTCCAGGATCCTGGTGAAGACCGCGATGGTCATGTCCAGATCCTTGTATTCCTCCATGTCCAGGTTAATGAACTTGGCCTTGCCGCCTGTGGTGCTGCCGGGGCGGGCGAAAGATGCGGCGCGCTGGAACAGCGGAGTGAGCTTCTCGACGACGTGCTCAACGGCTTCGTCGAACGCCCATGCCGAGTGCGGGGCGACAGTGGAGGAGACCTTGATGGAGACGTAGTCCACGTCCGGGCGGGCCAGCAGGGTGTGGGTGCCTTCGAGCCGGCGGGAGGCTTCATGCTCGCCGAGGACTGCTTCGCCGAGGAGGTTGACGTTGAGCTTGATCCCGTCCTTGCGGATCTTGGCGATCGCGGGGCCCAGCTTGGCGTCGGTGGCGTCAACGATCAGGTGGCCCACCATTTCGCGGAGGACCTTGCGCGCGATGGGGATGACAACCTGGGGCATTACCGGCGCCATAGCGCCACCCACCTGGACCGCGCGGCGCATGTACCAGGGCAGGAAGGCGGGGACCTTGGGGGCCAGCGCAGCGAGGTTGCGGGCGGCGACGTTCAGGTCCTCGGGGCGGACCACGCCGTCCACGAAGCCCACGGTGAATTCCAGGCCGTTGGGGTCCTTCAGCACCCCCGCAAGCTGCTGGGCGGAAGCGTCCACGGGAACCTTGGACGCCTCGGTCAGCCAATGGCGCACCAGGGCCACGGCTTCGGTAGCCAGGGCCTTGGCCTGGGGCACATCGGCATCGACGGTGCGCAGTGCGGTTCCGGCGGCAACCGCCGGTTCCATTGCAATGTGGGTCATGGCTTTTCTCGTTCTTTCCTGAGGTGCAAGGAGGTCTTATCCATCAGTATGAGCTTCCACTCACATAAGATAAAGCGATCTTTTCTAAGCAATACAGGTTAGAAAAACCAAATGTTTCGTGCCGCGCCGCCAGCCTGATTTCCCCTCCAACGCTGTCTCACTTGACGCAGCCATTTCGGCCACCCTCTCTCACATAACGCCGGTTTCCCTCCGACGCTCTCTCACTTAATGCGGGAAAAACGGAAACGCTCTATCACCTCCAATGGAAGGTGATAGAGCGTTCCTGGTTGGGCGACGTCAAGTGATAGAGCGTCCGCGTTTGGGCGACGTTAAGTGATAGAGCGTCCGGGTCGGCTCAGCCGACGGGGCGGTGCATCTCCACGATTTCCTCGTGCCGGGGGCTGTTGGGATTCATCAGCGAGTTCTTCTTGCCATAGAGGAAGTAGATGGCCAGGCCCACCAGCAGCCAGACACCGAACCGGACCCACGTTTCCCAGTGCAGCTGGAACATCAGGAAGGCGGACGCCAGGACGCCGAAGGCGGGAATCACCGGCATCAGCGGCAGGCGGAAGGTGCGCGGAGCGTCCGGCTTCTTGTAGCGGAAGATGATCACCGAGAGGCAGACGACGACGAACGCCGCCAGGATGCCGATATTCGTCAGGTCCGCGACTTCCTTGATGGGGAACACGCCGGCCAGGAACGCCGAGGCAACACCGGCGATCCAGGTAACCCGCTGGGGCGTGCCGTGCCGGTCCGTCTTGGCGAACCAGCCGGGCAGCAGGCCATCGCGGCTCATGGCGAACCAGACGCGGGTGACGCCCAGGAGGAAGGTCAGCATCACGGTAAGGATGGACAGCACCGCGAACACCGAAATGATGGTGGCGATCACGGGCAGGCCCACGCTGGTAAACGCGGATGCGAAGCCGGCGGTGGGATCGATGTCCTTGTAGTTCTGCATGCCGGTGAGCACCAGGGTGGCGGCCACGTAGAGCAGCATGGCGATGATGAGGGACAGGATGATGGCCTTGGGCATGTGCTTCTTGCCGTCGGTGGCTTCCTCGGCGGCGGTGCTCATGGCGTCATAACCGAACACGGCGAAGAACACGGTGGCTGCACCGGCAAGGACGGGGCCGAAACCGCTGGGCATGAAGGGGTTGTAGTTGTTGGTGTCGATGTAGAAGACGCCCAGGCCGATGATGAAAAGGATCAGGATCACCTTGATGGCAACGGCCACCAGCTCAAAACGGCCGAACGCCTTGGTGCCGCGGGACAGGATCCAGGTGACCAGGAGGCAAACCAGGATGGCAGGGATGTTGACGATGCCGCCCTTGCCCTCATCCGCCGTCGAGGTCATCCAGGCCGGCATGTGGATGCCGATGCCGGAGAGGAAGGCGTCAAAGTAGCCCGAGATGCCGATGGCCACCACGGCCACGATGGCAATGTATTCGAGCAGCAGGTCCCAGCCGATGAACCAGCCGACGACTTCGCCCAGGGCCACATAGCCATAGGTGTAGGCGGAGCCGGCGCGCGGAATCATGCCGGCGAACTCTGCGTAGGACAACGCGGCGGCCGCCGAGGCGAGGCCGGCCACCAGGAAGGAAATCAGCACCGCGGGCCCCACCCCGGGTGTTCCTTCACTGCCTGCAGCAACCAGGCCGGCAAGGGAAAAGATGCCGACGCCGATAATGCCGCCAACGCCGATGGCCGTCAGCTGCCACAGTCCGAGTGACTTGAAGAGACCACTGTGCTTATTCTCTTCTTCGATGTCGTCGATCGGCTTTCGCCGCATGATCGACTGGGTCATATCTCTTGTGCTCATCAGGAACTCCTGCTTGGGGTGCTGCCCCGTCACGGCGCGCGAAGAATCGCTTGTGACGGGGGTAACTCGGTTCCAACAGTATGCAAGCGGGGTTGCGTTAGATAAAGTGACTACTTCTAACCTATATTCATTAGTTTCGGTAAGGATTTCCTCATGCTTGACGTCCGCCGGCTTCGATTGCTCAGGGAATTGAGCATCCGGGGAACGCTTGCAGAGGTTGCGGACGCACTGCAGTACAGCCCGTCGTCGGTTTCCCAGCAGCTTGCGCTGCTCGAAAAGGAAGTCGGCGTGGAGCTCCTGCGCAAGACCGGGCGGCGGGTGCAGCTGACACCGCAGGCCGAGGTGCTGGTGGCGCACACCGCGCAGCTGCTGGAAACCATGGAACAGGCGGAGGCGGACCTTGCAGCGTCCCTGACTACCGTGACAGGAACGGTTCGGATTGCTGTCTTCCAGTCCGCAGCACTTGCTTTGATGCCGGAGACCCTCACCCGGATGGCCAGGAAATACCCGGAGGTCCGGATCGAGATGATCCAGCGCGAGCCGGAAACCGCGCTGCATGAAACGTGGGCCCGCGACTTCGACCTGGTGATCGCCGAGCAGTACCCCGGCCATGCCGCGCCCCGGTACCCGGAGCTCGACCGGGTCAAGCTGACCACCGATGCCATCCGGCTTGCCGTTCCCCCCGCGAACGACGGCGGCCCCGCCATCTCCTCGATCGAGGACACCGCGCAGCTCGCCTGGGTCATGGAACCGCGGGGCGCGGCGTCCCGCCACTGGGCTGAGCAGGCCTGCCGGAGCGCAGGGTTCGAGCCCGACGTGCGGTATGAGACTGCAGACCTCCAGGCCCAGATCCGGCTCATCGAGTCCGGCAATGCAGTGGCACTGATGCCGGACCTGGTCTGGACGGGGCGCGGCACCACCGCCCGGCTCCTCGACCTGCCGGGCAAGCCGCACCGCACTGTGTTCACCTCCGTCCGTCGCTCCAGCGCGCAGCGGCCCGCGATCCTCGCGGCTCGGGAGACCCTGACTGCCACCGCAGCGGCCGTGGAAAAGCACGACGGCGGGTGACCCGCCGCGGTCGTGCTTTGCCCTCACGAAAGTGCCACCGCCGTCCGTCACTGTTCCCTGCGTCACTGCGCCGCCGGGCGCCCGGCGCTAGACTGATGCCGTTATGAATCGAACAATGTTCAAGTCCAAAATCCACCGGGCCACCGTCACGCACGCCGACCTGCACTACGTAGGCTCGGTCACCGTCGACCTGGACCTGCTCGAGGCCGCCGATATCCTTCCCGGCGAGCTGGTGTCGATCGTGGACGTGACCAACGGTTCGCGGCTCGAAACCTACACCATCGCCGGCGAGCGCGGTTCCGGCGTGATCGGCATCAACGGCGCAGCGGCGCACCTCATGCACGAGAACGACGTCGTCATCCTGATTACCTACGCCCAAATGACCACCGAAGAGGCCAAGGCCTATGAACCGCGGGTGGTCCACGTGGACGAAAACAACCGGATAGTCCAGCTGGGGAACGACCCCGCGGAAGGCCTTACCCCCGGAATGATGCGTCCGCCGTTCGCCCTTAACAACGCCACAGCCTAACCGGAGCGTGAGCCCCGGCCCCCTGCTCCGCCGCGCCCTGCGGGAAATCCTCCTGCCGGTGATCCCTTGCTAGGGGTACTCGCCGGCTTTTTCGTGGTGTGGTGCATCATCCTGGTGGGCTGGTTCGTGGGCCGGCAGAAGATCCTCGGGGACAATGCGCGCCAGGTCCTCAGTTCCCTCACCTTTTTCGTGGCCAGCCCGGCGCTGCTGTTCGAAACACTGAGCAAGGCTCGCCTCGCCGAGGTTTTCGCCGCTCCCCTGCTGGTGGCGGCGGTATCGGCCGTAGCCACAGCAGCCATCTTCTTCGCCCTCGCCAAGTTCTGGCTCAAGCGTTCGCTGCCCGAGTCGCTGATGTCCTCGATGGCGGCCTCGCTGGTGAACTCCGCCAACCTGGGCATCCCCATTGCCGTGTACGTCCTGGGCGACGCGAGCTACGTAGCGCCCCTGCTCATCTTCCAACTCGCCTTCTTCACCCCGCTGTTCCTGATGCTCCTGGATTCAAGCACCAGCAAGCACCGCACCACCCCCCTGAATTTCATCGTGATGATCCTGCGGAACCCCATGATCGTGGGCTCCGCCCTGGGCCTGCTCGTGGCCGGGACCGGCTGGCAGGTTCCGGAATTGGTCATGGAACCCATCCACCTGATCGGCGGTGCCGCGATTCCGGCCATGCTGATCGCTTTTGGCATGAGCCTGAACGGTTCCCGGCCGCTGCAGGCCTCGGCGGGCCGGCGCCTGGACACGCTGCTGGCAAGCGGCTTCAAACTGGCCGTCCAGCCTGCGATCGCATATCTCTTTGCCCGGTTCACGCTGGGGCTTGAGGGCCATATCCTGTTCGCGGTGGTGGTGACCTCGGCCCTACCCACCGCGCAAAACGTCTTTGTTGCTGCCAGCCGCTACAAGACGGGCCTCACCGTGGCCAAGGACACCGTGCTGATTACCACCGTTGTGGCCGTGCCGGCGATGATCGGCGTCGCGCTGCTGCTCACCTGACCGCAGCTTGGAGGGCTGATGGATACTGTTCTGGACACCGTGGTGATCGGCGGCGGGGCCATGGGCTCGGCCGCTGCCTGGGCACTCTCCCGGCGGGGCCGGCAGGTGACGCTGGTGGAGCAGTTCGGGCCGGGGCACAAGATCGGCGCCTCGCACGGCACCACGCGCAACCTGAACCCGGGGTACCACCAGCCTGAATACGTCGCCATGCTGACGGAGGGGCTGTCCCTGTGGGACGAGCTGGAGCAGGAAAGCGGCGAGACGCTGCTGGCCCGCACCGGAGTGGTCAACCATGGGCCGGAGCCGCTGTTCGGGGACATTGCCGCAGCCCTGAACCAGGCAGGTATCCGCGCAGAGTTCCTTGCACCCGCCGAGGCCGGGGAGCGCTGGCGGGGAATCCGCTTCGACCAGCAGGTGCTGCACATGCCCGACGGCGGCCAGCTCAACCCTGACGCCGCCCTGCCCGCCTTCCAGCGGCTCGCGGCCGCCCGCGGCGCCGAGATCCGGCACCACACCAAAGTGGTGGACCTGAAGGTGATGGACGACGGCGTCCGGCTCCTTTTGGAATCCGGCGGCGGCACCGAGGTGGTCACCGCCGGCCAGGCCGTGGTCACCGCGGGCGGCTGGACGGAGAAGCTGCTGGGCGCCGCCTTCCCAGGCAGTACCGGCGGCGGGGCCCGGCTTCCCAGGCTCCGCGTCACCCAGGAACAGCCGGCACACTTCCGGCTGGCCGACCCGGGAGCCCAATGGCCGGGCTTCAACCATTACCCGGGGACCGGCGCGGAGTACAGGAACTGGTATTCCCCCGTGTATGGGATGCAGACTCCGGGTGAGGGAATCAAGGCGGGATGGCACGGCGTAGGTCCCGTGACAGACCCTGACCGGCGGTCCTTCCAGCCCGAGCCGCAACAGCTGGCCGCGCTGCAGGACTACGCCCGGACCTGGCTGCCCGGTGTGGATGCGGACTCCTTCGAAGCTGTCAGCTGCACCTACACCACCACCCCTGACGAGGACTTTGTCCTGGACAGGATCGGCCCGGTAGTGATCGGCGCCGGGTTTTCCGGGCACGGGTTCAAGTTCACGCCGGTGATCGGCCGGATGCTCGCCGACCTCGCCACCGGCACGCGGCCGGCCCCGGAAATCTTCCGCGCGTCGCGGTAGCCACCGACCCAACTAGGTAGCGCCAAGTGTCGTTTTGACCTCCCAAAACGACACTTGGCGCTACCTAGTTGGGAGAGGTGGGGTCAACGGGAACTGTCCTCCGCCTCGGTGAGGGCCGGCTCTTCCGCCGGGCCGCCGTCGTCGTCCTTTCCGGAAACGTCCTTTCCGGAGGCGCCTGCCTTCACCGCGGGCATGGCCAGTACTGCCGCGACGGTGAGCAGGCCTGCCACCAGGGCGGCGAGGAACACGGCACCGGACGCGGCCACCACGGCCGGACCATTGCTGTCGCCGCCCGGCGCACCGGAGTAGATCGCGTTGGCCACGGCGCCGAAGACCGCCACGCCCAGGGCGCTGCCGATGGACCGGGCGAACATGTTGGTGCTGGTCACCACGCCGCGCTCGTGCCAGGGGACGCTGGACTGGGCGGAGATCAGGGTGGGGGTTGCCACCAGGCCCAGGCCGAGTCCGACGACGAAGCAGCCGAGGGCGACCAGCAGCACGTTGGGTGCCCCCGAAGTGAGCGTCAGGACGAGCAGCCCCGCAACGGTGACGGCAATGCCAATGAGGGCTGTGGCCTTGAACCCGATGCGCAGGTAGAAGCGGCCGGCCTGCGAGGCGCTGATGGGCCAGCCGAGGGTCAGTGCGGCCAGGGCCAGCCCGGCAACCAGGGGCGAGGTAGCCAGCGCGCCCTCGAGGAAGGTGGGCACGTAGGACGTCAGCCCGATCATCACCGCGCCGACGCCGAAGGACACCAGCGCGGTGGTGCCCAGGAGCCGGCGCGAGATGACCCAGGCCGGGAGGATCGGTTCGGCCGCCCGCCGCTCAACCAGCAGGAACAGGGCCAGGAGCACGGTGCCCACGGCGAAGATGGCGATGCTGACGGGCGAGTTCCATGCCCAGGCCTGGCCCCCCTGAAGCGCGCCCAAAATGAGCAGGCCAAGGGAGACCGCCAACAGGGCCGCGCCGGCATAGTCCACCCGGTGCTTCGCCCGGTCCACGTTCTCATGCAGGGTGCGCAGCAGCATCCACCCGGCCAGCAGGCACAGGGGGATGTTGACCAGGAAGATGCCGCGCCAGAAACCGAGCGAGGCGAAGATGCCGCCGAGGCTGGGACCCACCACGGAGGACGCCGCCCACACGCTGGCGAGGTAGCCCTGGACTTTCGCGCGTTCCTCGAGGGAGTAGATGTCGCCCGCGATCGTGATGGAGACCGGCAGCACCGCACCGGCACCGAGGCCCTGCAGGGCGCGGAACGCGATCAGGGAAGGCATGCTCCAGGCGATGCCGCAGAGGATGGACCCGAGCAGGAAGAGCCCGATCCCTGCCAGGATGATCGGTTTCCGCCCCACCATGTCCGAGAGTTTCCCGTAGATGGGCACCGAGACGGCCTGGGCCAGCAGGTAGGCCGAGAAGAGCCACGGGAAGGACTCGAACCCGCCCACGTCGCGGACGATGGACGGGACGGCGGTGGCCACGATGGTGGAATCAATGGCCACCAGTCCGGTGGCCAGCATCAGGGCGATGAGGATGGGCCCGCGGTCGGAGCGGAACCCTACGCCCCCTGACGTGGCCGCAGCGGCCCGGCTTGCGCCGCCCATACCCGCGCCCCTCATACCCGGGCCAGGCCGGCAGCTTCAGCGAGCAGTTCGACGGACCGCAGCCGTTCCTGGGTGCCGGTGCTCTGGTGGGCAACGATGAGTTCGTCGGCGTCGGCGTGCCGGCCAAAGCTGTCCAGGTAGTCAAGTACGACGTCGGGTGTCCCCACTGCCGAATAGGTCATCATCTGCGAGACGTGCTGGCCCTGCGGGGAGTCGAGGATCATGTCCGCCTCGTCGTCCGTGAACTCGCGGGTGCCGCCGCCGAAGAACAGGGACACACGGGCGCGCTTGGTGGCCTGCAGCATGGACTGCGCCTCCGCGGCGGAATCCGCGGCGATCACGTTGACGCCGGCAATAACGTGCGGTGCCTCCAGCTGCGCCGAGGGCTTGAACTCGCGGCGGTACAGGGCCACCGCGTCCTGCAGCGCGTTCGGCGCAAAGTGGGAGGCAAAGGCGTACGGCAACCCGAGCTGGGCGGCGAGGCGGGCGCCGAACAAGGAGGAACCGAGGATGTAGAGCGGCACGTTGGTCCCCTTGCCCGGTGTGGCTTCAACGCCCTGGATCCGGGTGGGGCCGGTGAGATAGCCCTGCAGTTCCAGGACATCCTGGGGGAAGCTGTCCGCGGACATGGGGTCCCGCCGGAGCGCACGCATGGTGTTCTGGTCGCTGCCCGGCGCGCGGCCCAGGCCGAGGTCGATGCGGCCCGGGTGCAGGGTTTCCAGCGTCCCGAACTGCTCGGCGATGGTCAGCGGCGAGTGGTTGGGCAGCATCACCCCGCCGGCGCCGAGCCGGATGCTTTCCGTGTGCGCAGCAACGTGAGCAATCAGCACACTGGTGGCCGACGAGGCAATGGAGGACATGTTGTGGTGCTCGGCGTACCAGACCCGCCGGTATCCGAGCTTCTCGGCGCTTTGCGCCATGGCCACGCTGCCTGCGAAGCTCTCCGCCGCCGTCTGGCCCTTGCCGATGGTTGCCAGGTCAAGGATGGAGAGGGGAAGAGTCACGGTAGGTGCCGGCCTTTCGGGGGAAGCTGCGTAGTTTTGCCCGCCGGTCACGGCGCGCACTGATGGCATAACGGCGGCGGCGCCCTGCTTATTTCTGTGATCTCCGGAATACTCAGCAAACTTATGATGTTGCCGCCCCTATGAGCCCGAATACGAACCAGTTGGAATTGTCCGCAACCATTGACCTGAAGGACCTCGGAACCGTGCACCGGCTCGGCTTCGGTGCCATGCGCATCGTGGGTGACGGCATCTGGGGCGAGCCCGCAGACCGGGCCGCCGCGGTGGACGTGGTGCGCCGCGCCGTCGAACTCGGCGTCGACTTCATCGATACCGCTGATTCCTATGGCCCGAACATCAGCGAGGAGATCCTGGCCGAGGCGCTGCACCCGTACAAGGACGGGCTGAAGATTGCCACGAAGGTGGGCTTCACCCGGACCGGCCCCAACCAGTGGGTTCCCGTCGGGCGCCCCGAATACCTGCGCCAGCAAACGGAACTGAGCCTGCGGAAGCTCAAGGTGGACACCCTGGACCTGCTGCAGCTGCACCGGATCGACCCCAAGGTGGACGCCGAGGAGCAGTTCGGTGTGCTGCGCGAACTGCAGGACGAGGGCAAGGTCCGTGCGCTGGGCCTCTCGCAGGTCAGTGTTGAGGAACTTGAGGCGGCAGGAAAGCACTTCACCGTTTCCACGGTCCAGAACCGCTACAACCTCACGGACCGGAGCTCGGAAGACGTCCTGCGCTACTCGGAGGAGAACGGGATCGGCTTCATTCCGTGGGCGCCGATCTCCGCCGGAGAACTTGCGCAGCCCGGCGGACCGCTGGACGAGGCCGCGAAGCGGCTGGGGGCCACCACTTCCCAGGTGGCGCTGGCCTGGCTCCTGCGCCGCTCCCCCGTCATGATGCCGATTCCGGGTACAGGATCGGTCAAGCACCTGGAAGAGAACATGGCAGCTGCCAGCGTGGAGCTCGACGACGAGACGTACGTTGAGCTTGAGGCCGCCGGTAAGTAGAGAACTACAGACAGGAGCAATACCGTGGCAAACATTCTGATGGTTGTTTCAGCAGCAGACTCACTGACCATGAAGGACGGCAGCGAGCACCCCACCGGGTTCTGGGCCGAGGAGCTGGTGGTGGCCCACCAGACCCTGCTCGACGCCGGACACACCGTCCACCTGGCAGCCCCCGGCGGCCGGAAGCCCACCGTGGACCAGGTCAGCCTGGCCGCAGAATCCGCCGGTGGCGAGGATCGGGCCAAAGGCTTCCGGGACTACCTCGCGTCCATCGACACTGAGCTCTCCCACCCGCTGGTGCTGGCCGACGTCGACATCAATTCCTACGACGCTGTGGTGATGCCCGGCGGGCACGGCCCCATGGCCGACCTCTACAAGGACGCGGACCTTGGCCGCCTGCTGGTGGCCGCCAACAAGGACGGCAAGATCATTGCGCCGTTCTGCCATGGTCCCGCCGGGCTGCTGGCGGCAACGGACGACGACGGCGGGTTTGCTTTCGCAGGACGCCGCCTCACCGTGTTCAGCAACGAGGAAGAGCTGGGCGGCGGCACCGGCGAGAACACGCCGTGGCTGGTGGAAGATGCCCTGAAGGAGAAGGGCGCAGTTGTGGAGAACGCCGCCGCCTGGACCTCCAATGTGGTCAGAGACGGCAACCTCATCACCGGCCAGAACCCGCAGTCCAGTGAGGACGTGGCCAAGGAAGTCATCAAGGCGCTGGGCTGAGTAGCGCCGCTTTCAGGCAATAGCAGAGGGGACCAGTTCGCAATGAACTGGTCCCCTCCTTGCGGCGCACGTCGTTGTGCACCGGCCCTCAAGCACCCGCCGGAATCAGACGGCGCAGCCCCCGTTCCTGATGCTTGGATCGATGGCGGCGATTTGCTGCTGGACGCTGCCGAGCTGTGCCTGCAGGTCGGACACGGTCAGCCTCTGGGCTTCAACCAGGCTCTTGGCCGGCTTCTTCTGGGCCTGCAGGTCCCGAAGCTTCTCCTGTGCCGCCGTGAGCTGCGTGTCAAGGCCCTGCAGCTGGCTTTGCAGCCCTGCGAGGTGCGCTTCCGCTGCACTTACCTCGCCATTAAGCCTGTCGAGCTCCGCCACCAGGGGCGCCACCCGGTTCTGCAGGGACAGGATCTCAGCTTCCTTGGCGGTGATCTGGGAGTTGAGACCGGTCAGCTTATCCACCAGGCTGTCCGCCAGTTGGTTCAGCCGTGCAATTTCCCCCGACAAGTCAGACACTGCCTGGTTGGCCACGTCCAGGCTCTTCTGAAGCTCCGGGAGTTGGCCTAGCAGGGCGGCAATTTCGCCCTGCTTTTCCTCAACCGCAGTGTTCGCCGCACTACGGGCGGCGTCCGCCTGCAGCAGTTCCCACTTCTTCCCATCAACGACGGCCTGCTGCTCCATAATGGCCAGCTGCGCTTGCTGGAAATCCGACTCCAGGCCCGGCAGTGCGGCTGTTAATTCATCAAGCACCTTCTGCTGGTCCACCACAGCGTCGGCAGCCGCCACGGCCGCATCCTGAAGCGCGGGAAGTTCGTCCTCGAGGCTATCCAGTTCAAACTGTTTGTTTGCCACGGCTGCGTTGGCCTGGTCCACGGCCCCTTGAAGCACTGGCACCTGGGACTCCAGCGCTTCGATGTCTCCCTGTTTGGCAGTAACCGCCGCATTTGCGGCATCCAAGGCCGCCTGCAGTCCTGCTGCCTGCGTTTGTAGGGAACTGCTTTCCTGCTGCTTTGCCAGCAGTTGGGTGTTCAGGGCCGCCACCTGCTTGTTCAGGGTGTCCAGGTCACCCTCCAAGGCAGAAATCAGAGCGTTCTTGTCGGCGATCTCGGTGAGAACACCCTCGAGCTCGGCTTGCTTGGCCAGACGGGCAGCCTCCAGTTGGCGTTTGGCGGTCGAGTTGCTGTTGACAGGGAATTTGGCTATTTCCAGGTTGAGTCTGGCGATCTCTGCTTCCAGCGCTGTCTTCTCAGCCTGCAGCGCAGGCAGCTCGGCCTGCGCTGCGGCAAGCTCGGCCTGCTTCGTGGCGGCCTGGCTCTCCAACGTGGATATTTGACCCTGGAGCTCTGCAATCCCGGCGGTGAGGGCGGCGATGCTGGCCGTGTTGTCATCAAGGGCCTTAGCTGCCCCTGCAGCCTCCCCTTCCAGCTTCTGCAGGTCCGCCTGGGCGGCGGTGAGGGCGGCGTTCTTGTCGGCAAGCGCCTCCGCGGCGTTTTCCGCCGTGGCCTGAAGGCCTTCCAGCTCCTGCCGGCCAATGTCCATCTGGGCTTGTTTGGCAGAGATTGCACCGGCGGCATCGGCGGCCTTGGCCTGAAGATCCAAGAGTGTTTGCTGTGCGTCGGCCACCTTGTCCTTTTGGGCCTGCAGCGCCCCTTCCGCTATGGTGCCAGCTGCTTCCAGCGTCTTGAGTTCCTCTTCGGCCTTGGCTGCTTCCAGCTCAGCCGCCGTTACGGCTGACGATGCCGACTCTGCCTCGGCCGCAAGGACGATCAATTCGTCCTGCGCGTTCCGGATCTCGGTTTCCTTGGCGGCCACTGCGCCGGCTGCGTCAGCCGCTGCTTGTTGCAGCGATTCAAGCTCATCCCGGGCGACGGTCATGGCCTGCGTGTTGGCCTCCTGTTCAGCGACCAGTGCAGTGACACTGTCCCTCAGATCAACGGCTATGGCCTGGGCGGCAGCCAATTCCTCCTCCAGTGGCGCGAGTTCGCCCTCCACCCTCAACTGCTCATCCTGAAGATCCGCGAGCCGTGCCTCCGCCCCGGCGATCTCCGCCTCTATGGCGGCCTGGTCCGCTGCCACGCGCGCGGCCTCATCGGTGGCAGCCTGCAGGTCGGATTCGTATTGCTTCTCTTCCTTTTCGATGTCCGCTATAGCCTGGACTGCTGCGGCTATGTCCAGGGTGAGCGCGGCCTCCTGGGCCTGGAGGCTGTCCCTCTCCGCCTGCAGCCCGGCAATCACGTCCGCGTTCTTCTTCGCCGCCGCCTTCAGCAGGTTCTCCTGGACCGTCCCCCGGTGCGCAAACTGGTTCACTACACCGCTGCAGATCCCGGTGGAGGTGCTGGTTCCGGCGGAGGCCGGCTGGACCAGCACCAGGCTGGTGGCCAGCAGTCCGGGCAGGACAACCGCGGCTGCAAGACGGCGGGTACGGACGGACGTGGATGATGAAGTGCGCATGTGTGCTCCTGTGAGACCCTCAGACGGCCGCATGGCCGCTTGCTGCTCTAACGGTAGGGTCCCCGCCCCGAGGAGAACACGCGTAATCGCACACCTGTCTTTGGTCCTTAAGTACTCGTTTTCTCAACTTGCCTTCGACGGCACTACTTGGTTTTGGCCCCAGCCTGACTGCTTGGGAGCAAAGGCCGACGACGGCACTTGCCGCGCCGCCGTCGTCGGCACTTCCAGGAACCGCGGCTAAGCTAGCGGCATGGCCACCAAAACCACAGCAGAGAAGCTTGCCACCCTCCAGAAGGGCTACACGCTGGAAGGCGCCACCATAGAGCTTGGGGCCGCCATCATCGACGGCGAACTCCACAAGGACGCGCCGGTGCGGCTGCCGCTGTCCATGATGAACCGCCACGGCCTGGTGGCCGGGGCCACAGGCACCGGCAAGACGGTCACACTGCACATGATGGCGGAACAGCTGTCCACGGCAGGCGTCCCCGTCTTCCTTGCCGACATCAAAGGCGACCTTTCCGGCCTGGCCACCGCCGCCGTCGGCAGCGAAAAGCTCGCCGCACGTACCGAGGGCATCGGGCAGCCGTGGCAGGGCAGGACGTTCCCGGTGGAGTTCCTGGCGCTGGGCGGCGACGGCAACGGCGTCCCGGTCCGGGCAACAGTGTCTTCGTTCGGGCCCATCCTGCTCTCGCGGATCATGGAACTGAACGACACCCAGGAATCGAGCCTGCAACTGGTCTTCTACTTCGCTGACAAGAATGGCCTGGAACTGATTGACCTGAAGGACCTCCGGGCGGTGATCCAGTTCCTGACCTCGGCCGAGGGCAAGGACCAGCTGGAGGAGCTCGGCGGCCTGTCCAAGGCGACCGCCGGTGTGATCCTGCGGGAGCTCGTAAGCCTTGAGGCTCAGGGTCTGGAGAAGTTCTTCGGTGAGCCCGAGTTCGATACCGCGGAACTGCTGCGGACCGCCCCGGACGGCCGCGGCGTGATCACCTGCCTGGAGCTGCCTACCCTGCAGACCAAGCCCATGCTCTTTTCCACGTTCCTGATGTGGCTGCTGGCCGACCTCTTCGAGGACCTGCCCGAGGCCGGCGACCTGGACAAGCCGAAGCTCGTGTTCTTCCTGGACGAGGCTCACCTACTGTTCAACGACGCATCCAAAGCCTTCCTGGAAGCCATCACCACCACCGTCCGGCTGATCCGGTCCAAGGGCGTGGGCATCTTCTTCGTCACCCAGACACCCAAGGACGTCCCGGCGGATGTGCTGGGCCAGCTGGCCAACCGGGTGCAGCACGCCCTCCGGGCGTTCACTCCGGAGGACGCGAAGGCCCTCAAAGCCACCGTTTCAACGTTCCCGGTGAGCGACTACGACCTCGAAGAGACGCTCACCTCCGCCGGCATTGGCGAGGCCGTCGTCACAGTCATGAACGAGAAGGGTGCCCCAACGCCGGTGGCCCTTACCCGGCTCCGCGCCCCCGAGTCTGTCATGGGGCCCAGCGACGAGGCCCTGGTCCGCAGCACCGTTGCGGCTTCGGCGCTGCTGCCAAAGTATGGGACGGCGGTGGACAACCCCTCCGCCTTCGAGAAGCTGTCCGGGAAGGCTGCCGCCCCCACCGGGCCGGCCGCCGAGTCCTCAACACCTGTTCCGGGCGGCTCTACCGGCCGTACTGAGGGAGCGGACGTCGACGTCGACGCCGAAGCGCGGCGGATCGAAGAGGAGATCCTGGGCCGCCCGAGCAGCAGGCCGTCGGCCTCCGGGGGCAGTCCCCGGCGCACCCACGCGGAAGAACGTTCCGCTCCAGGTGCAGGTGACTCGATGATGGGCGAGCTTGGCGGCGTACTGGGCGGGGCGCTCGGCGGCGGTCTCAAGAGCATGGCCAGGTCCATCGGCACCCAGCTGGGCCGGGAGCTGCTGCGCGGAGTATTCGGCACCTCGTCCCGCCGGCGCCGCCGGTGACCGGCGTCGCATCCTGTTGACTCAACTGCAGCCGCCAGGCACATGGCAGGTAACGTATTGAAAGTGCAGATGAGTCAAGCGTTGGTGAGGATCGCGGCCGGATGGCTGCTGGGCCTCATGCTTGCCGTCGCCGGGGCCGTGGTTGCGGTGAACCTGGTCAACAACACGGTGGCCAGCCCGCAGCAGCCCGTGCGTGAGTATCTGGATGCGCTGCAGAGTGGCGACGGCGGGAAGGCACTGGGGCTCCTGCGTGCCACTGTCCCGCCCAGCAACGCCGCCATGCTGGACGGCACCGCTTTGCAGACCGCGGCCTCCCGGTTCGCAAATGTGGAAATCGGCGAAGCTGTGGAGCGGCCCAACAACCAGGTCATGGTTCCGATGGAGTACACCATCGACGGCAGCCGGCTCCGCACTGAGTTCCTGCTGGAGAAGACCGGGACCGAGTGGATTTTCTTCAACACCTGGGCTTTTGTTCCGTCCCGGCTGCCCACGGTGGACATCACGGTGGTCAACGCCAGCGAAGCGACCATCAACGGCGTGCCGGTCAACATGCCGAACGGCCGCAATTCCTTCGCCGTTTTCTACCCTGGAGAGTACGAGGCCACAGTCAACGGCCAGTACTTCTCGGCAGCGCCCACCCGCGCCACCGTCACGGCCCGGGACGTTCCCGTTGCCCCGCTGAACCTCCTCACCCAGGCCACGGACAACCTGAAGAAGGATGTGGCAGCCAAGGTCAAGGAATTCCTGGACGGCTGCGCAGCCGTGGCGGTCAAGGAACAGCGGCTCCAGCCCGACTGCCCGTTCTACTACGCCAGCAACAACCGGGTCCAGGACGGCAGCATCAAGTGGTCCGTGACGGAATACCCCAACGTGTCCATTGAGCCCTTTGACGGACGCTGGGTGGTGGCTCCCCTGGACGGCAAAGCCAAGGTGCAAGCCCTCCAGCAGAACCTGTTCACGGGAGCCTGGTACCCGCTGGACGAGGAAGTGGACTTCAGTTTCACCACCCGGCTGGACGTCTCCGGCGACACCGTCAAGGTCACGCCGGTACTGAGCTTCTAGCGCCCGCTCCCCCCGCACTGACCCGGTTTGCGTCACGCAGGGCGCGCTTTGGGGCGCACCGTCCGTGACGCGTCAGTCACGGGCGGCAGCCTTTCCAGCAGAATTACGACGCCGGCGCGTCAGTCCATCCCGCGCAGGTCCAGTACCAGCTCCGTATCGCCGTCGCCCTGCAGCACCACCGGGATGCCCCAGTCCTGCTGGTACAGGTGGCAGGCCGCGTGGTCCGGAATCTCGCCGTCCTCGGTCTCGGGCCCGTCACAGGCAGCAGCGCGGGCAGTGATGTGGAGGACGCCCTCGGCCACACCGGGTGACAGCTCCAGCGTCCGCTGCAGCCCAACGGACGTTCCACCACCGGCCGCCAGCAGTTCCGGCGGGGTGGAAGAGATCTTGAGCTGCGTGGGGTCGCCCCAGCGGTCGTCCAGCTTCTGCCCGGTGGGGGCTGTGAAGCGGACAGTCAGCTCGAGGGGGCCGGGGGCGACCGGGCTCTTGGGCCGGTGGGTCTGGACCGCTCCCTCGTCCACCTGCTGGGCTTCCTTGGGGATGGGAACGAACACCACCTGGTGCTTGTTGGCCTCCACCACCACCAGCAGCGGCTCGGAACCGGCCGAGTGCGTGTGGTCCACAATCACGTCGGAGGGCTCCAGGAGGCCTCGCGCGAGGGTTGACACCGTGCCGGAGGCAGGATCGTAGCGGCGGACGGCACCGTTGTAGGTGTCCGCGATCGCCACGGATCCGTCCGGCAGGACCGTAACCCCGAGAGGGTGCTGCAGCCGGGCTTCCGCAGCCGGGCCGTCGCGGAAGCCGAAGTCGAACAGTCCCTTGCCGATGGCGGACTCCACGGCGACCCCGCCGTCGTCGTCAATCACCAGCTTGCGGAGGGCTGACGTCTCGGAGTCGGCAACCCAGATGTTCCCGTCCGCGTCCTCGGCCAAGCCGGATGGCTGGGCGAACCAGGCCTCGTGCGGGGCACCGTCCAGCAGGCCCTCCAGTCCGTTGCCGGCCACGATGGCCACAGAGCCGGTGAGAGGATCGAAGCTGAAGATCTGGTGCGTCCCGGCCATGGCGATCACCACGGCGTTGAGCTTGCGCGACCAGACAACGTCCCACGGCGAGCTCAGGGCAACATCAAGCGGGTGCCCGACGAGCTGGCCTGAGAAGCCCGCAGCGTCCTCGTCCACGCGCGCGGGCCCCGCCTCCAGCAGCCGCTGGACACCGCTGCCTGCCAGGGTGGATGCCTTGCCGTCCGCGAGGGACAGCCCGCGGAGCCGGTGGTTGACGGAGTCGGCAATAACGACGTCGTAACCGGCCTTGGCTGCCACATCTTCCGGCAGCAGCACCAGGCCTTGGGGCTCGTTGAACTGGGCCACGGCAGTGTCCCCGGCGGCCGGTCCGTCGGCGTGGCCACGGGTGCCGGAGCCGAAGGTGCCCAGGACGGTGTGGAAGTCGGTGCCCAGCTCCACCAGTCGGTGGTGGCCGGTATCGGTGACCAGCCACGAGCCCTTGCTTGCTGCGGAACCGGCGGCCGCGGCACCCGCCGCAGTACCGCCGTCGGACATTCCCTCTGAAGCCGAACCGCGGCCCGGCGGAAGGAAAAGCGCCTTGCCGGGGAAGCGCAGGGTGCCGGACGTCGGCTCCGGCGCCACGTACGGGCCGGAACCGCGGTGCAGCGTCCCCTTGGCCTCATGTTGTGCGATGAGCTCTGGAATCAGCACGGCCAGGCCGTCCGCGTGGCCTTCGCCGGAGAGGTGGGCCACGATGTAGCCCTCGGGGTCGATGACCACCAGGGTGGGCCAGGCGCGGGCGGTGTAGGCCTTCCAGGTCTCCAGCTCGGGGTCGTCGAGGACGGGATGGTGGATCTCGTAGCGTTCCACGGCGGCAGCCAGAGCCACCGGATCGGCCTCGTGCTCGAACTTGGGCGAGTGGACGCCCACCGTCACCAGGACGTCCGAATACTGTTCCTCAAGCGGCCGCAGTTCGTCCAGGACGTGCAGGCAGTTGATGCAGCAGAAGGTCCAGAAGTCCAGGAGCACGATCTTGCCGCGCAGCGCTTCAAGGTCCAGTGATTTGCCGCCGGTGTTCAACCAGTTACGGCCCACCAGTTCGGAGGCTCGGACCCGGTGGTGGGTACGTACGGTTTCGCTCATCAGCGTCCTTCCAGCTTGTTTCGTTCAGCCAGCCTGGCGTCGCGTTCGGCCAATTTGGCAAACATATCGTTGTAAGCGGTGAGATCGGCGTCGTTATTCCTGTCCGCCGCGCGGTCCACCCGTTTGGTCTCCCGCTGGTCCGAGCGGGACCACATGATGGCGACGCCGATCGCCACCAGGAGCGTGGGCACCTCGCCGATCCCCCAGGCCACAGCACCCCCGGTCTGCTGGTCCATGAGTGCGGACTGGCCCCAGTCCCTGCCCAAGTTACCGAAGTAGTCCGCGGCCAGGAGGTTGGTCCCGCCCATGATGGCCACCCCGAAGAAGGCGTGGAAGCCCATGGTGGCCAGGAGCAGGAGGAGCCGCATGGGGTACGGGGCGCGGCGCGGCAGGGGGTCGGTGCCGATCATGCTCAGAATGAAGATGTAGCCGGTCAGCAGGAAGTGCACGATCATGAGTTCGTGCCCCACGTGCTCGCGCATCGCGAAGCCGAACAGGTCCGAGTAGTAGAACAGGACGATCGATCCGGCGAAGTTGGCAGCCGCAAAGAGCGGGTGCGTGACCAACTGGGAGAATTTCGAGTGGATGAACACCAGCAGCCACTCCCTGGGGCCGCGCGATCCGTCTCCCCGCGAAGGGAGTGCACGCAGGGCAAGCGTCACCGGCGCGCCCAGCACCAGGAAGATGGGAGCCACCATGGTCAGCGCCATGTGGTCCACCATGTGCGCCGAGAACAGCACGCGGCCGTAGACCGACGGCGGCCCGGAAGTGATATAGGTCAGCACCAGCAGGCCAACCACCCAGTTAACGGACCTGAACCACTGCCATTTGTCGCCGCGCTGATGGATTCTTGCCACGCCCAGGAAGTAGGACACCAGGCCGAAAAGTGCGGCGGCAATCCAAAGCCAGTCCGGGCGCCATTCGGTCAGCCACCGCTCGGGTGTCAGTTCGGGGGGCAGCTCATACCCGGTGAGGATGAAGGCGGGTGAAGCATCGGGGGCGTAGGTGCTGGGCTCAGGCGGGGCCGAGCGGCCCAGGGCGACGGCCACACCGGACGTTGCTCCCATCAGCAGGAATTCCGCCAGGACCAATTGCCAGAGGACCCTTCGCGAGGACATCGCGGAGCCCTTGCGGCCCAGTTGGGGAATAACCCACTGCCGGTGCATGAAGCCGATCCCGCCCAGCACCAGGGTGGCCGCGGACTTGGCCAGGATCAGCTGGCCGTACGGCGCCCCAAAGAGGTCCTCCCAGTTGGTGATCCGGATGCTGGCGTTGATGATGCCTGAAGCGAAGACCAGGACAAAGGCGAAGCCGGCGAGGGAGGAGAACCGGCGCAATGTGGGCTCTGTGATGTCAGAGGCGGCAGCGGCTTTGGGTCCGGTCAGGATGCCGGACAACAGGGCCAGCATGATGATGCCGCCAACCCAGGTGCTGACGCCCACCAGGTGCAGGCCCAGGGAGTTGATGGCACCTTCGTGGTCGGAGGAGCTTGAGGAGTGGCCAATGAGTGCGGTCGGGATGAGCCCGATAAACGCCAGGACCAGGGTGAGTGCCAGGCCAGCCAGGGACCGGACGCCGAACAAGGCTGTGGTCACCACTGCCGCGATGATGGTGACGGCGAGCCAAGCGCGTCCCGTGTCGATGTCCGTCATGAAGAAGACAAGTGCCTGGGTGAACTCCGCATCACCCGAGAGGCCTTGTCCCGCCACGTCCGAGTACGTGAGGACCAGGACAGCGATCGCGGACAGCGTCCACACGGCGCCTGCCGCGGCCGCTATCGTGAGGGCACGGCTGAAGGCAGGGTGCTCCGGAGCGTCGGCGCCGGCGGGCTCCCTGTCACGGTTCCGCGGCCCTGCATTCCTCGGGAGGATGCCGACCGCGAAGAGCAGGCCGCCAATGACAGTGGCCAGCGAGACGTTGTGGAGGGCCTTGCTGACCGGCAGGCCCCAGCGGACCAGGGCACCGGGATCGGACACTGCCCGGGCTCCCGCGGCGCCGGAGAAAACAAGCGCTGCCGCCAGGCCAATGAAGAGAGCAGCCAGTCCTGCCAGCTGCCATCCCGGGAGGATCCCTATGATGCTGCTGCCCGGCGCACCGTTGCCCCGTGCACCGTTACCCCGTGCTCCCTTGCCTTGCGCGGAGTCGGGGTGGGTGGAACGAGGTTTTGCGGCAGAAGACACCATTCCATTGTCCGCTACGCCTGCCCGGGCCGCGAATCGGGCTTAAAAGCAAAAGGAGCGGCAACCGCACGGTTGCCGCTCCTTTTCTCCGCCGGCTGACTGCCGGGGGCGGAAGACGTTTACTTCTTGTTGGAGACAGCAGCCTTCAGCTTGGAGCCTGCGGTCAGCTTGACGCTGTGGCCAGCTGCGATCTGGATGGTCTCACCCGTCTGCGGGTTGCGGCCGGTGCGTGCTGCACGGTCGGTGCGCTCCACGGCGAGCCAGCCGGGGATGGTGATCTTCTCGCCCGCGGCGACAGAAGTCTCGAAAACCTCGAACAGTGCATCGAGGACGGAGTTGACGGCTGCCTGGCTGGTGCCGGCCTTGCCCGCTACCTCTGCAACAAGTTCACTACGGTTCTTAGCCATTTATGTCCTCCTGGACGGTCATGATTCTGGAGCCTGAACGCGGCATGCGCACAAGCCACTGTTCGAAAACTTACCAGCTTGGGAGGTCCGGGTCCGCAAATTCCGCGTGTTTCCGCCACTTTTTGAGGTTAATCACCGGTATTTGAGCGTTTTCAGCTGCTGATTCAGCCACCAGCGGACGCTCTCGCAGTTGATGTCGGGTCTCCAGGGACGCTCTATCAGTTGAAGTCGGGTTCCCCGGGACGCTCTATCAGTTGAAGTCGGGTTCCCCGGGACGCTCTATCAGTTGAAGTCGGGTCTGCAGGCACGCTCTATCAGTTGAAGTCGGGTCTGCAGGGGCAGGTTCAAGGGGTCGTTGCAACACCTGAGTGATTGGGGTGTTGTTGTGGGTTTTGGTCGGCCTGAGCTGTTGCAGTCGGTGGTGCGGGTTTTCTGGGAGGCGCGGTCTTCTGGGGCATCTGATGAGGTGGCGGCGGCGGTGGCCGGTATGTCCCTGTCTGCGGCCAGGTTGATCGTCCGTCAGCATGGTGGGGTGGATCCTGCGAAGAAGCCCCCGTGCGGGCGGTTCCTGTCCTTCGATGAGCGCGAGTTGATCGCTGTGTGGCGGGCGGCCGGGTGCGGCGTGCGGGAGATCGGTCGGCGTTTGGGCCGGAACCCGTCCACTGTCAGCAGGGAGCTGGGCAGGAACATCCGGAACGGGGGCAACCGTCCGTACCTGGCGTCCTCGGCGCAGAACCGTGCGCAGAAGCTGGCGCGCAGGCCTAAGGCACGGAAGCTGGTTTTCAACGAGGCCCTGGCGCTTTACGTCGCCGGAATGCTGACGGCGCGGGAACGGTTGTCCCCGGAGCAGATCAGCGCCCGACTGCGGATTGATTTCCCCGATGATGAAAGCATGCGCATCAGCCCGGAGACTATCTATCAGTGCATCTACATCCAGGGCCGCGGCGGGCTGAGAGCCGAGCTCGCTGCTGCTCTGCGCACCGGCCGGGCCGTGCGGCAGCCAAACCGGCGCGCGGGCATGCGAAGGCCCCGGGTCCCGCAAGAGTTGCTGATCAGTGAACGCCCCGCGGAAGCCGATGACCGGGCAGTGCCCGGGCACTGGGAATCTCAATGTTTCTGTCAAGCCGCCTGAGCGGTGATGCGTGGCATTGGTTCCTGGTAGATGGTGTGGTCACGGAGCATCGCCCAGAGGACGTTGATGCGACGTCTGGCGAGGGCGATGAGGGCCTGTTTATGCGACTTTCCTTCTCCGCGCTTCCGGTCGTAATAGGTTCTTGAGGCCGCGCTGTTCTTCAAGCTGGAGAGGGCGGCGAGGTAACAGGTCCGCAGGAGCCTGCGGTTAAAGCGACGTGGTCGGTGCAGGTTCCCGCTGATTCGTCCGGAATCGCGCGGGACGGGAGCCAGCCCCGCGACGCTGGCGAGCCGGTCGACTGAGTCAAACGCGTCCAGGTTGCCGCCGATGTTCGCGAGAAAAGTAGCTGCGAGTACGGGGCCGAAGCCCGGCATGGTGAGCAAAACATCGGCGCTGTCGTGCTTCCCGAACAGGTCCGTGATCTGGGCATCGATGCCGGCGATCTCCGCATCGAGAGTGCTGATTTGCCCGGCCAGCCGGACGACCAGGGCAGAGCCTGTGGTCTGAGTTGGCAGTACGGTGTGCTGGGAGTTTGCGGCTATCAGTGCCTTCTCTGCCATCTTGGCACTATTGCGGCAGCCGCGTTTCCTCAGCCAACCGGTGAGCCGAGCTAGTCCGATCCGCCGGATGCCCTCGGGTGTCTGGTAGCCGCCCAGGAGGACCAGGGGCGCCTGTTTGGAGTAGTCGAACGCACGCTCGAGAGCCGGGAAATATTCCAGCAAGGTGGCGCGGAGCCTGTTGATCGCCCGGACACGGTCGCAGATCAGATCCGTACGGCGGGCGGTGAGGAGCCGCAGGTCAACGCTGATCTGGTCCGTGCGGCGGACTGGTTGGAGGTCCGTGCGCATCCGTGCCTGGTCAGCGATGATCCTGGCATCTTTCGCGTCGGTCTTGCCATCTCCGCGGTAGGTCTCCGCAGCGTGATGCACGATCCGTCCAGGTATATAGAGCAGTTGCTGGGCGTGCGCGGCCAACAACTCGATCAACAGGGCCGCTCCGCCGGAATTCAGATCCGTGGCCCAGCAGACTTCGCCCCCGGCCGCGATCTCCGCGATCGTGGCTATGAGTTCGAGCACTGCGTTTTCGTCGTTCTCGACCCGTTTCGAGAGCAGCACGGTCCCCGTCTGATCGATCACGACGCAATGATGTGCTCTTTTGCCTGAGTCGATTCCTACCCAGAATGCCGGCATGTTCAGTCTCCTTCGATCAGCTCCAATTTCGGTTGGCCCTGTCGATAACTACGCCGGCACGTCCTTACCCAACGATCAATGTCGTAATTCTCAATCAGCGGTCGAGTCATCGGCGGGCAGCGGGCGGCCATTCCCAGTGAGCCATCCAAGCGGCAGGGCGACCTAGGCCATACCCGCCACCCGAGGGTGATCGAAACACTACGACAGCTCCGAAATCACCCACAACAAAATCGTAAGGAGGGCGATCTGATCATCGGTACCCCTGGCGCCGGGGCGATCGGAACCCTCGTGGAACGCAGTAGCCGTTTCGTGATGCTCCTGCACCTGCCTAACGGACATACCGGCGAGCAGGTGCTGGCCGCCATCGAGGCAACCCTTCCGACCCTGCCGGCCCAGCTGCGCCGGTCCCTGACCTGGGACCAAGGCGCTGAGATGGTCGGCATTCACGAACGCGTCAGGATCGCCACCGGCGCCGAGGTCTACTTCTGCGATCCTCACTCACCCTGGCAACGCGGCACGAACGAGAACACCAACGGACTCCTGCGACAGTACTTCCCCAAAGGCATGGACCTCACCACCGTCACCCGCGCAGACCTCGACTACGCTGCCGCAGGACTCAACGGACGCCTACGCAAAACCCTCGGCTGGAAAACACCCGCACAAGCCCTCCAGCAAATACTGGAAGAATCAGCAGCATAGGACGTGTTGCAACGACCACTTGAATCGGGACTGTCCGATAAACGGTGTGTCGAGTCCGGCCGGTTTTCATTGTTGAGTGGTTCTTTCGAACCGGCCAGCGAAGGTAATAGCGAACGCGTTTAGCGCAGGCTTCCACCTCATCACCCAGCGTGCACGGCCACCGCCGGTTGGATCAAGAGATCTGGTGACCAGGTATAGGCATTTCAGGGCAGCGGTCTCGTTCGGAAAGTGCCCGCGGGCCCTCACCGCCCTTCGGTAGCGTGCGTTGATCGACTCGATCGCGTTCGTCGTGCAGATGACCCGTCGGATCTCCACGTCGTAGAGCCTGTCGCAGAATGGCGTGTCCCAGCCCGGATGGTGGCGGGGGCTTGGGAGAATCGGGTATGGCTCGGAGTTATCGTCCTGTGCGGCGTGATCAGGTGTTTCTGCTTCCGCCGGACATGCGGGACTGGCTGCCGGAAGATCACCTCGTTTGGCTTGTCATCGAGATCGTCGAGACGCTCGATATGTCGGCTTTCGAGGCGTCGCGGCGGCGGGGCGGGGTCGGCGCAGCGGGATACGATCCGCGGATGCTCCTGGGGCTGCTTGTCTACGCGTACTGCCGTGGCGTGCGGTCCTCGCGTCAGGTCGAGCGGCTCTGCCATACGGACATCGCGTTCAAGGTGGCGTGCGCCGGCGATGTGCCCGACCATGCGACGATCGCGAGGTTCCGTGCCGTGTCCGAGGAAGCGTTCGCCGGGTTGTTCGCGCAGGTGCTGCTGATCGCCGCACGGGCGGGGCTTGCCCGGTTCGGCACGATCGCGATCGACGGGACGAAGATCCCCGCGAACGCGTCCATCGACGCGAACCGCGGTCGGGACTGGTTCGAGCAGCACGCGGCAGAGATCGCCGCCGGGGTCGTCGAAGAGGCCCAGCGCGTGGACGCAGCCGAGGATGCGCTGGCCGCCCGCGGGGCTGACGAGGGCGGTGACCGTGTCCGTGGGGCGCTGGCCATGAGGTCGGCGCGGGCCGAGCGGATCCGTCGCGCAGCGGCGGAACTTGCCCAGCAGCAGGGTCGACTGGACGCCGATCGCGACGCCCGCCAGACCGGGGCTCAGGCCCGGCTGGAGACATCCCGGGCCGGGCGGCCGGTGCGAGGCCGGATCCCTGACGGTCCGCTACGGCTGGCCGAGGCGAGGGCGCATCTGGAACGGGAACTGCGTGACCACCAGGCCAAGCTCGATCGCAGGGCCGCGTTGATCGCCGCGGGGAAGAAGCCGATGGGCGCCCCGTCCGTCCCTACCGAGGAGCACTCCCGGATCATCCGGGCCCGCCGTGTCGTCGCTGCCGCCGAAGCCGCCGCGGCGCGCGACGGGCAAGCCCCGACAAGGAGCCTGTCCAAGGCCGTCGCGAACACCACCGACCCGGACTCGCGGGTGATGCCCACACGCCGGGGATTCGTCCAGGGGTACAACGCGCAGGTCGCCGTCACCGGTGACCATCTCATCGCCGCCGTCGATGTGAACCAGCAGCCCAACGATATGCCCTCGTTCGTTCCCATGATGAGCGCGGCCACCAATGCCGCCTCGGGCCTGCACGCGCGGACCGGCTCGCCTGAGCATCAGATCGGGGTCGTGCTGGCCGATGCCGGCTACTGCAGCAACAAGAACCTGGAGGCGCCCGGCGCCGACCGGATCATCGCCTTGGGCAAGGGTCGCGAACAGCATGCCAAGGCAGTCCGATCCCCGGCATCCGGCCCGCCGCCGGCCGGGGCGAACGCACGGGAAGCGATGGCCCACCGCCTCCGAACACCCGAAGGATCAGCCGCTTACAAGCGCCGCGGCGCAACCGTCGAACCCAGCATCGGAACCCTCAAGACGATCCTGAGCAGATTCTCCCGGAGAGGCCTTGATGCAGCCCGCAGCGAGCTGAACCTCGCGGCCGCCGCCTACAACATCCGGAAGATCCACACGGCAACCGCCTGAGGCGCTGGCCGCGGGGACCAGGCGAGCCGACCTGCCGACCCCGACCAACAGGCCCCCGTCACCATCCGGGCTGGGACACGCCATTCTGCGACAGGCTCCGTACTCCAGGAAGGGCACGAATTCGGCCCAGGAGGATTCCCAGAGCCGTACGATGGCCGGATACCGCTGGCCCCACTCGGCAGTGAATTCGGCGAACCGGTCCTTCGCCGCCTGCTCGGACGGGGCCGTGTAGACCGGCTTGAGCGCCTTGACGATGCCGTCGCGGTGCTGGCGTCCGGCGTAGCGGAAGCTGTTGCGGATCAGGTGCACGATGCACTGCTGCACCACCGTCCGCTCCCACGTGGTCGTGATCGCCTCCGGCAGGCCTTTGAGCCCGTCGCAGACGGCGATCAGCACATCTTCCACGCCCCGGTTCTTCAGCTCCGAGAAGACCTGCAGCCAGAACCGGGCACCCTCGCCACCGTCGCCGGCCCAGATGCCCAGGATCTCCCGCTCCCCATTGGTGGTGACGCCCATAACGACGTAGAACGGGGTGTTGCGCACCTGCCCGTCACGGACCTTGACCACGACCGCATCAACGAACAGCACCGGATAGATCGGATCCAAAGGCCGGGCCGACCATTCGGCCAGTTCTCCGGCGACTTTCTCCGTGATGCGGCTGATGGTGTCTTTAGAGACTCTGGCCCCGTAGACCTCCTCGAAGTGGGCGGCGATTTCCCCGGTCGTCAGCCCCCGGGCAGAGAGGGAGAGCACGATCTGGTCGATCCCGTCCAGACGCCGTTTCCGCTTGGGCACGATCACCGGCTCGAACGACCCGTCCCGATCCCGGGGCACCTCAATCTCGACCGGACCGATCTCGGTCAACACGGTCTTTGACCTGGTGCCGTTGCGCATGTTGGCTGCGATCGGTGTCTGGCCGTGCTCGTGGCCGAGGTGCTCTGTCAGCTCGGCTTCCAGAGCGGTCTCCAGCACATTTCTCGTGAGTTGGTTCAGCAGCCCGCCCGGGCCTACCAGGCTCACGCCCTGTTCCTTGGCCTGCGCGAGCAACCGCTCCGCAAGCTCCTTCTGATCGATGATCTCTCCCGTCACAGGATCGATCATCACCCCTGCCATCTCGGACGTGGACTCTGACACGGCCGTCTCCTTTCGGATCAGGCCGGACTCCACACACCGTTATTCAGACAGTCCCCTTGAATCCGCCAGGCACGCTCTATCAGTTGTTGTTGGGTCTTTCGACGCTGTCGTGGTGGTCGATGCCGGTCGGGCGGTGGCGGGGGTGGGCTTGTCTGGGCCCGCGATAGAAAGCACATGAACTGAGAGAGCGTCCGTCAGAAACGCGTATCGAGTGAGAGAGCGTCCGATGGAAGGCCGCATCAACTGAGAGAGGGTCCGTGCGGCGCTCTATCAGCTGGTGGTGTGTGTGTTAAATGTGGGAGGCCCCAACCGTGTGGTTGGGGCCTCGACCTAATGGTTGTCCGGCGGTGACCTACTCTCCCACACCCTCCCGGGTGCAGTACCATCGGCGCTGTGGGTCTTAGCTTCCGGGTTCGGAATGGGACCGGGCGTTTCCCCCACGCTATGACCGCCGTAACCCTGTTACCCGTCACCAACCCTGTTGGGGTGGTGTGGGAAGACTTGTGGTTACAACTGCTCCTGTTAGAGAGCGGTGGTGTTGTTTATTCAGTTGTGTTCCTCAGCGCAACAGGCCCGTGGCGGGTTTGTTGGTTGGGAACCACATAGTGGACGCAAGCAGTCTTGTTCATCTTTTTACCCTCCCCGTGGTGCAAACGCTTTTGAACCCGTTTGCGGGGTGGGTGTGTGGTGTAAGTTATCGGCCTATTAGTACCGGTCAGCTTCACGAGTCGTTAGTCCTCGCTTCCACATCCGGCCTATCAACCCAGTGGTCTGGCTGGGGGCCTCTCACACACAAGGTGTATGGAAATCTCATCTTGAAGCGAGCTTCCCGCTTAGATGCTTTCAGCGGTTATCCCATCCGAACGTAGCTAATCAGCGGTGCACTTGGCAGTACAACTGACACACCAGAGGTTCGTCCGTCCCGGTCCTCTCGTACTAAGGACAGCCCTTCTCAAATTTCCTGCGCGCGCAGCGGATAGGGACCGAACTGTCTCACGACGTTCTAAACCCAGCTCGCGTACCGCTTTAATGGGCGAACAGCCCAACCCTTGGGACCTACTCCAGCCCCAGGATGCGACGAGCCGACATCGAGGTGCCAAACCATGCCGTCGATATGGACTCTTGGGCAAGATCAGCCTGTTATCCCCGAGGTACCTTTTATCCGTTGAGCGACGGCCATTCCACAATGTACCGCCGGATCACTAGTCCCGACTTTCGTCCCTGCTCGAGATGTCTCTCTCACAGTCAAGCTCCCTTGTGCACTTACACTCGACACCTGATTGCCAACCAGGCTGAGGGAACCTTTGGGCGCCTCCGTTACTTTTTAGGAGGCAACCGCCCCAGTTAAACTACCCATCAGGCACTGTCCCTGACCCGGATTACGGGCCGAAGTTAGATGTCCAAAGTGACCAGAGTGGTATTTCAACGATGACTCCACCCGAACTGGCGTCCGGGCTTCAACGTCTCCCACCTATCCTACACAAGCCACTCCGAACACCAATACCAAACTATAGTAAAGGTCTCGGGGTCTTTCCGTCCTGCTGCGCGTAACGAGCATCTTTACTCGTACTGCAATTTCGCCGAGTTTATGGTTGAGACAGCGGGGAAGTCGTTACTCCATTCGTGCAGGTCGGAACTTACCCGACAAGGAATTTCGCTACCTTAGGATGGTTATAGTTACCACCGCCGTTTACTGGGGCTTAAATTCTCAGCTTCGCCGTGAGGCTAACCGGTCCTCTTAACCTTCCAGCACCGGGCAGGAGTCAGTCCGTATACATCGTCTTGCGACTTCGCACGGACCTGTGTTTTTAGTAAACAGTCGCTTCCCCCTGGTCTCTGCGGCCCCGATCCCCTCCCGGACGCGAAGTCCGATCAAGGTTGGGGCCCCCCTTCTCCCGAAGTTACGGGGGCATTTTGCCGAGTTCCTTAACCATAATTCTCTCGATCGCCTTAGTATTCTCTACCTGATCACCTGTGTCGGTTTGGGGTACGGGCGGCTAAAACCTCGCGTCGATGCTTTTCTCGGCAGCATAGGATCACCAAATCCCCCCAAACGGGGGTCCCATCAGATCTCAGGCATCATGAACAGCGGATTTGCCTACCGTTCGCCCTACATCCTTAGACCGGGACAACCATCGCCCGGCTCGGCTACCTTCCTGCGTCACACCTGTTAATACGCTTGCCTCCCAGGATCAGGTCCTGCGCTCCACCAAAACCCTCACACCACAAGGGTGATCGGGCAGGTCTCGGGCAGTTAGTATCCCCTGTTCAGCATGGGCGGTTTTTCGCCGGTACGGGAATATCAACCCGTTGTCCATCGACTACGCCTGTCGGCCTCGCCTTAGGTCCCGACTTACCCAGGGCAGATTAGCTTGACCCTGGAACCCTTGATCATTCGGCGGACGGGTTTCTCACCCGTCTTTCGCTACTCATGCCTGCATTCTCACTCGTGTAGGCTCCACCGCTGGTTTACACCGCGACTTCACCGCCCACACGACGCTCCCCTACCCATCCAAACACCTGAACCACGAAGGCTTAGTCATTGTTTGAATGCCACAACTTCGGCGGTGTACTTGAGCCCCGCTACATTGTCGGCGCGGAATCACTTGACCAGTGAGCTATTACGCACTCTTTTAAGGATGGCTGCTTCTAAGCCAACCTCCTGGTTGTCTTCGCAACTCCACATCCTTTCCCACTTAGCACACGCTTAGGGGCCTTAGTTGGTGGTCTGGGCTGTTTCCCTCTCGACTATGAAGCTTATCCCCCACAGTCTCACTGCTGCGCTCTCACTTACCGGCATTCGGAGTTTGGCTGACGTCAGTAACCTTGTAGGGCCCATTAGCCATCCAGTAGCTCTACCTCCAGCAAGAAACACGCAACGCTGCACCTAAATGCATTTCGGGGAGAACCAGCTATCACGAAGTTTGATTGGCCTTTCACCCCTACCCACAGCTCATCCCCTCCATTTTCAACTGAAGTGGGTTCGGTCCTCCACGACGTCTTACCGTCGCTTCAACCTGGCCATGGGTAGATCACTTCGCTTCGGGTCTAGATCACGCCACTGCAACGCCCTATTCAGACTCGCTTTCGCTACGGCTGCCCCACACGGGTTAACCTCGCGACGTAACACTAACTCGCAGGCTCATTCTTCAAAAGGCACGCCGTCACCAGAATCAGACTGGCTCCGACGGATTGTAAGCACACGGTTTCAGGTACTGTTTCACTCCCCTCCCGGGGTACTTTTCACCTTTCCCTCACGGTACTGGTCCGCTATCGGTCATTAGGGAGTATTTAGGCTTATCAGGTGGTCCTGACAGATTCGCACGGGATTTCTCGGGCCCCGTACTACTTGGGATACTCTCACAGGCGGCACAACGCATTACAGTTACGGGGCTAACACCCTCTCTGGCCGGCCTTTCAAGACCGTTCACCTATGCGCGCACATCACACCCCACCAGCCCGGCAGAACTGGTATGGAAAGTCCCACAACCCCGACCATGCAACGCCCGCCGGCTATCACACATGGAACGGTTTAGCCTGATCCGCGTTCGCTCGCCACTACTAACGGAATCACTATTGTTTTCTCTTCCTGCGGGTACTGAGATGTTTCACTTCCCCGCGTTCCCTCCACGCACCCTATGTGTTCAGATGCGGGTCACCAAGTCACTCGCGCGCTTGGCGGGGTTTCCCCATTCGGACACCCTGGGATCACAGTCCGGTTATCGACTCCCCCAGGCTTATCGCAGATTCCTACGTCCTTCTTCGGCTCCTAATGCCAAGGCATCCACCGTGTGCTCTTAAAAACTTGACCACAAAAGATCAAAAAACACTTTTCGAGAGAACCATGAAAACCAACCACACACAACAACACCACCACCAGGGCAGTACCACCACGCGCAGCCAGATCCAGGTTCATATTCTTGGAAATTGCTTCTTATAAAAGATGCTCGCGTCCACTATGTAGTTCTCAAACAACAACCCCAAACCACACACCACACACACACAACCCCCAAAGGGAGCCAACCGTGCATGATCGGTGCAGCCAGGAAACCAGAAACAAACAAACCCGGGAAAACCCCGGCCCTGTTGCCTCAGGACCCAACAGTGTGCCAAACACTAAACCACCCGCACCCCGCCCCGCCGTTCCAGGACAACCACCCAAAGGATGACCATCCGTACTAGACAAGACAAGAAACAAGCAGCCGCTATTTGTTGATATTCCACCCTTGAGCACCCGCCGCAGAACTTGCGTCTGCGCAACGGGCATATACTCCTGACAAACCCCCACCAGCGCATACACGCAGTGACAGGCCTGTAGGTGCTCCTTAGAAAGGAGGTGATCCAGCCGCACCTTCCGGTACGGCTACCTTGTTACGACTTAGTCCCAATCGCCAGTCCCACCTTCGACAGCTCCCTCCCACAAGGGGTTAGGCCACCGGCTTCGGGTGTTACCAACTTTCGTGACTTGACGGGCGGTGTGTACAAGGCCCGGGAACGTATTCACCGCAGCGTTGCTGATCTGCGATTACTAGCGACTCCGACTTCATGGGGTCGAGTTGCAGACCCCAATCCGAACTGAGACCGGCTTTTTGGGATTAGCTCCACCTCACAGTATCGCAACCCTTTGTACCGGCCATTGTAGCATGCGTGAAGCCCAAGACATAAGGGGCATGATGATTTGACGTCGTCCCCACCTTCCTCCGAGTTGACCCCGGCAGTCTCCTATGAGTCCCCACCATCACGTGCTGGCAACATAGAACGAGGGTTGCGCTCGTTGCGGGACTTAACCCAACATCTCACGACACGAGCTGACGACAACCATGCACCACCTGTAAACCGACCGCAAGCGGGGCACCTGTCTCCAGGCGTTACCGGTTCATGTCAAGCCTTGGTAAGGTTCTTCGCGTTGCATCGAATTAATCCGCATGCTCCGCCGCTTGTGCGGGCCCCCGTCAATTCCTTTGAGTTTTAGCCTTGCGGCCGTACTCCCCAGGCGGGGCACTTAATGCGTTAGCTACGGCGCGGAAAACGTGGAATGTCCCCCACACCTAGTGCCCAACGTTTACGGCATGGACTACCAGGGTATCTAATCCTGTTCGCTCCCCATGCTTTCGCTCCTCAGCGTCAGTTAATGCCCAGAGACCTGCCTTCGCCATCGGTGTTCCTCCTGATATCTGCGCATTTCACCGCTACACCAGGAATTCCAGTCTCCCCTACATCACTCTAGTCTGCCCGTACCCACCGCAGATCCGGAGTTGAGCCCCGGACTTTCACGGCAGACGCGACAAACCGCCTACGAGCTCTTTACGCCCAATAATTCCGGATAACGCTTGCGCCCTACGTATTACCGCGGCTGCTGGCACGTAGTTAGCCGGCGCTTCTTCTGCAGGTACCGTCACTTTCGCTTCTTCCCTACTGAAAGAGGTTTACAACCCGAAGGCCGTCATCCCTCACGCGGCGTCGCTGCATCAGGCTTGCGCCCATTGTGCAATATTCCCCACTGCTGCCTCCCGTAGGAGTCTGGGCCGTGTCTCAGTCCCAGTGTGGCCGGTCACCCTCTCAGGCCGGCTACCCGTCGTCGCCTTGGTAAGCCATTACCTCACCAACAAGCTGATAGGCCGCGAGTCCATCCAAAACCACAAAAAGCTTTCCACCAACCACCATGCGATGGAAGGTCATATCCGGTATTAGACCCAGTTTCCCAGGCTTATCCCAGAGTTAAGGGCAGGTTACTCACGTGTTACTCACCCGTTCGCCACTAATCCACCAGCAAGCTGGCATCATCGTTCGACTTGCATGTGTTAAGCACGCCGCCAGCGTTCATCCTGAGCCAGGATCAAACTCTCCGTTGAAGTAAAACAGACACAACCCCCAGCCCCGGGAAAACGGGACCAAAAGGCTGCACAAAATTTGAAACCAGCTGTAAAAACCAGACCACCCACAGGGGCGGATGACCCGATCAATTCAACCAATCACTAAAACAATTGGTATCAACAAACTTGGCACACTATTGAGTTCTCAAACAACAGACACACCCGGCACCACCACACACCCTCAAGGCCGTGACTCGCTCCGGAGCAACTTTTCAAACTTACCCGGTTTCGAGAAGCTTTGCAAATCGGCGTTTCCGGCGATTCGTGGCTTTCTCAACCGTCCCCACCCGCATCCGGCGCGCCAGGAGGCGAACCATTTGCAGGCTGTTTGTAAGGGGGTTGGTCGCTATTTTTCCGCTTCAGCGGCGGCGACTCAGAAAACAATACACGGGCAGAAGCCGCTCTGCAAATCCGCCTTCGAGGCAGAGCAGCACCCCCGAAACCCCCGTAATTCCGGGCTTTTTGGCATCTTCTCGCCGGTCCCAGCCCCGGTGGGAGGCTGCACCCTGATCTATGGAGTGGGTCACATATCCGCGGATCGTGGACTGCTCACCCGCAGGGTCAGCAGGAAGTCCGCTTCCCGCGGTTGAAGCCGGTACTGCTCCAGTACCCCAGGTCCGCAGGCCGCTGTGCCCACGCCCCGGCGTGTGTGGTCGAGGTAGACGTAAGTGAGTCCGTCGGCGCGCAGGTCAGGACGGTGGGCCGCAGCTTCAAGAACGTCCTGCCTATAGGGGCGCACGGTCAACGCAAAAGGCTGCCCGGAGATGTCCAGGGTCCTGCCGCTGAGCTGGAGTCCGGCGGAACGCACCCCGGACCTCGCCCCGCATTCCTGGGGCCGCACGTACTCCACGTCCATGTCGGAAAGGGGCAGCGAGAACCATCCCGTCCTTGTTCCCTGCCCGGTGTCCGGGTAGCTCTGGTGCGGTCCGTCACCGAACCAGCTCACCGCGCCGGTCTCTTCACCCAGCACGAGCTCCAGGCCAATCCGCGCCCACTCGACGTCAAAACCGCGGTTGATCCACTGGCCGTCAGGACGTACCTGCGTGCGCAGTCCTACAGCGTCGCCATCGCTGGTCCATGTGTAGTCCACAAAAACGCCATACTGCTTGTCGGCGGCGCTGACACGGGTTCGGACGGCCAGTGCTTCTCCCCCCTCCGGGGTGGGCTCCGCGGTGATACGGAGCAGCCGGGTGTGGAGCCGGTTCAAACCGGCGTCCGTCCACTGAGTGGCCATCGGTCGCTCGTCTGCCGCGCCCCACTCACGGCCCAAGTCGTTGTCCGTGGGTGCCCACCATAAGTTCAGACCCAACTTTTTCACCGGGATGCTACTGATGGACGTGGGCATGCCCGTGGAGCGGCTGAGGACAACTGGTCCCACTGACAGTTCACGGTCGGTGACGTGGACGGCGTCGACAGGAGCCGGCTCAACCGGCGGAGTCTGCTCCCGGACTGACTGGCCCCACGCAATCTCGTACCCCGCTGGAGCCCAGGCCGTGTCAGCGGCGAGGACCGCGCTCACGGTGAGCACCGACGTCGTACTCCTTTCACCGGCTGCCAAGGTGGCGACGCTGGCGGGGAGCCCCGCCCAGGTTTCCTCATGCGGGGCCACTGCCGCAACCTCCACTGCGCCGGCATCGAGGATGCCACCTTCAGCCTCCACCTGATAGCGGAAGCTGAAGGCGGAGGTGTCCGCAAAGTCCTGGCCATTGCGGAAGGTGAAGCCGGACCAGTCGCCGGCCACGGTGATGCGCAACGGTTCGATGACCTTCTTGAAGTCCAGCAAACCGGGCCGGGGGTTGCGGTCAGCGTCCACCAGGCCGTCCGTGACGAAGTTGCCGTCGTGGACTTCTTCACCGAAGTCCCCGCCGTAGCCATAGTGCTCACGGCCATCCTTGGAGGTAACGGTAATCCCGTGCTCCAGCCACTCCCATACAAAGCCGCCCATCAGCCGTGGGTACTTCTCGAAGAGTTCCTGGTACTCCGTCATTCCGCCGGGACCGTTACCCATGGCGTGAACGTACTCGCAGAGAACGAATGGCATGGCACGGCGTCGGGCATCCAGTGCCGGGTCTTCAAGGGGCGGCTCGATGCCCTGCCCGATGAGCTCCGTTTCGGCCTGGCTGGCGTACATCCGGGAGTAGACGTCCACGTGCTCCGAAGACCAGTCCCCCTCATAATGGATGGGCCGCGACGGGTCGCGGTCCTTGGTCCAGCGGGACATGGCGGCCAGGTTCCGGCCCGTGCCTGCCTCGTTGCCGAGCGACCACATGATGACGCAGGGATGGTTTTTGTCCCGCTCGACCGTACGGCGCATGCGGTCAACCAGAGCCGGCTCCCATTGCGGATCGTCGCTGGGGTTCTGCGCCCAGCCGGCACTCTCGAACCCGTGCGTTTCCAGGTCGCACTCGAGCACCACATAAAAGCCGAGCTGGTCCGCCAACGCCAGGACATCCGGGTGCGGCGGGTAATGCGAGGTCCGGATGGCATTGATGTTGTGCTGCTTCATGAGCCGCAGCTCGGCTTCAACTACGTCCCTGGGGACCACCCGGCCGAGACGCGGATGGTGCTCATGGCGGTTGACCCCGCGCAGCAGGATCCGCCGGCCATTCACCTTGAACTGGGCGTCCTCGATGCTGATGCTGCGGAAGCCAACCTCCACCGTGACCATCTCCCCCGGAGTGCTGACAGTTGCCCCATAAAGCCTGGGCACCTCCGCGGACCACGGCTCGACGACGGGCAGCCGCACGGCAGTACCGGCGGGCAGCTCGAGGTTCAGTTCCGGAACGCGGACGACGGCGTCTATCGCCTGGCCGCCCCGGCTCACCTCAACCCTGAGGGTTCCTTCGCCGGTGAGATGATCGTAGCCAGCGTGGACGAAGACGTCGTCGATGCCGCCCACCGGCCTTGCCTGCAGGGTGACGTCGCGGAAGATGCCGGGGAGCCACCACATGTCCTGGTCTTCCACGTAGCTCGACGCCGAAAACTGGGCGACCCGCACTGCCAGCGTGTTCTGTCCGGATTCCAGGATCCCGGAGACGTCAAACTCGTGTGGCAGCCGGCTGCCGCGCGTGGTACCGAGTTCCACCCCATTCAGCCATACGGTGCCGGCCGACTCGATACCGTCAAAGCGCAGCAGTGCATGCGGAAAGAACTCCGGGCCGGCGTCGAACACGAGCACGTGATCACCGATGGGATTGGCGTCCGGAACCTGAGGCGGCTCCACCGCGAAGGGGAACTGGACGTTGGTGTATGCCGGGGCGCCGTGTCCGTGCATCGGCCAACTGGAGGGAACCGGCAGGCCTTGAAAGCCGTCCAGGGGCTGCCCCAGCTGCCAGCCATCGTCGGGCGCCACCCGCGCCCCCGAGCTGAGCCTGAACTGCCATTCGCCGTTCAACGACAACTTTGGCGCGCTGCTGTCCAGATAGGCGCGGGGAGTCAATGTTCCGGTGGCAGGGGTGGGTGAGGCCAGCCCCTCGGCGGCCGCCGCGCCAAGGTCCAGCCTTCGTCCTGGTGAACCTGGGGTTGTCACCGTTGTGCTGTCTGTCAGGGCGGAAGGTGCATGGACCGACATGGCTTCCTTGCTCTTAGATGATTCGACCGGCGGCAACCGTCCGCCACCGACGGCACGTGAACGTTCACGGCGCTATCAAGCCTAGCTGGTGGGGTCCTTGTTTTGTAGGGTCAGGCCGATTGTCGACGGACCAACTGGTGCTTGAGGACCAAGTGGGCATCCGCGCCGCCTGCCTCCATGCGGCCAGTGAGCAGGCCATCCACAAGGCCGACGGCGGCCCTCCCCACCGCGCGGAGGTCCAGGGAGAGGGTAGTCAGCTCAGGCGATACCAATTCGCCAAGGGGAATCCCGTCCATCCCTACAACTGCGCAGTCCCGCGGGACTGTCACGCCTGCATCGGCAAAAGCCTTGAGCGCGCCGGCAGCCATGAGATCGTTGAAGACCAGCAGGCCGTCGGGGCTCCCTTTTTCATCGATCATCCTGCGGACAGCACCACGGGCGGCGGTGGCAGAATCAGCGGAGCGCTCCACCCGGAGGCCGACTCCGGCGGCCCCGGCCGCAACGGCCACCGCCTTGCCGCGCGCCGTCGCCGGCCCCTCCTGGTCCGAATCCAAGTAGGCGATGCGCCGGCGCTGGTTCTCCAGGAGATAGCCCAACGCGAGCTGTGCCGCGTGTGAGTAGTCGAAAGAGATCCGGCCTGCCGCTTCGCCCGCTGGGTCGTCCAGCACAACCACCGGGCGACGGCCCATCATGGCCTGGGCCTCCACTGAGCATCCGCCGAGATATCCCACCAGCGCGTCAACCTGCGGCGCCAACCGTGTTACAGCGTCCAGGCCACTGGCGCTGCCGTGGCCAAAATCATCCATCACCACGTTCCAGCCGCGCTGGGTGGCTTCTTCGACCACACTGGCCGCGAAGGCAGGAAAGTAAGGATTGGTCAGGTCCGGGATGGCGAGACCCAGCGAGACCCGCGCGCCCTGGACCAGGCCTTTCGCGAACCGGCTCGGAGAATACCCAAGCTCCGCGGCCAGATTCTGGACTCGTTCCCGCGTGGTTGCACTGATCCCCGGCATGTCGTTCATGGCGCGCGTGACAGTCTGCCGTGACACCCCCGCTGCCGCTGCCACATCAAGAATGGTGGCGCGGCGGTTGGCCGGGCCGCGGGAACTCGAGGTCATGGGAGTAAGTCTAAAGTGGGCAGGCTGTGGGCCACACGCTTGCTGCCCCCAGTGGTGGCGGAGGCACCCACAGCGGACGCCCTCGCAGTTGATGTCGGGTTCCCCGCGACGCTCTCGCAGTTGATGTGGGGTTTCCCCGGACGCTCTATCAGCTGGTGTTCTGGTGTGTGTGTTAAATGTGGGAGGCCCCAACCGTGTGGTTGGGGCCTCGACCTAATGGTTGTCCGGCGGTGACCTACTCTCCCACACCCTCCCGGGTGCAGTACCATCGGCGCTGTGGGTCTTAGCTTCCGGGTTCGGAATGGGACCGGGCGTTTCCCCCACGCTATGACCGCCGTAACCCTGTTACCCGTCACCAACCCTGTTGGGGTGGTGTGGGAAGACTTGTGGTTACAACTGCTCCTGTTAGAGAGCGGTGGTGTTGTTTATTCAGTTGTGTTCCTCAGCGCAACAGGCCCGTGGCGGGTTTGTTGGTTGGGAACCACATAGTGGACGCAAGCAGTCTTGTTCATCTTTTTACCCTCCCCGTGGTGCAAACGCTTTTGAACCCGTTTGCGGGGTGGGTGTGTGGTGTAAGTTATCGGCCTATTAGTACCGGTCAGCTTCACGAGTCGTTAGTCCTCGCTTCCACATCCGGCCTATCAACCCAGTGGTCTGGCTGGGGGCCTCTCACACACAAGGTGTATGGAAATCTCATCTTGAAGCGAGCTTCCCGCTTAGATGCTTTCAGCGGTTATCCCATCCGAACGTAGCTAATCAGCGGTGCACTTGGCAGTACAACTGACACACCAGAGGTTCGTCCGTCCCGGTCCTCTCGTACTAAGGACAGCCCTTCTCAAATTTCCTGCGCGCGCAGCGGATAGGGACCGAACTGTCTCACGACGTTCTAAACCCAGCTCGCGTACCGCTTTAATGGGCGAACAGCCCAACCCTTGGGACCTACTCCAGCCCCAGGATGCGACGAGCCGACATCGAGGTGCCAAACCATGCCGTCGATATGGACTCTTGGGCAAGATCAGCCTGTTATCCCCGAGGTACCTTTTATCCGTTGAGCGACGGCCATTCCACAATGTACCGCCGGATCACTAGTCCCGACTTTCGTCCCTGCTCGAGATGTCTCTCTCACAGTCAAGCTCCCTTGTGCACTTACACTCGACACCTGATTGCCAACCAGGCTGAGGGAACCTTTGGGCGCCTCCGTTACTTTTTAGGAGGCAACCGCCCCAGTTAAACTACCCATCAGGCACTGTCCCTGACCCGGATTACGGGCCGAAGTTAGATGTCCAAAGTGACCAGAGTGGTATTTCAACGATGACTCCACCCGAACTGGCGTCCGGGCTTCAACGTCTCCCACCTATCCTACACAAGCCACTCCGAACACCAATACCAAACTATAGTAAAGGTCTCGGGGTCTTTCCGTCCTGCTGCGCGTAACGAGCATCTTTACTCGTACTGCAATTTCGCCGAGTTTATGGTTGAGACAGCGGGGAAGTCGTTACTCCATTCGTGCAGGTCGGAACTTACCCGACAAGGAATTTCGCTACCTTAGGATGGTTATAGTTACCACCGCCGTTTACTGGGGCTTAAATTCTCAGCTTCGCCGTGAGGCTAACCGGTCCTCTTAACCTTCCAGCACCGGGCAGGAGTCAGTCCGTATACATCGTCTTGCGACTTCGCACGGACCTGTGTTTTTAGTAAACAGTCGCTTCCCCCTGGTCTCTGCGGCCCCGATCCCCTCCCGGACGCGAAGTCCGATCAAGGTTGGGGCCCCCCTTCTCCCGAAGTTACGGGGGCATTTTGCCGAGTTCCTTAACCATAATTCTCTCGATCGCCTTAGTATTCTCTACCTGATCACCTGTGTCGGTTTGGGGTACGGGCGGCTAAAACCTCGCGTCGATGCTTTTCTCGGCAGCATAGGATCACCAAATCCCCCCAAACGGGGGTCCCATCAGATCTCAGGCATCATGAACAGCGGATTTGCCTACCGTTCGCCCTACATCCTTAGACCGGGACAACCATCGCCCGGCTCGGCTACCTTCCTGCGTCACACCTGTTAATACGCTTGCCTCCCAGGATCAGGTCCTGCGCTCCACCAAAACCCTCACACCACAAGGGTGATCGGGCAGGTCTCGGGCAGTTAGTATCCCCTGTTCAGCATGGGCGGTTTTTCGCCGGTACGGGAATATCAACCCGTTGTCCATCGACTACGCCTGTCGGCCTCGCCTTAGGTCCCGACTTACCCAGGGCAGATTAGCTTGACCCTGGAACCCTTGATCATTCGGCGGACGGGTTTCTCACCCGTCTTTCGCTACTCATGCCTGCATTCTCACTCGTGTAGGCTCCACCGCTGGTTTACACCGCGACTTCACCGCCCACACGACGCTCCCCTACCCATCCAAACACCTGAACCACGAAGGCTTAGTCATTGTTTGAATGCCACAACTTCGGCGGTGTACTTGAGCCCCGCTACATTGTCGGCGCGGAATCACTTGACCAGTGAGCTATTACGCACTCTTTTAAGGATGGCTGCTTCTAAGCCAACCTCCTGGTTGTCTTCGCAACTCCACATCCTTTCCCACTTAGCACACGCTTAGGGGCCTTAGTTGGTGGTCTGGGCTGTTTCCCTCTCGACTATGAAGCTTATCCCCCACAGTCTCACTGCTGCGCTCTCACTTACCGGCATTCGGAGTTTGGCTGACGTCAGTAACCTTGTAGGGCCCATTAGCCATCCAGTAGCTCTACCTCCAGCAAGAAACACGCAACGCTGCACCTAAATGCATTTCGGGGAGAACCAGCTATCACGAAGTTTGATTGGCCTTTCACCCCTACCCACAGCTCATCCCCTCCATTTTCAACTGAAGTGGGTTCGGTCCTCCACGACGTCTTACCGTCGCTTCAACCTGGCCATGGGTAGATCACTTCGCTTCGGGTCTAGATCACGCCACTGCAACGCCCTATTCAGACTCGCTTTCGCTACGGCTGCCCCACACGGGTTAACCTCGCGACGTAACACTAACTCGCAGGCTCATTCTTCAAAAGGCACGCCGTCACCAGAATCAGACTGGCTCCGACGGATTGTAAGCACACGGTTTCAGGTACTGTTTCACTCCCCTCCCGGGGTACTTTTCACCTTTCCCTCACGGTACTGGTCCGCTATCGGTCATTAGGGAGTATTTAGGCTTATCAGGTGGTCCTGACAGATTCGCACGGGATTTCTCGGGCCCCGTACTACTTGGGATACTCTCACAGGCGGCACAACGCATTACAGTTACGGGGCTAACACCCTCTCTGGCCGGCCTTTCAAGACCGTTCACCTATGCGCGCACATCACACCCCACCAGCCCGGCAGAACTGGTATGGAAAGTCCCACAACCCCGACCATGCAACGCCCGCCGGCTATCACACATGGAACGGTTTAGCCTGATCCGCGTTCGCTCGCCACTACTAACGGAATCACTATTGTTTTCTCTTCCTGCGGGTACTGAGATGTTTCACTTCCCCGCGTTCCCTCCACGCACCCTATGTGTTCAGATGCGGGTCACCAAGTCACTCGCGCGCTTGGCGGGGTTTCCCCATTCGGACACCCTGGGATCACAGTCCGGTTATCGACTCCCCCAGGCTTATCGCAGATTCCTACGTCCTTCTTCGGCTCCTAATGCCAAGGCATCCACCGTGTGCTCTTAAAAACTTGACCACAAAAGATCAAAAAACACTTTTCGAGAGAACCATGAAAACCAACCACACACAACAACACCACCACCAGGGCAGTACCACCACGCGCAGCCAGATCCAGGTTCATATTCTTGGAAATTGCTTCTTATAAAAGATGCTCGCGTCCACTATGTAGTTCTCAAACAACAACCCCAAACCACACACCACACACACACAACCCCCAAAGGGAGCCAACCGTGCATGATCGGTGCAGCCAGGAAACCAGAAACAAACAAACCCGGGAAAACCCCGGCCCTGTTGCCTCAGGACCCAACAGTGTGCCAAACACTAAACCACCCGCACCCCGCCCCGCCGTTCCAGGACAACCACCCAAAGGATGACCATCCGTACTAGACAAGACAAGAAACAAGCAGCCGCTATTTGTTGATATTCCACCCTTGAGCACCCGCCGCAGAACTTGCGTCTGCGCAACGGGCATATACTCCTGACAAACCCCCACCAGCGCATACACGCAGTGACAGGCCTGTAGGTGCTCCTTAGAAAGGAGGTGATCCAGCCGCACCTTCCGGTACGGCTACCTTGTTACGACTTAGTCCCAATCGCCAGTCCCACCTTCGACAGCTCCCTCCCACAAGGGGTTAGGCCACCGGCTTCGGGTGTTACCAACTTTCGTGACTTGACGGGCGGTGTGTACAAGGCCCGGGAACGTATTCACCGCAGCGTTGCTGATCTGCGATTACTAGCGACTCCGACTTCATGGGGTCGAGTTGCAGACCCCAATCCGAACTGAGACCGGCTTTTTGGGATTAGCTCCACCTCACAGTATCGCAACCCTTTGTACCGGCCATTGTAGCATGCGTGAAGCCCAAGACATAAGGGGCATGATGATTTGACGTCGTCCCCACCTTCCTCCGAGTTGACCCCGGCAGTCTCCTATGAGTCCCCACCATCACGTGCTGGCAACATAGAACGAGGGTTGCGCTCGTTGCGGGACTTAACCCAACATCTCACGACACGAGCTGACGACAACCATGCACCACCTGTAAACCGACCGCAAGCGGGGCACCTGTCTCCAGGCGTTACCGGTTCATGTCAAGCCTTGGTAAGGTTCTTCGCGTTGCATCGAATTAATCCGCATGCTCCGCCGCTTGTGCGGGCCCCCGTCAATTCCTTTGAGTTTTAGCCTTGCGGCCGTACTCCCCAGGCGGGGCACTTAATGCGTTAGCTACGGCGCGGAAAACGTGGAATGTCCCCCACACCTAGTGCCCAACGTTTACGGCATGGACTACCAGGGTATCTAATCCTGTTCGCTCCCCATGCTTTCGCTCCTCAGCGTCAGTTAATGCCCAGAGACCTGCCTTCGCCATCGGTGTTCCTCCTGATATCTGCGCATTTCACCGCTACACCAGGAATTCCAGTCTCCCCTACATCACTCTAGTCTGCCCGTACCCACCGCAGATCCGGAGTTGAGCCCCGGACTTTCACGGCAGACGCGACAAACCGCCTACGAGCTCTTTACGCCCAATAATTCCGGATAACGCTTGCGCCCTACGTATTACCGCGGCTGCTGGCACGTAGTTAGCCGGCGCTTCTTCTGCAGGTACCGTCACTTTCGCTTCTTCCCTACTGAAAGAGGTTTACAACCCGAAGGCCGTCATCCCTCACGCGGCGTCGCTGCATCAGGCTTGCGCCCATTGTGCAATATTCCCCACTGCTGCCTCCCGTAGGAGTCTGGGCCGTGTCTCAGTCCCAGTGTGGCCGGTCACCCTCTCAGGCCGGCTACCCGTCGTCGCCTTGGTAAGCCATTACCTCACCAACAAGCTGATAGGCCGCGAGTCCATCCAAAACCACAAAAAGCTTTCCACCAACCACCATGCGATGGAAGGTCATATCCGGTATTAGACCCAGTTTCCCAGGCTTATCCCAGAGTTAAGGGCAGGTTACTCACGTGTTACTCACCCGTTCGCCACTAATCCACCAGCAAGCTGGCATCATCGTTCGACTTGCATGTGTTAAGCACGCCGCCAGCGTTCATCCTGAGCCAGGATCAAACTCTCCGTTGAAGTAAAACAGACACAACCCCCAGCCCCGGGAAAACGGGACCAAAAGGCTGCACAAAATTTGAAACCAGCTGTAAAAACCAGACCACCCACAGGGGCGGATGACCCGATCAATTCAACCAATCACTAAAACAATTGGTATCAACAAACTTGGCACACTATTGAGTTCTCAAACAACAGACACACCCGGCACCACCACACACCCTCAAGGCCGTGACTCGCTCCGGAGCAACTTTTCAAACCTACCCGACTTCTCAGTCCGATGCAAATCCGTCTTTCCGGATTCTCATCGGTGGGAAGTCGTCCCCACCTCTTCAGGAGCGCTCGAAAGCCCTACCAGAATTGGTCTTGATTTTTGGGGGTTTGGCCGCCCGGGGTAACCAGCTCTTCGCTGTCTCCCTCGCGGCGACTTAGAAAACAATACACCTGCTTCCGCCCCACCGCAAATCCCCCTTTCGTGCGCCCCTGATCCCCGCCGTTCCGCGGGAAAACGGCTCATTCGCGCCCAAGGAGCGCCATCCGCCGTCGTACCCTCTTTTTGTGGGCTGCAGCACAGTCCTGCCACCGGCACTGGCCCCGCCAGACATCGCCACATGGGCCAGCCACCGGATGCTTTAAACGCAGAAGGACCGGCACCCGTGAGGATGCCGGCCCTTCTCAAGCAGCTGGTGTCAGCGGTGCTGATTACCAGGAAGACTTGGTGATGCCCGGGAGTTCGCCCTTGTGGGCCATGTCGCGGAAGCGGACACGGGAGATGCCGAACTTCTGGAAGGTACCGCGGGGGCGGCCGTCGATGATGTCGCGGTTACGCAGACGGATCGGAGACGCGTTGCGGGGCAGCTTCTGCAGGCCCAGGCGGGCTGCTTCGCGTGCTTCGTCGGTTGCGTTTTCGTCAACCAGGGTCTTCTTCAGCTCGAGGCGCTTTGCAGCGTAACGCTCAACGATGACCTTGCGCTGCTCGTTGCGAGCAATCTTGGACTTCTTAGCCATGTTTAGCGCTCCTCTCGGAATTCGACGTGCTGGCGGATCTTGGGGTCGTACTTCTTCAGGACCATGCGGTCCGGATCGTTACGACGGTTCTTGCGGGTTACGTAGGTGTAACCCGTTCCCGCGGTCGACTTGAGCTTGATGATCGGACGTACGTCCTTGTCCTTAGCCACTAGAGCTTCACCCCACGAGCCAGGATCTGGGCAACGACTACGTCGATGCCGCGTACGTCAATGGTCTTGATGCCACGTGCAGAAACCTGCAGCGTGACGTTACGGCGCAGGGACGGAACCCAGTAGCGCTTCTTCTGAATGTTCGGATCGAACCGACGCTTGTTGCGGCGGTGCGAGTGCGAAATGCTGTGCCCAAAGCCCGGCTCGGCTCCGGTCACTTGGCAGTGTGCTGCCATGACTTCTCCTCAAGAATTGAAAGTAATGATCCGCATATCTGCTGCTGGACCATGCTGCTAAGGGCGACCCAAAAGTGAAGAAGGGCAACGGTTAGTCACGCAACTTGAGCCCCTAACTACCGGCCACCCTGGAGAAAATACCGGGCAACCGGAGCAATTGCGCACGCTCCGCGCACTTAGCGCCTACCAAGTCTACGAGTTCACGCAATTAAAGACCAATTGGGCGCCGCAAGGTGTATAAGGGGGGCCTTGCGATCACAGCCGCGTGAGCTGTGGGTACTTCGGCGCCAAGCCGTCCCCGGAGGACTTTCCGGTGACCCTGCGGACCACCCAGGGTCCGGCGTACTCGCGGAACCAGCGGGCGTTGGCGCGGAGGGCATCCACCCCGCTGAGTTCGGGAACGGGCGTCATGGGCGGGACGTCGATCGAATGGTCGTGCTGCAGGACCTCCAAGACGCGCTTGGCCATGTTGGCATGACCGGCAGCAGACATATGCATCCGGTCGTGTGCCCACATGCCCCAGTCGTAGTACTCGCTGAAACGCCAGTAGTCCACCAGCAGCGCGCCATGGTCGCCGGCTATGCCGCGGACCAGTTCGTTGTAAATCGCCGTGCGCCCCCGCATGGTGCTGAACACCTTCGACCCCCGGGCATCGAAGCCTGTGAACACAACCACTGTGGCACCGGTGGCGCGCAGTTTGGCGATGGCATCGTCGTACTCCACCAGGAGGTCGTCGATGTCGATCCTGGGACGGAGGATGTCGTTGGCACCCGCGTAAATGCTCACCAGGGTGGGTTTAAGTTCGACGGCGGCGGGCACCTGCTCAGCCAGGATCTGGCGGAGCTTTCTTCCCCGGATCGCGAGGTTGGCGTAGCCGAAGCCCGGGTCCGCGGCACCGAGCTGCTCAGCCACGCGGTCCGCCCAGCCGCGCACGCTGTTGGGGCGGGTGGGATCGTCATCGCCCACGCCTTCTGTGAACGAGTCACCAAGGGCAACAAACCGGGTAGTGAAATCCATTCGGATAGTTTGCCATCAGTTGCTGGGAGCAACCAACCTACGCCTCTGGACCCTAGCTTTCCCGGAGGATCCAGTGGTCGGCATCCAGCCGGCCCACTACCTTCTCGCCGATCCGGGCGAGGTCCAGGACGTCCTGTTCCGTAAGCGCGTCCAGAAACAGGTCTCGAACGTCCTCGACGTGCCCGGGAGCCAGGCCCACGATGGTTGCCCAGCCCTCCTCCGTGAGGTGGGCTGTGGTGACGCGTGCATCATGGGGATGCGGCCGGCGTTCCACCCAGCCGCGCTTCTGCAGTTTTGTCACCACGTGCGAAAGCCTGGACAGGGACGCGCTGCTGCGGGCGGCAAGTTCGCTCATGGGCAGGAACCGGCCTTCCGCCTCGGAGAGCATGGCCAGGACGGTGTAGTCAAAGAGTGACAGCTTTCCCGCGGCGTGGAGCTTGGTGTCCAGGGCGGCAGGCAGCAGGGTGTTAATGCTTACCAGGGCCAGCCAGGCACGGCGTTCGTCGGCGTTGAGCCAGCGCGGTTCGGTCATGCCTCTCATTCTACGAGAGCAGCCTTGTTGATTCTTCAAGTAGGCGGTGTGGCGGCCGGTAGGCTGGGGCCATGTATGTTGTCTCCTTGAGCTACCGGGTTCCGCAGGACATCGTGGACTTCCATAATGCGGGCCACATTGAGTGGTTGCAGAAGGCTTTCGATGACGGAGTCTTCATTGCGGCCGGCCGAAAGGTGCCGCGGACCGGCGGCCTGCTGCTCTCCCAGGCCGACCGCGCCACCCTTGATGCCTGCCTGAAGCAGGACCCCTTCTACACGAATGGCGTGGCGGACTTCGAGGTCATGGAGTTCCACGCCGCCAGGGTGGCACCGGGATACGAGATCCTGCTGGACAGCTAGAGCTGCCGCGGGTTGTCTTCGGGCGCGCCCGCCAGCTTCTTCAAGCCGCCTTTCCGCGGCACCTTGACCGGCTGGGGCCACCTCGGGGCCAGATCATCGCCCAGGGTAACGCCACGAAGCTTGCGGCCGAAGAGCGGCAGCACCCAGTCGTGGACCCAGCGCCGCTGCAGCCGCTCCCATTCCCTGAGTCCCAGCCGCGCGGGGGGCTCCCAGTCCTTGGGGCGGATTTTGTGCGGGACGCCCAGCTGGTCCAGCACCTGCCCCGCCAGATACTTGTGCCCGGCTTTGGACATATGCAGCCGGTCCGAATCCCACATCCGGCGGTCGTGGAAGGCGTCCAGGCACCAGTAGTCCACCAGGACGGCGCCGTACCGTTCGGCCATGGCGCGGACCTGCTGGTTGTAGTAGCTGTTGCGTTTCTTCAACGGCTCCAGCAAGGCGGAGACCTTGACGTCAAAGCCTGTGAAAAGTACCAGCGTCGCTCCGGTTTCCGCCAGCCGCGCCACGAGCTTTTCGTAGTCAGCCATCAATGCCGCCATGTCCGTTTTGAGGTCCAGGATGTCGTTTCCGCCGGCGTACAGCGTGACCAGCGTGGGCTGCATTTGCAGGGCCGGTTCAAGCTGCTCACTGATGACGTGCCGGAGACGTTTGCTGCGGATGGCGAGATTTGCGTAGCGCCAGCCCGGCTGCGCCTTGGCGAGTTTCTCCGCCACCCGGTCAGCCCAGCCGCGGACCCCGTTGGGCAGCCGCTCGTCCCGGTCCCCCACGCCCTCGGTAAAAGAGTCCCCTAAGGCAACAAACACCCGCCGCCCGGACTCGGGAAGCAAAGGTTCAGGCACCACGGGTCGAAGGTATCGGCCAAACGAGAAGAACGGACGACGGCGGGATGAACAGCAGGTGAGAGAGGGTTTGGGGAAAACCCCCGTCAAGTGAGAGAGCGTCCGGGGAAAACCCACGTTAAGTGAACTGCTCCCCGGAAGTTGGACTGAGTAATTCAGTTTCGACTTCCGGGGAGCAGTTTTTATGGGTGCACGTAGTTCTTTGTCTGAGGTCCAGCGTGAGGCGGCGGTAGCGTGGTTTGAGAAGGGTGTTGGGTATCGGGCTGCGGCTCGTTTGCTTGATGCGCCGTGGGTGCCGGTCAGGGCACTGTATGGGCGGTGGAGGATTCAGGGGCAAGGAGTGCTGGTGAGCAAACCGGCGAAGTCGTACTCGTTTGAGTTCAAGCTGGCGTTGGTGGAGCGGTTCCTCGCGGGTGAGACCGGCCCGGACCTGGCTGTGGAGGCCGGTTTGTCCTCGCGTCAGTTGCTGCAAAAGTGGGTCCGGGCGTATCGCCGTGATGGTGCGGAGGGATTGCGTCCCAAGGCCAAGGGCAGGCCTGCGAAGTCCGCGGCTCCACCTGAACGGGTCGAGTTATCCGAACTGGAACGGTTGCGGCGGGAGAACGAGCGGCTCCGCGCGGAGGTGGCGTATCTGGGAAAACTGCGGGCCTTGAGGGATCAGGAACGACGGTGAAGGTCCAGTCCGTCGTTTCCCTCAAGGCTGACTACCCTCTCCCGGTCCTGCTGGAGATCGCGGGCCTGGCCCGCTCGACGTTCTTCTATCACCAGGCCCGTCTTCAGGTCCCGGACCCGAAAGAGAAACTCAAAGCGGCCGTCACGGAGATCTTTGAGACGAACCATGGCCGGTACGGGCACCGGCGGATCCATGCGGAGCTACTCAAGCAAGGGTGGACGGTTGCGAAGAAGACCGTGCTGAAACTGATGCGCTCACTGCAGCTGCTCTGCAGGATCCGGCGCCGGAAGCGCTACAACTCTTACCAAGGCGAACAGGGCAGGATTGCCCCGAACCTGCTGAACCGGCAGTTCCAGGCCGATGCCCCGAACCAGAAGTGGGTGACCGACGTGACCGAATTCAGCGTCGGGGACCGCAAGCTCTACCTTTCCCCGGTGATGGACCTCTTCGACCGGCAGATCATTTCCCATGCCATCAGCACGTCCCCGAACCTGGCTCTGACGAACGCTTCGCTGAAGGAGGCTCTGGCCTGCCTCGAGCCCGGCCAGCAGCCACTGGTGCATTCGGACCAAGGCATCCAATACCAGCACCTCACTTGGCGGACGCTTCTCAAGGCCGCCGGCGCTGTCCAGTCGATGTCCCGCAAGGGCAACTGCCACGACAACGCAGTGATGGAGAACTTCTTTGGCCACCTCAAGGAAGAACTCTTCCACCGCGTCCGGTTCATCAGCACCGACGCACTGGCAACGGCACTGAACGAGTACATCCACTGGTACAACAACGAAAGAATCTCCACAAAGCTCAAGGGTCTGAGCCCGGTCCAATACCGGGCCCAGACCCTCGCAGCCTAGAATCCCATTTAACCAGTCCAACTAACGGGGACCAGTTCATAAGTGAGAGAGCGTCGGGGGTTACCCCTCGGCTTTGCCCTGCCGCCAGTAGCCCATGAAAGCGACCTGCTTGCGGTCGATCCCGACATCCCGCACCAGGTACCGGCGCATCTCCTTGATGACCCCGGCTTCGCCCGCGATCCAGGCGTAGAAGGGCATGGCACCGGCCGGCATGCCCGGGTTCTTGGTTGCCTGGATCTCGGAAGTCTCCATCCGGGCGGGCGTCTCCCAGAGGATGTCCACGTCCACGTTGACGTCTTCGGGCTCGGGGCCCGCGCCGCCGTCGGCCGCTTTGATGCCCACCCAGCCAGGTACCGGGACTGCCTTGCGGACGGCCTCCTGGAGCAGTTGGCCGTGCGGCCGTGACCGGCCGATGGACGCACCCCGCGCCAGCCACGTGATTTCGACGTCGGCGGGTGACGTCAGCTCCTGGAAGTCCCCTGCTTCGGGTACTTCCAGGAAGGCATGGCCGGTCATGTAGCCGGGCAGGCTTTCCAGGATGGCGGAGATGGCCGGAACAGACGTTTCGTCGCCGGCCAGCAGGATGCGCTGCGCCAGGCCGGGACGCCACTCGATGCCGGAGTAGATCTCGGCAGTGACGCAATGGGCGGCCCGGTTGTTGGGGCCGATGATGGTGATGGCGTCGCCGGGCTTGGCATTGAGCGCCCAATTGGCTGCGGGCCCGCCGTTGCCGTGGTCATCGAAGTGCATCACGAAATCCACGTCGATCTCCGGGTACACCGCGTCCAGCCGGGCCCGGCGGACTGTGTAGGTGCGCATCGACCCCCGGACGGCGGGGTCCATAGCGAGCCATTCGCGGTACCAGCCGGAGGAGGTCATCTCGAAGACGGGAAGGGGCAGGGGCGTGCCGTCTGCCGCCAGGGACGGGATCATGAGCTTGATCCGCAGGTCCAGGGTGTCACCGTGGACGCCGAAATCCCGCAGGGAGTATCCGCCGAACGTGATCCGCCGGAAGTTGGGGCTGAGTTCCTGGACGGACGTGACGGTGACGTCGAACGCCAGCGTCATTGGCTCGGTGTTCATCGTCCTTGCGGCGGCGGTTACCTCAGTCTTCATGAAACGAGCTCCAGTTCGTTGACGGGGATGTGGTGGCGTCCGATGGGAATGATCAGGGGTGTTCCGGACACCGGATCGGGAATGACGCGGGATTCGAGGCCGAAGACATCGCGCACCAGGCTTTCGGTGACCACTTCGAGCGGGGAACCCACAGCCACCACGGCGCCGCTCTTCATGGCGATGACGTTGTCCGCATAACGGGCGGCGAGGTTCAAGTCATGCAGGACGATGGCCACGGTGGTGCCGCGCCGGCGGTTCAGGTCCGTCACCAGGTCCAGGACCTCCACCTGGTGCGCCAGATCCAGATAGGTGGTGGGCTCGTCCAGCAGCAGCACGTCGGTCTCCTGTGCCAGGGCCATCGCTATCCACACCCGCTGCCGCTGCCCTCCGGACAGTTCATCGACGTTCCGCCCTGCCAGGGCCAGTGTGTCCGTAGCCTCAAGCGCGCGCTGCACGGCGGCGTCGTCCTTTTCGCTCCAGCTGCGGAAGAAGCCTTGGTGCGGGTAGCGGCCGCGGCCCACCAGGTCCCGGACCGTGATGCCGTCCGGGGCGGTGGGGTGCTGCGGGAGGAGGCCCAGGGTGCGGGCCAGCTCGCGCGCGGGACGGGAGTGGATGTCCTTGCCATCGAGGGTCACTGCGCCGGCCGCGGGTTTCAGGAGCCGGGACAGGCCGCGGAGGAGGGTCGATTTACCGCAGGCGTTGGCGCCCACGATCATGGTCACCTTGCCCTCGGGGATCTCGGCGGTGAGTCCGTCCACCACGCAGCGCTGATCGTACTTCAGCGTCAGGTCCTTGGCGTTGAGAACTGCCACGTCAGGCATCCTTTCGGTTGGCCGTGACCAGGAGCCACAGCAGGAACGGGGCACCAAGCGCGCCGGTGATGACGCCCACGGGCAGGACGGTGCCGTCCAGCAGCAGGGGGGCAAGGTTGGCGGCCGCGTAGTCGGCCGCAAGGACGATGAGGGCACCCACCAGGGCCGACGCCGGGAGGCTGGCTTTCCCGGCGAAGCGGCGGGCGATGGGACCGGCCAGGAAGGCGACGAACGAGACTGGCCCGGCGGCTGCAGTCGCCACCGCTGCAAGCGCAACGGCAACGACCACCAGCGCCAGGCGGGTGGCGCTGACCCTGATGCCCAGGCCCGCGGCGGCGTCCGGTCCAAGCTCAAGGATGCGCAGCGGGCCGGCGATGGCCGCCGCGGCAGGAAGCAGGACCAACAGGGCAAGGGCAAGGACACCGGCGCGGTCCCAGCTGGCGGAGTTCAGGGAGCCGTTGAGCCAGACGAGCGCGTCGGCTGCGGTTCGGATATCTGCCCGGGTCATCAGGAAGCTCACCACTGCATGCAGCGCGGCGGCGATCCCCACCCCTGACAGGATGAGGCGGTTGCCGGCGGCGTCACCGCGGCCGTTGCCGCTGATGGTGCCGCTGGAGATGGCGTAAATGAGGGCCGCGACGCCGAGCGCGCCGGCAAGTGCTGCCCCCGAGACGGCCGCCCCGGAGGCACCGAAAATAACGATGGCCACCACGGCAGCAGCGCTGGCGCCGTAGCTGATGCCGATGATGTCCGGGCTGGCCAGCGGATTGCGGAGCATCGTCTGGAACAGGGCGCCCGCCAGGCCGAACGCGAGCCCGATCATGGTGCCGATAACGGCCCGCGGCAGCTTGTTCTCCATCACGATGAAGCTGGCGCCGGGGATCTTCTCACCGCCGGTCAGGTGGGCGATCAGGATTTTGAAGAAGTCGGGGATGGTGACGGTGTAGCTGCCCAGCAGGACGGACACGGCAAAAAGGACCACGACGGCGGCGGCCAGGAGCGCAGTCCGGTTCAGGCCGCTGCGAAATGGCAGGAATCGGTAATGTCTTACCGCCGGACTGCCGTCAAATGTCATCTCGCGGGACTTGGTGAGGTTCACAGCCCGGCTCCCTTCCCGCGGCGGATCAGCCAGACGAAAACGGGGGCGCCCACGAGGGCGGTCATGATGCCGGCCGGGACTTCGCCGGGAAGGAGCACCACGCGGCCGATGATGTCCGCGCCCAGGAGCAGCGCCGGCGCGAGGACCAGCGAGAACGGCAGGATCCAGCGGTAGTCCGGACCGGTCAGGAAGCGGACGGCGTGCGGAATGACCAGGCCAACGAACGCAATGGGGCCGGCCAGCGCCGTGGCGGACCCGCACAGCAGCACCACACCGAGGGCTGTGACGCCGCGGGCCAGGCCTACGCTCTGGCCGAGGCCGCGGGCTATGTCGTCCCCGAGGGCCAGGCTGTTCAGGACGCGCCCGGTCAGGAGCACGATGACCGCGCCGGCGGCAAGGAAGGGCAGTCCGGACAGCACCACGGACCAGTCGCGTCCGGCGATGCCGCCCACCTGCCAGAAACGGAAGCGGTCCAGGGTGTCCTGGCTGGATACCAGGATGACGTTCATCAGGGAGTACAGGCCGGCGTTCAGCGCCGCGCCTGCCAGGGCAAGCTTCACGGGGGTGGCACCGTCCCGGCCCAGGGAGGCAATGAGGTAAACCACGACGGCGGCGGCTGCGGCCCCGACGAAAGCGAACCAGATGTAGCCGGAGAGTGAGCCGACACCGAAGACGTAGATGCCGGTGACCACCGCGAGGGCAGCCCCGGCGTTGACGCCCATGATGCCCGGGTCGGCGAGCGGATTCCTGGCCACGCCCTGCATCGCTGCACCCGCCAGCCCCAGTGCGCCGCCGGCCAGCAGGCCAAGGACGGTACGGGGAATGCGGGCATGGACCACGGCATGGTCGCCGTTGGCGGGATCAAACGCAGCCAGCGCCTCCCACACCGTGGCCAGGGACAGCCCCCTGGCGCCGACGGCCAGGGAGGCCCCGGCCAGCAGGGCAAGTACGACGACGGCGGCCAGCAGCCAGGCGGCGCGCTTCCCCCCGAAAGCGCGGGCGCGGGCAGTGTCAACTGCTCCCTTGGCCGGCACGAAGGTGCCGGACCCCGGCTCGTGGCGCGCCGCCGTCGTCGTACTCTGCGTCATGGAAGGTGCTTACTTCACTGCGTCCGCTGCGGTGGCCAGCTGCGGCAGGAACGTGTCCAGCGACCACGGCAGGCTCAGCGGGGAGGAAGCGGAGATGGACAGTGTGAGGGTGTTGTCCGAATCAGCCACCAGCGCGCCGCTCTTGATGGCCGGGATCTGGCCGAGGAGGGGATCGGACTTGATGGAGTCCGTGGTGGCGGCGTCCGGCACCCAGGTGACGAAGATGTCCGATTCGAGCTCGTTGGCCTTTTCAGCGGACCAGGGGATGAAGAATTCCTTGGAACCCTTGGACTTCTCTTCAACAACGGGCGCAAGCTTCATGCCGATTTCGGAGAGGAACCGGGGACGGTTGTCATTGGCCGTGTAGACGTTGACGCCCTCGGCGGAGGCGGGCTCGAGGTTCCCGTAGATGAAGCTCTTGCCGGCGATCTGCGGGTATTCGGCGACCTTTTCCTTGATGGTGGCCTCGGTATCGGAGATCAGTTTGGCGGCTTCCGCGTCCTTGCCGAGCGCCTTGCCGATGATGGAGGTTGAGTCCTGCCAGGACGTTCCGTACGCAACTTCGGGGTGGGCCACCACGGGGGCGATCTCGCTGAGTTTCTTGTAGTCCTCCTCCGTCAGGCCCGAGTAGGCGGCGAGGATGACGTCCGGCGTGAGCTTGGCGATCTCGGTGAAGTTGATGCCGTCGGCCTCGGAGTACTGGACCGGAGCCTTGTCGGAACCGAAGCCGGCGCCGAGCTCCTGAAGGGCTGCGTCCTTCCAGGGGGTGGAGCCCTGCTCGTTGCCGCCCCACTCGTTCTTGGGAACACCCACGGGGACTACACCCAGGGCAATGGCGACGTCGTCATTGACCCAGGAAACGGTGGCTACGCGGGTGGGCTGCTTCTCGATTTTGGTCTCGCCGTAAACATGCTCGATGGTCACGGGGAACTGGGAGCTGCTGGAGCTGGCGGTACCGGCGTCCGTTGTGGAGGAGGCCGGGCCGGTGGAGCAGGCGGAGAGGGTGAGCGCCGCTGCGGCCAGAACGGCCGTCGCCTTGCCGACTGATTTGAACAGCGTGCGCCGGGTGGTGTTGGGCCCGGAGAAAAGGGGGGAAGTCACGGAACTCCTTAAGTGAATGAAGCGAACTTAAGTAAGGCTAGCCTATCCTCGGGAGCATTACGCAAGAGTTTCGTAACTTATTCCCGTACGTGACGAAGGACACTCTCCGTAGCACTGGAAGACCTTGAACAGCACAAACACGGTTTGGCAGGATGGCAGGCGCCATGCAACCGATCACACCTCAACAAATCCGATCGTCATTCGTCAATGCCAGCCGCTCGGAAACCGCAAAGCTCACCCTGCCCAAGGACTTCGATTCCCTCGACTGGGACGGCCTGGACTTCCTGGGCTGGCGGGACGGGAAGATGCCCCTCCGCGGCTACCTCGTTGTGCCGGACGCCGAGGGCCTCACCGGCGTCATGCTCCGCGCCCCCGAGGGCGGAGCGCGGAAGAACCGGTCTGTACTGTGCGAACTGTGCCGCGACGTGTTCTCCAAGGAGGATGTGCTGCTGTGGGTGGCAAGGCGCGCCGGCCAGTCCGGCCGGGACGGCAACACCGTAGGCACCCTCATCTGCGCCGACTTCCTGTGCTGCGGCAATGTCCGGAAGGAACCGCCGGCCAACGAGATCAACCCGGACCCGTCCGCCGTCGTCCTCCGCCAGATTGAAGGACTGAAGGACCGGACCGCCCAATTCCTGGCACGGGTGCGGGCCAAGTAGCACCGGGCAGGCTTGGCAAACACGAGAAAGCCCTCCCCGCAGGATGCGAAGGAGGGCTCCCCCAATTGCGGATCAGCGGTAGGAGAAGCTCATGAGCACGGCCTTCAGCGCCCGGCCCTCGGCACTCCAGTACCACTCTTTCGCCGCCTCGTCGTTCGCGAACTGCCGGCCATCGAACAGCACGTCTGCGGTCAGAATGCGGTCGCCGAGCTGTATGAGCCCGTACTGCACCTGTCCGTCCGGCGAGATTGGCGACCCTGCCGTTAGCCCCATGTGGTACGTAGCAGTGCCAAAAGCGTGATCAACATAGAACGACGAACTGGGCGTGGGAACCGCAGCCCCGATCAGGCCCGGCACCGGGTCCGTCTCGAGTATGAACCTGGAGACGTTGCCGGCCGTGGCGTCGCCGATCTGGCTGTAGTAGACGGCGACCTGCTCGTTGCCGGCGGCATCGTAGACGGTGGCCGTTTCGACCGCGGGGGACACCGATACCTGTTCATGCTCCACGCGCCAGCCCTCCGGGTAGGCAAAGGACAGGCGGCCATCTGCGAACGTGAAGGTCACCGGCCCTTTGGGAACAGGAGACGAGGTAGCGGCGGGAACGATGGATGCAGGGGGACTCTGGGTAACTGCCTGGGCAGCAGTGCCGGCTGAGGGACCGCCGTCCCCGGCAGTGCTGTCAGCCATGCAGCCCGTGAGGGTGAGGGCTGCGACTGCGGTGAGCGCCATGGAGGTGATGGCGCGGCGTGCTGGGCGCATTTGTGGTGCCTTTCAAGGAAAAGCCGTCAAGCTCATCAGGCAATCAGATGCGGGACCCAGCGTTCCACAACTGCCCGGCGGGAGGATGAAGGCGAGTGAGTGATGTGAAAAGCATGGCACCCGGACAACATCTTCCAACAGCATCCGGACAATATATCCATCGATTTGTTATAAACGGTTGTCCTTGGTAACGGCTAGCGCAAAATGATGTCCACCGGGTTCGCCTCGGACCGCCACGCGCCTTCTTCACCGGGCCGGGGCTTGATGACCGGCGCCGTCAGCACGCCGGAGCGGTTGGTTCGCTTGTCGCGGAGGATTTCCGTGACGGAACCGAGGTGCCGGGACAGGTCGATCACGTTTTCGGGGGCAGCCAGCAGCAGCTGGAAACCGAACTCGTGCAGTGCCTTGATCCCGGCACCGGCGAACTCTTCGGAGGCCAGCACAAAGGCTTCGTCCATCATCACCGTGCCGTAAGTGGTGAAGCCCTGCTCGGCGATCCCCAGCTGGTAGCTCAGGGCGGCGGCCATGATGAAGGCTGTGAAGCGCTGCCGCTCGCCGCCTGACATGGACCCGGTGTCCGCGTGCATAAACACCTCGGACTTCTTCGCGCCGCCCTTTGTGCCCGACGCCGGGCCCGCCACCTCGCGGTGCTCCTTGCACTGGATGAAGAGATGTCCGCGCACGTCGAGCACTTCGGCCCGCCAGCGCCGGTCTTCGGGTGCCTGCGAACCCAACCGCTTGACCAGGGTTTCCAGGGACTTGTAGCGGGCGGTGAGCTCGGCGTCGTCGTCCCTTTCCCCGCCGCCCTCCGCCCTGGAGGCGTCCGCACGGGCAGGCCGGGTGTGCCGGGCCTTGAGGGCGTTCTGGATGGCGTCCTTGAACTGCTTTGCGGTGGGCGGCAGGGTCTGCTTGATGTCCAGTTCCAGGAAGCTGCCTTCGTGGAAGTTGACCTGCGAAAGGATCCCGTTGAGCGGAAGGATGCGGCTGGTGATGGAGCGGCGTTCCTCATCGAGCAGGTGCAGCAGCGTGCTGAAGGATTCGTGCGTGCGCTGGTTGAAGAACTGCCGGAACTCCGCCTCCTGTGCAGGCAGGCCGTCGCTGACGATCGCGTGGTAGCGGGTTTCGAATTCACCGGCGGCGCCGATCGTGGTGCCGTGGTCAGCGGAGATGGCAGTGCCCCATTCGCGGACGAACCCCTCGAAGATCCGGGTCAGGCGCTCGGCAGTCGCTTGTCCACGGGACTCCGCAGCGTGCAGTTCGCCCAAGAGCGCGGTCCGCACCCGGTTGGCAAGGTTGTCCAGCTCGTGCATCTCGCTGACGTCGCCGAAATCAGCGAAGTACGGTTCCAGCGCCGTGACGGTGGCGTCCGACGGCGGTGCCTGGGTCAATCGCTGCCGCGCAGCTTCCAGGAGGGAGTCGGCAGCAGTGAGCTGCCTGTCCAGGGCCTTGTATTCGCTTTGCAGGACCGCGGCGGCCTCGGTGCTGGACTGGTGTTTGTGCCGCACCTCCTCGATGGTGGCGCGGAGGGGTTCCAGGTCCGCCTGCGCGGCCAGGGCATCCTTCAGGCGCTGCTCGATGCGGGCGAGCTCCTCGGCCGCCACTGCCGCCGACACCTGCTCCCAAGGGCGGTGGTCCTCGGCGATCCTGCGCAGCGCCTCAAGCTGGCGGCTCATGCCCTGGTGCGAGTCCTCGCGGCTCTGGGCGAGCTCCGCCGCTTTGGCCACCTCCTGGCGCAGGTCCTCCACCTGGCCGGCCACCAGTTCCAGTTTGGCGGCGTTGTCGAACCCGAGGACGTAATCCTGCCTGCTGGTGAACCGGTCGTCCTTCTCCACGGTGTGGCGGTTGCGCTTGACCACGCCGCCCAGGCTCAGGCCGCGGTCCAGAGTTGCCAGCTCGTCCGGGTCCTCCACGCAGGGGTAGGCGAAGTCCAGGGCGATGCGCTCCCGGATCCACTCCCCCGCTTCGGTCGCGGCACCCGTGGCGAGGATGTCCAGCTTGGTCAGCAGGTCGCCGTCGTGCACGTCCTCCAAAGCCAGCGCACCGCCGGCGAGCGGCTTGGAAACGTCCACCGCCCGCAAGGCGCCCCGCACGTTGTGGTCATTGAGGTAGCGCGTCACTGCCGCAAAGTGCTCGCCGGGCACCAGCAGGGTGGTGGCGAGGTTCCGGAGCGCGCGTTCTGCGGCGGGGCGCCACTTCTCCTGCCCCTCGGCAAGGTCCATCAGCTCGCCGGCGAACGGCATTCGGTCTTCGGGGATGCCGGTGGCGGCGGCGATGGCCGCCCGGTTCTCAATGCTCGACGGCGGCAGCAGGGACTTGCGCGTCTTCAGCGACACGAGCTCCTGCTCAGCCGCTGCCAGTTCGCGCTTCCTGGTTGCGTGGGCATCGAAGGCTTCGAAGCGGAGTTCCTGCAGCGCCTGGGAATCATCCTTCAGCTCGGCGGACCTGGCCGCTGCCTGCTCGTGCGCCTGCTCCCAGCCTTCCTCGGACCAGTCCAGCCTCAGGCCGGCGTCGGACAAAGCCTGGCGTGCGGCTTCCTCCACCTGCTGGCGAAGCTTCAAGCCCACGCGGGCGTTCTCCAGCGACTGCTCGATGGCCGAGATGGCGTTGCCGCCCTGGTTGTTGTAGTCCGCCTCCAGCTCGCGCAGTTCCTTGGCCAGGCCGTCGCGGACCGACCGCTCGGCGCCGAGCTCCTTGGCCTTTGCCTGGGCCAGCTCCCTGAAACGCGCCAGGGTCTTCTGGTGGACGGTGACGGCCAGTTGCTGTTTGTAGGCGTCGAACTCCTCGCCGGCGAGGTCCCGCAACCGGTTCGCGTCCAGCAGCGACTGGGCGTACTCCCGGTTCAGGCCCGGGACCGGGGCCAGCTGGTCCCGCTGCTGCCGGATGTCCTCCAGCCGCTGCCGGATGGACATCAGGTTGCTGAACTCCTCCACCACGTCATCCGCCGCCGCGAGCGTTGCCGGCGCATCCAGGACCTGGTCCCGGAAGAAGGTGTTGACGCTGCCGCCCAGGCCCTTGCCGGCCTGGATGACGCGCAGGAGCGGCAGGGCCTGGTCCGAGTTGATGCCCAGCAGCCGGCGGAACCGCTCGGCGAACGCCTTGTGGACGTCGAAGACCTGGGCGTCCGGGAAGATCGTCTCCAGGGCTGCCTTGGTGAACCGCTTGTCCGCAATGCCTTCCAGCGCCTCAAGGTCCAGCGGCGCGTGGTCGACCAGGTAGAAGCGCCCCACGCTGGACTCCGTGCCGTTCTTGGGGAGGTCGAACAATGCCGAGATGGTCACGCGGGTGCCTGCCGCGTTATCGAACGTCAGCGCGACCGCGGACCACGTGGCACCCGGCCGCTGGAAAGCACTTGCCGAGCCCTCGCCGACGGCCTTGTCGCCCACCTTGCCGCGCATGTACGTAAACGTGGTGCGCTTGTCCTCCACCGCTCCGCCCGAACGCTGTGCAGCCGCTTCGTTGGACCGCGGCCGCGCATCGAAGACGCGCAGCATGGCGTCGAAGAGGGTGGACTTGCCCACGCCCGAGTTGCCCGTGAGCAGGGTGCCGTTCCGGTCCACGTGCATGGTGTGCGCCCCGTGGAACGTGCCCCAGTTGACCACCTGGACCAAGGCAAGGCGCATCTGGCCGGGATTCGTCAGGTCGCCCAGGGGTAACATGCTCGCGACGCTCACTGGGCATCCTCCGCTTCGTTGTCGGCAGGTTCAGCTGCCGGCTCCGTGTCGAGCTCTATGAGCGCCTCGGTGCCGGTGGGATCCGTGGTGGCTGCTGCCAGCGCCGCTATCTGGGCCGGGATGTCACCGATGTTCTCGAACGGGAGGGCCAGGGGCAGGGCGTTGGAGATGGTGTAGACGTTATCCAGGCCGGTGGGGAGCAGGAGCTGGCGGGCAAGGAGCTTGGTGATGGCCCTGTTGACCACGTCCGAGTCCCGGAGTGCGTCCTGCTGCCCTGCCGGCTGGTAGTGCGCCACCAGGTCGGCGATTTCCTCGCGCGTAATGGTGGGGTCCGTCTGTGCCGTGACGTGGCGGTCCAGCAACAGGCGCATCCGAAGCAGCACGATAGTTTCCACCCGGCTGAGGGCACGCTGCTGCCGGAGGATGGACGAGCGGGCACTCCCGCCGATCGCGTCCGGGTCCACCGGGCGCAGCACGGCGATCTTCCGCTCATGGTCCAGTTCCAGATTAAGGAACAGCTCGGACAGCCGGCTGCGAAGGATGACCTGGTGGTCCAGCAGCACGGTCCAGAGCTTCTCGTCCCGGCCGCCGTCCACGTAGGGGCCCTTGAGGAGCTTCACCAGCGCCTGCCGCACCTTCATGGACAGGACGCCGGTATCGCCGGGGAACAGGGCTGCGCCGTCGACGAACGTGTCCCGGGGGGTGATTCCTCCGGTGTGGGGCCGCTCAGCGTTCGAAACTTCAGTCATCATCAGTCCTTCTTGAGCTTCACGAGCGGCAGGTAAGCCCTGCGCGTGGTGCCGTCTATCTGTTCAAAGTCCAGGCCTTCAAAGGCTTCCTCGTCGAACCCCGCGCCGGCATGGAGGGCTTCCGAGAGGAGCGCCCGGATGGAGTTGATGTGCTGCTCCTCCGGCGGCAGCTGCCGCCAGGCTTCGGACAGGGTGGCTGCGCCGGCCATGGCGGCGCGCACCACGCCAGGCTTGGCTTTTCCGGTCCTCGGCGAGCGCGTCCGGTCGGAGTCGCTGAAGGCGATGGGGTCAGCCAGCTTGGGCGGGGCCGCGAACTCGTCGGGATCGAAGAGCTTGACCATGGACAGTGACTCGAAGCCGGCGTTGAAGAGGACAGGCCCGGGAACCAGGCCGGGGCGTTCCCGCTCGTAGGGAAGGGACCGGATGGCCTGCTCCGCTTCGCGCAGGACCTGCCGGAGCCGGACCGACTGCCGGAAGTCGTCGCTCTGGACGTAGGTGTTGAGGCTCTCGCTGAGCTTGCCGTAGATGCGCTGGATCTGGCTGTGCTGCTGGCGCAGTTCGGCCACCAGGTTCTTCAGCGTTTCCCGGTCTTCGGGGGAAAGGTCATCCGCGAACTGCCGGCTGAGCACTTCCCCGATGGCTGACCGGAACCTCAGCTGCTGCTGCGGGTCCTCAAGGAACGCCGTGAAGGAACGGAACGTGCGCCCCTCCGGACTCTGCCGGAGCCGCTTGTCCGCCTCCAGCACCTGGGCCATGGTGGCGCCTTTGGTCAGCGACTCCTCGATGATCTGGTTGCGCAGCCCGCCCACCAGCTCCTCGATCCGGTCACGCATCTTTTTGTAGTCCGCAGGCAGGCTCGCGGCGAGGTCCAGGATGTTTCCGGCTGCCTCCACGGCCTCGTCGTCGTCCAGCAGGCCGTCAAACTCGCCGCTGCTGATGTCCTGGATCAGCTGCTGGCGTTCCTCTATTTCCTCTTCCAGCGATTCGAGGCGTGCGCTTTGGTCCGGGTTGGTCTCGTTGGCGAGTTTCTCCACGTCACCCAGGAGCGTTCCGAGGCGGGAACCGTTGAGGGTGGACCGTTCGCTGGAAAGGCTGTCCAGGAAGGCGAGCACACGCGCCGCGGGTTCGGTGACCTCGTACACGATCTGGCCGGACTGGTTCCGCCGCGTCAGGAACTGGCGGCGCGTCCATTCGTCGCCGAAGGACTTGCCGTTCGCCCCGCCGCCCAGCCCCGGGTCCTGGCGCCGCAGCTCCTCAAGGAAGGAGTCGACGTCGGCATGGAACTCCTCGAGTGGAAGCTGTGGGCGGGTGCGGGTGAAGGATGCCTGCAGCACCGCGATCACCCAGGGGGCCGAACGCGTCAGGGCCCAGGCGGGTCCCTTGGTGAGGAGTTCGAGGTCCCGGAGCCGGGCGCTGATGGCGTCAGCGGATGACCTGGCGGTGCGGGGCACACACTCTCCTTGGCTGTCTGCGGGGGCGGGGCGGCGGCTCAGATCGAAAACTGCCAACTACAAGGTTAACGCAGCCGCCGCGACCGCTCCGTGACCTACCCGGCCGTAGTGTTTCGATCCCATATCAACAGCTCCCCGGGGGCCCGGCAGCTCTGGCTGGTCCAACTGTCTCCCCCTACGCTCTTGCTACTGATCTCAACCAAAGCAACGTCGCAGCAGGGGGACCCATGCAGTTCGATCTAAGTTCAGTGGAAACCGCCACCCTGGTATTCATGGGCACGCTGGTGTTTGGCTTCATCCTGGCCGCATTCGTGTTGGCTGCCGGACTGGTTGCCCTGGTGCTGGTGGGGGTAGGAAAGCTGGGCTGGACTGTTGTTTCCACCACCCTGCTGACAGTTGTCCATGGGATCAATGCGGCATGGGACAAGCTGCTGCGCCACGCAGCAGCGGCGGACGCCACCGGGGACTTCCAGGGGCAGGCTTCCCCTAGCACCGGAACTTACCCGCGGGTAATATTGAGGGACAGCTGAAGGGTTCTCCAACCCGGCGGATCCATGGCTACACCGGCCATCGGCCAAGGAGATGACCCATGAGCTCCGCCACTGACAGCACCTCCACAACCAGCCCTGCCACCGGCATCCCGGCACCCACCAGCCCGGCAACGGACGCCCCTGCCGAGGAGACCCCTGTACCGGCCGGCAAGATCGGCGCCGGCGTCACCGCGGATGAGGCGCGCGCCGTAGCGGAGGCCGCACGCGAGGCAGGCTGGGAGCGTCCCAGCTTTGCGAAGGGCCTGTACCTGGGCAACTTCGACCTCGGGCTGGTCCATCCCTGGCCAACCCCGGAAGCAGCGTCGGTGGAACGCGGCGAGGCCTTCATGGCCAGGCTGACGGAATACGCGCGCACCATGGACGGGCGGATTATCGAGCGCGAGGCCAAGATCCCGGACGAGTACATCCGGGGACTGGCCGATCTGGGCGTCTTCGGCATGAAGATCCCGGAGGAATACGGCGGTCTTGGCTTGTCCCTGGTGTACTACGGGCGGGCATTGGCTCTCCTGGGCAGTGTCCACCCCAGTATCGGCGCCCTGATTTCCGCCCATCAGTCCATCGGCGTTCCGGAACCGGTCAAGGTCTTCGGGACGCCCGAACAGAAAAGCGAGTTCCTGCCCCGCTGCGCTGCCGGTGCCGTGACCGCGTTCCTGCTGACGGAACCTGACGTGGGCAGCGATCCTGCCCGGCTGGGCAGCACAGCGACGCCAACGGACGACGGCGGCGCGTACCTCCTGGACGGCGTCAAGTTGTGGACCACCAACGGCGTGATCGCTGAACTGGTGGTGGTGATGGCGGTAGTGCCGGCCCACACGGATTCGGACGGAACCCGGCACAAGGGCGGGATCAGCGCGTTCGTGGTGGAGATGGACTCGCCCGGGATCACGGTAGAGAACCGGAATTCCTTCATGGGCCTGCGGGGCATCGAAAACGGCGTCACCCGGTTCCATCAGGTCCGCGTACCGGCGGCAAACCGCCTGGGCAGGGAGGGGCAGGGCCTGAAGATTGCGCTGACAACACTGAACACCGGGCGCCTTGCCTTGCCGGCGCTCTGCGTCGCCTCCGGCCGGTGGAGCCTCAAGATAGCCCGGGAATGGTCGAACGCCCGCACGCAGTGGGGCCGGCCGGTGGGTAAACACGAGGCCGTGGGAAAGAAGATTGCCTTTATCGCGGCGTCCGCCTTCGCCCTGGATGCGGTCTTCGAACTCTCTGCCGAGCTGGCGGACGCGGGCCAGAAGGATGTGCGGATCGAGGCCGCGCTTGCCAAGCTCTGGTCCACCGAAATCAGCTGCCGGATCGCTGACGAGCTGGTGCAGATCCGGGGCGGCCGCGGGTTTGAGACCGCGGAATCACTGTCCGCCCGGGGCGAGCGCGCGGTCCCGGCCGAGCAGCAGCTGAGGGACCTGCGGATCAACCGGATCTTTGAAGGCTCCTCGGAAATCATGCGGCTGCTGATTGCCCGCGAGGCCGTGGATGCGCACCTGGCCGCCGCCGGCGACCTCGCATCGCTGGACGCGAGCCTGTCCGAAAAGGCGAAGGCCGCCGTCGGCGCGTCCGGCTTCTATGCCAGGTGGCTGCCCAAGCTGGTGGCGGGCGCGGGCATGGACCCCCGCTCCTATGGTGAATTCGGGCGGCTGGCCAAGCAGCTGCGGTTCGTGGAGCGCTCATCCCGGCGGCTGGCGAGGCAGACGTTCTACGGCATGGGCCGCTGGCAGGCGAAGCTGGAACGGAAGCAGGCATTCCTTGGCCGGGTAGTGGACATCGGTGCGGAGCTCTTCGCCATGACTGCCTGCTGCGCACGCGCCGAGATGCTGCTCCATACCTCACCGGACAAGGCTGCCAGCGCCTATGAGCTGGCGGAAGCGTACTGTGAGCAGGCCAGGGTGCGCGTGGATGAGTACTTTGACCAGCTGTGGCGGAACACGGACGACGGCGACCACGCCCTCACACGGAAGGTCCTCGCCGGAGATTACACCTGGTTGGAGGAAGGCGTCCTGGACCCGTCAGAAGGGACCGGCCCGTGGATCGCGGACGCCTCCCCCGGCCCGTCCCGGAAAGAAAACCTGCACCGCCGATACCGCTAAAGCCGCTGGTCACAAAATAGTAAGCATCCTTGCTATCGGTGCTGCCCGATGGTTGAGTGGTTCTATGAGCAGCTCAACAGATCCAGAAAACCTGCCCCCACGGCATGCGCGGGAGGACGCGGACCGGAGCGGAAGCTATCGGGACGGTCCGGCGGACACTGAGCACACCCGCAGGGTGGACCAGACGCCGGCCACCAGGGCCGTGCCCACCTCCAGCTATGACGGGCAGCCCGCCGCGTCGGCGGAGCGGGAGTACACCCCCACCACCCACACCCCCGTGGTGGATCCAGGCGTGACCGACCGGCAAACTGCCGTGGCCCGCGAGAAGGAGCAGTTCGGCGGCATCAAGGTGGGCTCGGCGTTCTTTGGCTGGCTCACTGCCACCGGCATGGCCGTGCTCCTGACAGCCTTGGTGGCAGCAGCCGGAACAGCTGTTGGACTGGCCACCAACACGGACGTCAGTGAAGCGGTCAACCAGGCAGCTTCAAACAGCGGCACGGTTGGGCTGGTAGGCATCATTGTGCTGCTGGTCATCCTCTTCCTCTCCTATTACTGCGGCGGGTACGTGGCCGGCCGCATGGCCCGCTTCAACGGAATGAAGCAGGGCCTCATGGTCTGGATCTGGGCCCTGATCGTGGCCGTCCTGGTTTCCATCCTGGGGCTCGTGTTCGGACAGCAGTTCAACGTGCTGGCCAACCTCAACAGCTTCCCGCGGATCCCCATCAACGAGGGCCAGCTGACCACTACCAGCATCATCGCGGCCGTCGTCGTGGCGCTGGTTGCCCTGGTGGGCGCGGTGCTGGGCGGCCTGGCGGGCATGCGCTTCCACCGGAAAGTGGACCGGGCCGGCTTCACCCCGGACAGCGAATACGCCGACGAGTAGTCAGCCCAGGATCTGCCCGTCCAGATAGAGCCAGCGCCGATGTTCCCGGACAAACCTGCTGCTTTCATGAAGGACACCGCGTTCCCCGCCATGCCTGAAGTGGGCCTTGAACTCCACTGTGCCCTCGGTGTCCAATGGCCCGCCGCGGGAGGTGGAAATGATGTCCAGGCGGCGCCACTCCATGGCCGGGTCCAGGTCCAGGCTGGCGGGCTCCGTCTCCGGGTGCCACGTACGCCGGAGGTAGTCCGCGTCCATCAGCGCAAAGGCGCTGTAGCGGGAGCGCATCAACTGTTCAGCCGTGGCAGCTTCCGCCGAGCCACTGTGGAACCGTCCGCAGCACTGCCCGTACGGCTCGCCGGACAGGCACATACAGTTTTCCTGGTCCCTGGTTCCTGTCATACAGGCGATGCTGTCACAAGCTGTAACAGCTTTGCTACAACCCGGGACGCGCCCTTGCCGCCGGCGGCATGCCCCGGCAAAAATCCGTAAGGTGGAGAAGGAGCCGGCGCCGGGGCAAGGAAGTACCGGGGACGGCCCCGCTGAAGGCAGAGAGGAGAGATGACGTGGGAAATCCGGATACGCTCATCCTCAACCTGACCTTTTTGGGGACTGTGGGAGTGGCCTTCCTGATGTTCCTGGTCCTCTTCCTGCTGGGGGTCATCACCCTGGTGCTGGCAGGGGTGGGCAGGCTGGCGGCCGTTGTACTGATGGCCCTGTTCGGAAGGCGCCCCGGCAATGAATCCCTGCCGCTGGTCCAGCTGTACGGCACGCGGCTCCACACCCGCCAAGACACGTCCGACGCCGGTGCTGCCGCCGCGGCCGCACCGCGAAAGGCCCGCCGGGACTGGCGCGCCGCGCTTAAGCCCACGCATCTTAAGTCGTCGCTGCGCACCGCCGTCGAGCATCACCCCGCACTGACCGCCGCCCGCCGCGAGCCACCCGTCCTCGCGGAAGACTGGGCGGCTGCCGTTGCCGACGCCGACGCGCGCGCCATAGCCCGCGCCCGTGCTGCCAGGCCGCAAATCAAGCTTTCGGTGCGCGACCTTCCCGATCCCAAGGTGCCCGCCGAGCAAGTGGCCGAAGTGGCCCCCCTGGTGGAGTCTGCATTGGACAACAGCCGTCCGGCGCGGGAGAAGCCGCGGTCCTTCAAGAAGCCGCAGGCCCCCCATCCCTTGGCGCCGCTGGACACGGGATCGCTGGTATCCCTGTCCGCCCCGGAGCAGATCAGCAAGGCGGCAGGAGAAGCTGCGAAGAAGGCCGACTCCAACGGCACAAGGTCGAAGGGTAAACAGCCCTTACCCTGAGCAACCATCTGGGCTAGCGTGAAACCCATGGAATTCAGATACCTCGGAAACAGCGGCTTCAAAGTCTCGGAAATCACGTTCGGCAACTGGCTGACCCACGGCTCCCAGGTGGAAAACGACGTAGCCACAGAGTGTGTGCGGGCCGCGATCGACGCCGGCATCAGCACCTTCGACACAGCAGACGTCTACGCCAACACCGCAGCAGAAACCGTTTTGGGCGCCGCCCTGAAGAACGAACGCCGCGAATCCCTGGAAATCTTCACCAAGGTCTACGGACCCACCGGGCCCAAGGGCAAGAACGATCTTGGCCTGTCCCGCAAGCACATCATGGAATCCATCAACGGGTCCCTGCGCAGGCTGCAGACAGACTACGTGGACCTTTACCAGGCCCACCGCTACGACTTCGAAACGCCGCTGGAAGAAACCATGCAGGCCTTCGCCGACATTGTCCGGCAGGGCAAGGCGCTGTACATCGGCGTGAGCGAGTGGACCGCAGAGCAGCTCCGCGAAGGCCACAAGCTGTCCAGGGAGCTCGGCTTCCAGCTGATCTCCAACCAGCCGCAGTACTCCATGCTGTGGCGGGTCATCGAAGCCGAGGTGGTGCCGGCGTCGGAGGAGCTGGGCGTGTCCCAGATCGTCTGGTCGCCCATGGCACAGGGTGTGCTCAGCGGCAAATACCTTCCCGGCCAGCCCGCCCCTGAAGGCAGCCGGGCCACCGACGAAAAAGGCGGGGCCAAGATGATCGAGCGCTGGATGCGCGACGACGTCCTGGCCGGCGTGCAGGAACTCAAGCCCATCGCCGAGGAAGCCGGCCTCTCCATGCCGCAGCTGGCCGTGGCCTGGGTGTTGCAGAACCCGAACGTTGCTTCCGCCATCATTGGAGCTTCACGGCCGGAGCAGATCGCGGACAGCGTGGGCGCGGCGGGAGTGAAGCTGGAGCCGGAGGTTCTGAAGAAGATTGACGACGCCGTGGGCTCACTTGCCGAGCGCGATCCCGCCAAGACCACGTCGCCGCCAAAGCGCGAAGCCTAGGACCCCATGGCTGACGCTCCGGAAGTCCCGGATCTCGCCGTCACTGGTGCCACCGGCGGCCTGGGTGGAATGGTGGCGCGGCAGCTCGCGGCTGCAGGTTCCGCCCAGCGCTTGTTGGTGCGGGACACCTCACGTGCGCCGGCGCTGCACGGCGCCACGGTTTCCCAGTGCAGCTACTCCGACGCCGCCGCCGTCCGGCAGGCCCTGGACGGCGCCAAAGTCCTGTTCATGGTGTCGGCCGCCGAAACGGAGGACCGGGTGCAGCAGCACCGCGTGTTCGTGGATGCGGCGGCAGATTCCGGGGTGGAGCACGTGGTGTACACGTCCCTCTATGGAGCGGCGCCGGACGCCACCTTCACCCTGGCCCGGGACCATCACGCCACGGAGGAACACATCCGCGCGTCCGGAATGGACTTCACGTTCCTGCGGGACAACTTCTACCTGGACTTCCTGCCCCGCCTGGCCGGGCAGGACGGGGTGATCCGCGGTCCCGCCGGGGACGGCGCCTTCTCAGGGGTGGCCCGCGAGGACATCGCCCGGTGCGCCCTTGCCGTGCTGCGCGACCCCGCCATTCACAAGGGCGCCACCTACAACCTGACCGGTCCGGAAGAGCTCACCATGGCGCAGGCGGCACAGATCCTCACCGAAGGGACCGGCCGCAACGTCAGCTACCAGCATGAAACAGTGGAGGAGGCGTACGCATCCCGTGCCTCCTACGGCGCCCCTGCCTGGCAGCTTGATGCCTGGGTCAGTACATACACAGCTATTGCAGCAGGCGAGATGGCAGGGATCTCGCCAGACGTCCACGGGCTCACCGGCCAGGATCCGATCAGCCTGGCCGGGTTCCTGACCCGCCCCGTCCTCTGAATCCCCCGGGAGTTTTGTGGGGCGTTGACGGACCGGCGGCGTGGGCGTAGACCTGTGGCAAGGGATGTACCAGCCAGCCGGGCAGGAGTGGCACCGCCGTGAAACAGACCTATCAAACCCACCAGTCCAGCGGGTCAGCAGCAGCCGCCGGGAGCATGGTTCCCGCCGCGGGAGGGCCCACCACCGGCCCCCTCACACGGGAGGAACTGCAGCTGGGCGCCCGCAACCACTCCATGCCGCTCGAGGCGCTCCGCCGGGACGTCACACCCCCGGGGCTCCACTATGTGCTCACGCATTTCGACATTCCGGATGTGGACGGTTCATCGTGGCATCTCAGGATCAGCGGAGCAGTGGAGATGGCCCTGGAACTGGGCATGGCCGCACTGCGGAAGGACCCGGCCATAACCGTCCCGGTCACCCTGGAATGTGCGGGCAACGGGCGCTCGCTCCTGGATCCCCGGCCAATGAGCCAGCCATGGCTCCTCGAAGGCGTTGGAACCGCGCACTGGACCGGAGTACCGCTCGCCTACCTCCTTGGCAAGGCGGGTGTCCTGCCGCACGCCGTGGAGGTTGTCTTCACTGGCGCGGACGAGGGTGTCCAAGGCGGCGTTCCCCACCATTACGCACGAAGCCTGCCGATCCGCGAGGCGCTGCGCCCCGACGTCGTACTCGCCTACAAAATGAACGGCAGTGAGCTGCCGCCCCAGCACGGATACCCGCTCCGCCTGGTGGTGCCCGGGTGGTACGGGATGGCAAGCGTGAAGTGGCTGAAGTCCATCGAGGTGGTCACCACCCCCTTCAAGGGCTTCCAGCAGGAGGTCGCGTACCGCTACCAGGAGTCAGCGGACGACGCCGGGACTCCGGTATCGCGGATCAGGGTACGTTCACTGATGGTGCCGCCGGGGATACCTGACTTCTTCACCCGAACGCGGTTCCTGAAGCCGGGACCTGTGCTGCTCCAGGGCAGGGCATGGTCCGGCGGAGGCGCCGTCACAGGAGTGGAGGTGGGCGTTGACGGCACCTGGCTCCAGGCCCAGTTGGAGAAGCCCGCGGGCGGCTATGCCTGGCGTAAGTGGACACTGCCGTGGGTGGCGGAACCGGGCGAGCACATCCTTTCCTGCCGCGCAACGGATTCCAGCGGTGCCACGCAGCCGTTGGAGCAGCACTGGAATTACCAGGGCCTGGGCAACAATATGGTGCAGCGCGTGAAGGTGACGGTTGGGTAGCGGGGGAGTTGGCTGGCCCTGAGGCACGCCGCCGGGACTATACTCGGTGCCAGCCATGACCAGCCTTCCTTCCTCCCCCGCCAGCGTCCGCATCGACGCGTGGCTGTGGGCCATCCGCGCCTATAAGACCCGTTCCGCGGCCACTGCTGCCTGCCGCGCCGGCCATGTCCGCCTGAACGGCAGCCCGGCAAAAGCATCCGCCACACTGGTGGGCGGCGACACCGTGACGGTGCGGATGCCCGGTTACGAACGCATTCTCGAAGTGCGCCGGCTGATAGCCAAACGCGTCGGAGCGGAGGCAGCATCGCACTGTTTCACCGACCACACCCCGCCGCGGCCAGTGGCCCCCGCCCTTGGCCTTCCTCAGCGGGACCGGGGCGCCGGGCGGCCCACCAAGAAAGACCGCCGTGAGATGGAACGGCTGCGCGGTCCAGCGTGACGGGGCTGGTACTGGCTAACGTGCGGCTGCCAGGAAAGTCCGCGCCCTGCAACGTGCATATCCGCCAGGGCCGGGTCAGCGGGATCTCGGCTGCCACTGAGTCCAGAGGCAGCGCGCAAGTAGTTAATGCTGACGGCCGGTTTGCTGTTCCGGGGTTGTGGGACGAGCACGTCCACATGACCCAGTGGGCGCTGCATGCCAACCGTATTGACCTCTCCGGTGCGCTCACCGCCCACGAGGCTGCCGCCGTCGTCCGTTGCAGCATGGCAGCCGCCGACCCTTCAGTAACCACCGTGGGCGTCGGCTTTCGTGACGCACTGTGGCCGGACCAGCCCTCCCTCGCAGTGCTGGACGCCGCCACGGGCAGCCAGCCCACCGTTCTGGTCAGCCATGACCTGCACTGTGTGTGGCTCAACTCTGCAGCGGCCGCGCGCTATGCCGTGCAGGTGGATTCTTCCGGCCTGTTGCGCGAGGAGCCGGCGTTCGCCCTGACCCGGGAGCTGGGACGGTTGCCGGACACCGTGGTGGACCGCTGGGTTGGCGATGCTACCCGGGCCGCCGCGGCCCGTGGCGTGGTGGGCGTGGTGGACTTCGAGATGACGTGGAACCGGGATCCGTGGTTGCGGCGCATCACCGGCGGGTTTGACGCGTTGCGGGTGGAGGCGGGTGTCTATCCGGCTGACCTTGAACGTGCCGTCGCCCAGGGCATGCGGACAGGGCAGGAGGTGGACGGCGGCAACGGGCTGCTGAGGGTAGGTCCCCTGAAAGTACTTATTGACGGTTCCCTAAATACCCGGACTGCCTTTTGCGTGGACCCCTACCCTTTTGGCGGGCATGGGCTGCTGACGGTGGGCTTTGATGAGCTGGCGGAACTGCTGGGGCGGGCGGGTGATACCGGCTTTGTCCCTGCCGTCCATGCGATCGGTGATGCGGCCAACCGGGTGGCCCTCGACGCTTTCGAATCTGCGGGAGTGGGCGGCCGGATCGAGCATGCGCAGTTTGTCCGCCGGGAGGATCTTGCCCGCTTCGGTTCCCTGGGGGTGGCGGCCAGTGTCCAGCCGGTCCACGCCCTGGATGACCGTGACGCTGCCGAAACGAACTGGCCGGGACGGACTGACCGCGCTTTTCCGTTGCGGTCACTGCTCGATGCCGGGGCAGAGCTGCTGCTGGGCTCTGATGCGCCGGTGGCGCCGCTTGAACCGTGGGCGGCGATGGCTGCCGCAGTCTTGCGGGCGCGCGGGGACGGGCGCGGGCCGTGGCATCCGCAGGAGGCCATCACGCGGGAGCAGGCCCTCTTTGCTTCCGCCCGGGGCCGCTTGGGTGTCCGTGTTGGTGATGCTGCCGACCTGGTCCTCCTCGATGCGGATCCGCTGACTGTGCCGGATGACGTGTTCGCGGCGATGCCGGTGGCGGCCACGCTGCTAGGCGGGCGTTTTACGTACGACGACGGTTTGGCCTAGTTCCTCTCACTTTTCCGCTCCCCTGACTTTGCGGCTCCGCTCACTTTGCCGCTCCGTTCACTTTGCGCGGGCCCTCACCAGGTTGGCGAAGGGAAGCTTTCCGTACTCTGCGATGAACGCTGCATGACAGTCCGCCTCGGCTTTGGAGAGCTGTTCCGCCGGAAGTTCCTTCCACGCGATGACCAGCTTTTCAGCGTCAGCGAGCTGCCAGACCAGGCGGCCGTCCCAGTGCCCCGGCGGCTTGCCCTGCCCGAAGTCGAGGAATTCCTGGATCTGCCGCCTGAGGCCCCGGTTGCCTTTGCTGCCGGGGCCGGCTTTGCCCAGGTAAAGGACCGTTGCGGTGTCCACCCATTCTGTGGCCAGGGCCGCCTCCGGAAGCGAGGGATCCTTCTTCTTGAAGACGCCGGCGGTGCTTTTCTTGAGGAAGCGGGGCTGGAACCCCTCCGGTGCCAGTACTGCGAACAGCCCCGTTCCCTGCGGGATGCGCATGGCGTCCAGCGCGTCGATCGGCCGGAAACCGGAGAAGCCTTCGAGCTTGAGGCCCTTTCTGTCGAACTGCATCCCTTTATTGAACAGCACGGCTGCCGAACAGCCGTGCTGGAAAGCACTATGTGGACAGCTCGGACGGCGGGCAGGTTTGCCTCGGATTATCCACATAGGGCGGGTGGGTGAGTGCGTCGGGACTGGGGTGCTGGAAGGCTGGGGGGATGGTGGCGACGGCGGGAACAGGGCTTGGTGCGGGAGGTGTTGTGAAGGCAGGAGGCGTTCCTGGTCCTTGTGTTGCTGATGTCCTTGCGTTGCTGGCCGCCGTGCCTGTCGCCATGGATAGCCGGGGAAAGATTGACCAGATCAGGGAACTCGAGGACGTGAAATCCGCATTGGCCGCGAAGCAGGCACGCATCGCCGCGGCCCTTGAGGTGCAAAGGCGGCAGGAGCGGGCAGCGGCTGGTGTCCCGGCTGATGAGCAGGGTGCGGGGGTGGGGGCTGAAATAGCGTTGGCCCGCCGGGAGTCCCCATCCCGTGGCGGCACACTCCTGGGATTGGCGAAGGCCTTGACCACAGGGATGCCCCGAACTCTCGCAGCTTTGCAGTCCGGGCAGTTGAATGAATGGCGGGCCACCCTCATCGTGAAGGAAACCGTCTGCCTGTCCCCCGAGGACCGGTGGGCCGTCGACCAGGAACTCGCCGCCGACACCGGAACCTTCGACGGCGCCGGGGATCGGGCCATTGTTGCTGCTGCCCGGGCCGCGGCCTATCGGCGGGATCCGCGGTCTGTCGCTAAACGGTCCAGCCAGGCAGTCACGGAACGAACGGTGAGCCTGCGGCCGGCACCGGACACCATGACCTACCTGACAGCATTACTTCCAGTGGCCCAGGGCGTGGCCGCCTATGCCGCGTTGAGCAGGCATGCGGACACCGTCAAGGCCGGCGGGGATGACCGGTCCCGCGGCGCCGTCATGGCCGATCAGCTCGTCGAACGCGTCACCGGCACCCCGGGCGGGATCAGCGGCGTGGACATCCAGCTCGTCATGAGCGACCGCACCCTGTTCCACGGCGACAGCGAACCGGCCCGGCTCTTCCCACCAGGGCTCCGGCGATTCCTGCAGGTCCGGGACAACGTGTGCCGCACCCCCTATTGCGACGCGCCGATCCGCCACCAGGACCACATCATCCCCTGGCACCAGGACGGCCCCACCACAGCCGGCAACGGCCAAGGCCTCTGCGAAGCCTGCAACCACACCAAAGAAGCGCCCGGCTGGACAGCGCGCACACTGGCCGGACCACGGCGGCGTCATTCAGTGGAACTGCAAACGCCTACCGGCCACACCTATCACTCCACCGCCCCGCCGTTGCCGGGGACGGCCTCCTCCGGCATAGATTGTTCCGCCCCCGTGCCGTCAGGCACGGCCTTGGCTAACACGGATCCGCCTGCCTCCTCCTATGGCACTTAAGCGCGGGCGCCGACGGCATTCCCGGGCAACATAGACGCAGCGGCGGGGCCAAAAGCACCAGGTGGCAGAAGGGAGAGGAAACTCCGCCTGCCCACCCTTCAGCCCAAAAGCGTAGAGTGGCCTAAGACGCCTGATTCTGGACGCCTTGCTGCTGAGGGAGAAATCGTGACGATTGATTGGGACGAGAAAAAGGCCCTGCTACAGGAACCGAACATCGCGAAGGTAACGCAGCTTTGCGATGAATTGATGGAGAAGAAGCCGGGATCTGTCGTCCCCTATATCGACCCGGTGCACGACGAAGATGAGTGCCGCATCGTGAGCCTGCAGGTCAGCCCCGGAAAGGGCACCGAGTCCGGCTTTGTTTCGCACTACAACGACGACGAGGCCGCACGCCGCGCCACGCAGATTTACGAACTCGCGGAGCTGGACCCCCGGTACGTGATGCCCTGGAACGCCTACCCCTGGGTGCGGGACCCGGATATGCCGTCAGCGCTGAACGTGCAGGAAAAGACTGATGGCCTGCGTCCCTTCCGGCAGTTCCTCAAGATCAATTCCCGGGTATCGGCCATCATCGCGCACGGCACCGATGCTTCCACCTTCCTCACCCTCTTCGAGAAGACCTACCACCAGCCGTTGAAGAACAGCGGCATCAAGGTCTACAAGGCCACGGCGCTGGGGGGACGCGCTTTCGCCGTCTCCGAGGCGAAGCAGGAAGAACTCCTGGCCAAGAGCGTGGAGATCTACAAGGACGCCATGCAGCGGGCGGGCATCCAGCACCTCTGAGACCTGGTGCCGCGGATGGATGTACTGGACTGGTTGCTCGATTCCGATCCTGCTGTCCGCTGGCAGGTCCTGCGCGACCTTGCCGTCGCTTCACCCGAAGAGGTTGCTGCCGAACGGAAGCGGGTTGCGACCCATAGCTGGGGTGCAAGGCTGCTGGCACTGCAGGAAGCAGGCGGCCAATGGGACGGCGGAACATACTGGCCGTCCCACGACGACGACCCTGAGGGTCAGCCGTGGACGGCAACGACATACACCCTGCTGCTCCTGCGTGAGTTCGGGCTGGACCCGGCGAGCCAGGAGGCCCGCCACGCAATCAGCCTGGTCAAGGCCAACAGCCGCTGGGAAGAAGGGGGCCAGCCCTTTTTCGAGGGTGAGGTGGAACCCTGTATCAACGGCATGACCGTGGCACTCGGCGCCTACTTCGGGGAGGACGTGGACGCCGTCGTGGATCGGCTCGCCGGTGGGCAGTTGGCCGACGGCGGCTGGAACTGCGATGTGGAGCGGGGCTCCACACGTTCGTCCTTCCACACCACTATCTGCGTCCTTGAGGGCCTGCTCGAGCACGAACGGGCGACTGGCGGAACAAGCAGTTCCAGGGAAGCACGGCGCCGGGGCGAGGAATACCTGCTCAAGCGTTCCCTGCTGAGGAGGGAGTCCACAGGTGCAGTGATCAGCGATGACTGGCTGAAGTTTTCCTTCCCCACCCGCTGGTACTACGACGTACTCCGCGGGCTCGACTACTTCCGTGCCGCGGGTGAACTCCCAGGTGAAACGGCCGGCGCTCCCGACAAGCGCCTCGCCGAAGCAGTGGGCATCGTCCGTTCCAAGCAACAGCGGGACGGCACCTGGCTGCTGGAAAACACCCATCCCGGGAAGGTGCACTTCGCGCTTGAGGCCGGGGACGGCGAGCCCAGCAGGTGGAACACCCTCCGCGCCCTCAGGGTCCTGCGGTGGTACGGGCCTTCCTAGCCCGTCTCAGCCTTCCAGCAGCCGCCGCCGGTGCTTCAACTCCTTGACCCATGCCCTGGTGACCGGACCGGAAAACGGCGAGCCGCCGTCGTCGGCACTCTTTGCATGACTCCCGTTCAGGCCCCGGAATGCTGTCCCCGCCTCCAGATCGGCAATGAGGGGACCCGTCGCCTTCAAGGCGAGGTCCAGTACCTGGGCAGCGGCCCGCTCGGTCAGGCCGAGCTGCGTGGCCCAGCCCAGGAAGTGGCGGCGCGAGATCCCGGTCCGTTTTCCGTCCAGGGTCAGCGCAAGCGTCTTGTCGCCGTAAACCACTGTGGAGGGGATGTCGTACACGGGTGCGATGGTCCACTCCCCATGGGGTTGCTGGACCATGGACACGTTCTTGGCGTGCAGGTCCCCGTTGCCGGTCAGCCAGGCAAAGGCACCCTGGATGGCGAGGTTCCGCAGGGCGGGTAGTGGCGCGGCGCAGTGGGAAGCCAGCGCACGGCAGACATCGCTGTAACCCACGTTGTACTTGTCCGCCGGGTAAAGCTTGAGCACCTGCGCCGCGTCCTCAACGGCCAGCCGCCGCACGCCTTCCGGAGCCCCTGGCTCCGGAAGGCGGTCGAAACGCTCCACCAGCAGTCCGGGCCGGCCCGCGATGTCCCGGATGAGCCGGACCCGGCCCAGGGGGATCCGGAGCTTGGCCGCGTACCGGAACATCACCAGCTCGTTTTCCACTACGTGCGGGAATTCCGGCGCGTTGAGTTTCAGGATGAACTGGTGTCCCGTCCCCGTCACCGGCACTGAAATCATGCCGGCTGACATCTTGTCCTGCACCCCCGCCAGTGCCACCGGGTCAATCAGGTCAGGGTCGCCAAGAAGCTGGTCGAAGTCCACCGGTTGCCTCGGATCGAGCGGGACGGCGTGATCATCCGGCCCCAACGGCTCGCCGTGCCCCACGATCTGCACGTCGCCTACGGGGTTTGCACCGGCCGCGATGAGAAGGGAAAGGTCGTCGTCAGCGCTGGTTTTGATGGAGCGCCGCAGTGCGTTGAGGCGCCGGCCTTCCGGCAGGAGACCAGTGAAATAAGGCGGCGCCGCCCCTGCGGCGGAGAGGACCGGCCCGCTGCTGAGCGGCAGGGAAGTGGCGACGGCGGGTCCCCCGGCTTGGAGGTAGGCGGGTAGGTAGCTGAAGCGCGTGCCGCCATCGTGCCGCTCGAGCCGCGCGGCCAGCACTCCTGCCTTGTAAATATCGGCGATGCGGTGCCTCACAGGTGGGCACCCTTTTCAGCGGAGGGCCCTGGGAGCGCGCGGACGGCTCCGCTGGTCCGTGGGGTGAGCTGCAGCTCGAGTCCCAGCGTCTCAAGGACGGCAACGAGCGAATCCAGCTGGATGCTCGGCTTGCCCTGCTCGACGAAGCGGACAAAACGCTCTGAGACTCCTGCCATATCGGCGAGGTCTTGCTGTGTCAGATGGAGAGCCGCACGGCGCCTCCTGACCTCCGCCGCGAGCACCTCACTGATTCCTCGAGTCATAGAGCTCCAATAGGTACGATCGTTCCGCTTCGACGTCTTTTGCGAGTCTAGCGCCAGCCCCGGCCATGCGACAGGGGTAAAACGGTACGAACATACCGGCGCGCCCATCCTGCGCCCGCGTCGGCTAACTGTCGGGCGCAACTTGCGCGCAAGTCCGTTCCTTACCAGATTCGGCCGGCAAGCCCAAGGTCGAGTTTTCGGCTCGATTGGCATACGTTGGAGCGACTATGTCGCAGCTCACATCTGTTGGGGGAGTTCAGGCAGGCGCTGTCTGAACGGAGGCGGGCAGACCGCAACCCGCAAACGAAAAGAGTATGGAACCCATGCAGGCAATACCCATGGCTGTGACCGATGACGTCGGCTGGCTCGCATCAGTAGAAGAAGCGATCGATGCGGTGTTCCGCCCGGCCGCTGAGATATTTTCGACAGTAGTTTTCTTCCCCATCACGATCGGCGACGTCAGTTTTCCCGCCGTAGTGGCCTGGCTTATTGCCGCCGGAGTCATCATCAGCATCTACTTGGGGCTGATCCAGTTCCGCGGCCTCAAGGTGTCCTACGAGGTTGTGCGCGGACGATACTCAGCCCACCACGATCCTGGAGAGGTGCCGCACTTCCAGGCACTGACCTCTGCCCTGTCCGGAACCGTGGGTCTGGGAAACATCGCGGGCGTGGGGGCCGCCATGGCGCTCGGCGGTCCCGGCGCCACCTTCTGGATGATCCTGGCCGGGCTGCTGGGCATGGCCACCAAATTTGCCGAATGCACCCTGGGCGTCAAGTACCGCGAGGTGCATGAAGACGGCACCGTTACGGGTGGCCCTTTCAAGTACCTGCCCATTGCTTTCAAGAAGTTCGGCAAGTGGCCGGGCAAGGTCCTCACCGGAATTTTCGCCGTCTCCATCCTGATCTTTGGTGTCGCGGGTGGAAACATGTTCCAGGCCAACCAGACGTTTGCACAGATGAGGAACGTCACTGGTGGCGATGAAGGCCTTCTCGGAAGCGCTGGCGCTGCACTGGTCTTCGGCCTCATCCTCGCAACGCTTGTTGCCGCCGTGATCCTTGGTGGCATGAAATCTATCGGCGCCACCACCAGCCGGCTCGTGCCGGCCATGGCAGCCGTCTACGTGATTGCCTGCCTCTTCGTCATCTTCGTGAACATCGGCCAGGTACCGGCCGCTTTCAACGCCATCATCACCGGCGCCTTCAACCCGGCAGGAATGGCCGGCGGCCTGGTGGGCGTCATGATCGTCGGTTTCCAGCGCGCCGCCTTCTCCAACGAGGCGGGCCTGGGTTCAGCTGCCATTGCGCATTCGACCGTGAAGACCCGCCGCCCGGTCAGCGAGGGCTTCGTTGCCATGTTCGAACCCCTCGTTGACACAGTGGTCATCTGCACCATGACTGCCCTTGCGATTGTCATTGCCGGCGCACCGAGCCTCCAGTCCGGAATCGATCAGGTCCAGGCCGGCGAAGGCGCGCCCGACGGCGTTATCCTCACGTCCGATGCCTTTGCCACGGTCCTGCCCTGGTTCCCTGTGGTCCTGGCCGTGGCAGTGGCCCTGTTCGCCTTCTCGACGCTAATTACCTGGTCCTACTACGGACTGAAGGCATGGGAATACCTCTTCGGGCGCAGCAAGGCATCCGAGATTAGCTACAAGTGCGTCTTCCTGTTTTTCACGGTAGTGGGAACGGTGCTGACCTTCACCCAGGTCCTGAACTTCGCCGATGCAGCCTTGTTCATCTGCGCGTTCGTAAACCTGCTGGGCGTGTACATGCTGCTCCCGGTCATCAAACGCGAAATGAAGGCCTACCTGGCAGAACGGAAGTGTGGCGACCTCCACAAGCTCGGCGCCGCCGAGGCTGACGAGGTGGGAACGCACCGGGCCTAGCGCCGGACCACGCAGCCACCTTCCCTCCCCGCGGACGCAGGGGCCGGCGCCGCCATGGCGCTGGCCCCTTTTGTGCTCAACCTCCCCTTTAGGGTGAACCCGCATTGACACCGCTTGTGACCCCTGCCATATTTAAAGCGTGAACCTGTCAGACAGCCGGACAGCAGGACAGCCTGCTCCCCTCGCGCGGCTTAGCGCCGCCGAAGCGGTGTTCAACGCGATCCGGCAGGACATCGAGTCCGGACGGCTGGGCGTCGGCAGCAAGCTCAGTTCCGAAGCCACGCTCTCGCAGCAGTACGGCGTGAGCCGCTCGGTCATCCGAGAAGCCCTCCGCTCCTGCACGGCACTGGGCCTGACTGTCACGAAAACGGGCAAGGGCACCTTCGTGGTGGCCAACCAGGTGGCGAACGACCTCACCCTCGGCCAGTACTCCGCCCGGGACCTCACCGAGGCACGTCCCCACATCGAGGTCCCCGCCGCCGGACTCGCTGCCGAACGGCGCACCGAGGAGGAGCTGGACACCCTCCGGCATCTGGTGGCCGCCATGGGCACCGAGACCGACCCTGAGTCCTGGGTAGCCCTGGACTCCAGCTTCCACGCGGCCATCGCCCGGGCCAGCGGCAACAAGGTCTTTGCCAGTGTGGTGGCTGATATCCGCGACGCCCTGGCCCACCAGTCCGAAACCTTGAACATGGTGGCAGACCGGCAGCACGCCTCAGACGTGGAACACCAGCAGATCCTTGCCGCCATCGAGGCAGGCTCCGCGGAGGAGGCCCGCGCGGCCATGGCCCATCACCTCCACGCCGTGGGCGTGGCCCTCGACTCCATCCTCAACAACTAGCTCCCGCTAAGCACACCACCCCAAGGAATCCATGCTCTCCCCTGCGCTTTCCGCTGCCCGCACTGCTGCCATCCTCGCGCAGCACACCCCGCTGGTCACCGCCACCCGCGATGGACTGGTGGAAAGCGTCCACTACGGATCAGCAGTTGCCCTCGACGCGAACGGAGCGATTGCCGCCGCTGCCGGCGACCCCACCGCGCCCTTCTACCCCAGGTCCTCCCTCAAGCCGCTCCAAGCCGTGGCCATGGTCCGCGCCGGTCTCGAACTGCCCGCCGACCTTCTTGCCCTCGCGGCAGCAAGCCACTCCGGCGCCGCCCAGCACCGCGATGGCGCCCTGCGCATCCTCGAACTGCACGGCCTCAGCGTGAGCGACTTCGAAAACAGCGCCGACCTCCCGTATGGAACGGCTGAGCGTGCGGAATGGCTGCGCAACGGCGGCGGGGCCACGCAGCTCACCCAGAACTGCTCCGGCAAGCACGCCGCCATGGCCGCCACCTGTGTCATCAACGGCTGGCCCGTCGAAGGCTACCTCCACCCCGATCACCCGCTGCAGCAGCTTGTGGCTGAGACCGTAACCGAACTCACGGATGAAGAACCCCTCGCCCTGAGCACCGATGGCTGCGGCACGCCACTGTTTGCCCTGACCCTGCCGGGCATGGCCCGCGCCTTCGGGCTGATTGCCCGCGCCGCCGCGGACGACGACGGCACTGCGGCAGCCGCCGTCGGGCTCGCCATGCAACAGCACCCCGAGATGGTGGCCGGGGAAAGCCGCGACGTCACCGGGCTGATGCGCCTCCTCCCGGGCTCGGTGGCCAAGGACGGCTTTGAGGGCGTCCAGCTGGTGGGACTGGCGGACAGATCAGCCGTGGCCGTGAAGATTTCCGACGGCGGCGACCGCGCCCGGATGCCGGCCACCGTGAAACTGCTCGAAGCTCTGGGAATTGATACTTCATCGCTCTCCACCATCGCCACCGCACCCGTCCTCGGCGGCGGGCAGCAGGTGGGCCTGCTCCAGGCAACCAACTTTCTGAACCAACCGTCCGTACCCGTCAACGAAGCCCCGTAAGGACCCATGACTGCCATCGAAACCGCAGCGGCCACCGCAACACCCGGTGTTCGCTCTGAACACGACCTGCTCGGATACCGCGATATTCCCGGCGACGCCTACTGGGGGGTGCACACGCTCCGGGCAGTGGAGAACTTCCCCATCACGGGGCAGAAGCTTTCCTCCAACATGCACCTGGTCCGCGGCCTCGCAGCAGTGAAGCTCGCCGCCGCCCGCACCAACCGCGAACTTGGCCTGCTGGATGCGGAACGCTCTGACGCGATCGAGCAGGCATGCCAGGACGTGCTGGATGGCCACCTGGCCGACCAGTTCGTGGTGGACGTGATCCAGGGCGGCGCGGGGACGTCGTCGAACATGAACGCCAACGAGGTCATCGCCAACCGCGCCCTGGAAATCCTGGGCCACCCCAAGGGCGACTACGCACGGCTGCACCCCAACGACCACGTGAACCTTTCGCAGTCCACCAACGACGTGTATCCCACGGCCGTGAAGCTCGGCACCATCTTCGCCGCGCGCGAACTGCTGGACGCACTGGCCGAACTGGAGGAAGCGTGCGCGTCCAAGGCCCTGGAATTCCGAACCCTGGTCAAGATGGGCCGCACGCAGTTGCAGGACGCGGTGCCCATGACCCTGGGGCAGGAGTTCGGCAGCTATGCCATCACCATCGGTGAAGACCGGCTGCGCCTGGCCGAGGCGGAACTGCTGATCCATGAGATCAACCTCGGCGCCACCGCCATCGGCACCGGCCTGAATGCGCCGGCCGGCTACGCGGAAGCTGCCTGCCGGCACCTTGCCGAGGTGACCGGCCTGCCATTGGTCACCGCCCCGGACCTGATCGAAGCCACCCAGGATGTAGGCGCCTTCGTGCACCTGTCAGGCGTGCTCAAGCGGGTGGCCGTGAAGCTTTCCAAGATCTGCAATGACCTCCGCCTGCTCTCCTCCGGACCGCGCGCCGGCTTTGGCGAGATCAACCTGCCGGCCGTCCAGTCAGGCTCGTCCATCATGCCCGGCAAGATCAACCCGGTGATCCCGGAAGTGGTCAGCCAGGTGGCCTACGAAGTCATCGGCAACGACGTCACCATCACCATGGCCGCCGAAGCCGGACAGCTCCAACTCAACGCGTTTGAGCCCGTCATCGTCCACAGCCTCCACAAGAGCATCTCCCACCTGGAAGCAGCGTGCCGCACCCTTACCGCGCGCTGCATCCGGGGTATCACCGCGAACACCGAGCACCTCCGCCGTACCGTGGAGCAGTCCATCGGCCTGGTCACCGCCCTGAATCCCCACCTGGGCTACGCCACCGCCACCGCCATCGCCAAGGAAGCACTGGCAACCGGCAAGGGCGTGGCCGAACTCGTCCTGGAACACGGACTCCTCACCGACACCCAGCTTCAGGAGCTCCTCAGCCCTGAGCGCCTCGCCAACCTGAGCAAGTAATCCCCCATGCCAACGGATACCCCAAGGACCCCCATGTCGAATCCCACGCTCCCTGACCACATTATTGATGGTGGCCATGCCCATGCTTCGGAGGCTGCGCTGCATGCCGAGGACAAGGGCTACCACAAGAATTTGAAGCCCCGGCAGATCCAGATGATCGCGATCGGCGGTGCGATCGGCACCGGCCTGTTCCTCGGTGCCGGCGGCCGGCTCAACGCGGCCGGCCCGTCCCTGGTGATCGCCTACGCCGTGTGCGGGTTCTTCGCGTTCCTGATCCTGCGCGCCCTGGGCGAACTGGTCCTCCACCGGCCCTCGTCGGGCTCGTTCGTCTCCTACGCCCGCGAATTCTTCGGTGAAAAGGCGGCGTTCGTCTCGGGCTGGTTCTACTGGATCAACTGGGCCACCACCACCATCGTGGACATCACCGCCGCCGCCCTCTACATGAACTTCTTCGGCAACTACATCCCCTGGATGGCAGCCGTCCCGCAATGGGCCTGGGCCCTGATCGCCCTGGTGGTGGTCCTGTGCCTGAACCTGGTCTCGGTCAAGGTCTTCGGCGAAATGGAATTCTGGTTCGCCCTGATCAAGGTCGCCGCCCTGGTCATCTTCCTCATCGTGGGCACCTACTTCGTCATCTTCGGCACTCCCGTGGACGGCCAGCAGGTGGGCCTGAGCCTGCTGTCCGATAACGGCGGCGTCTTCCCCAACGGCCTGCTGCCCATGATCATCCTCATGCAGGGCGTCCTGTTCGCCTACGCCTCCATCGAACTCGTCGGCACCGCAGCCGGTGAAACCGAAAACCCCGAGAAGATCATGCCCAAGGCCATCAACTCCGTGGTCTTCCGCATCGCCGTGTTCTACGTCGGCTCCGTGATCCTGCTGGCCCTGCTGCTGCCCTACACCGCCTATGAAAAGGGCGTCAGCCCCTTCGTGACCTTCTTCGGCTCCATCGGCATCCAGGGCGTGGACGTCATCATGAACCTCGTGGTCCTCACCGCCGCCCTGTCCTCCCTGAACGCCGGGCTCTACTCCACCGGCCGGATCCTGCGCTCCATGTCCGTCAACGGCTCAGCCCCCAAGTTCGCCTCCCGCATGAACAAAGCCGGCGTCCCCTACGGCGGCATCGCCATCACCGCCGCCGTGTCCCTGCTCGGCGTCCCGCTGAACTACCTCGTCCCCGCCCAGGCCTTCGAAATCGTCCTCAACGTCGCCTCCGTCGGCATCATCATGACCTGGGCCACCATCGTCCTGTGCCAGATCCAACTCAAGCGCTGGGCCGACAAGGGCTGGCTCGAGCGCCCCTCCTTCCGCATGTTCGGCGCCCCCTACACCGGCTACCTGTCCCTGCTCTTCCTCGTGGGCGTCCTCATCATGGTCTTCATCGAATCCCCGCTCACCATGCTCGTCACTGCAATCGCCTCGGTCCTCATGGTCCTGGGCTGGTACGCCTGCCGCAAACGCATCCACGAAATCGCCGAAACCCGCGAAGGCCACACCGGCCTCTCCCCCGTCATCGCCAACCCGCCCGCCGCCACCTTCAAGAAGTAGCAGCGTCCCTTTCATAACGCCCGACGGCGGCACCCGGGGTCTGGACCTACAGAACCTGGGTGCCGCCGTCGCGGTTAACTGAACAGCCCGATTACGTGAGCAGTTCTGCGGGGGGTTACTTGCGCGACGGTTTAACGACCATCGCCGACCCTCCGCCGCGACGGGTCGGTTCCGCTGCGGCCACCGTTCTGCCGTCGGGGAGGAATTCGATGGCGGTGGCGGCGCCCAGCTCGGCAACCGGGGAGAAGGCCGGGTGTCCGAATTCCATGAGTTGCTTCTCGTTGACTGCAATGAACGCCGGCTCAGCCTGCGGTGTTGCGGAATTGCGCTGGGAGGCGCGTGGGGCGGCGAGTGCGTCAGAAATGGTCATGCCGAGGTCGATCCGGTTGATGAGTGTCTGCAGCACAGTGGTGATAATTGTGGCGCCGCCCGGTGACCCGAGTGCCACAAAGGGCTTTCCGTCCTTCAGGACGATGGTGGGAGACATGGACGAACGGGGCCGCTTGCCCGGCTGGATGCGGTTCGGGTCAGACTCGCTGTAGACCGGCGTGAAGTCGGTGAGCTCGTTGTTCAGGATGAAACCGCGGCCAGGGACCACAATGCCCGATCCGCCCGTCTGCTCGATGGTGAGCGTGTACTCCACCACGTTGCCCCACTTATCCGAGACGGTGAGGTTGGTGGTGTTGATGTTCTCGGTGTCGGCCTTTTCATCCAGCGCCGCCGGTTTCACCGGGCACACGCCGTCGTACGAGCCCACGTCACCTGGCAGGACCGGCTTGGGTGCCGCCTTCAGTGGATCTATTTCGCAGGCGCGTTCCTTTCCGAAGACCGGGTCCAAGAGCTCCTCGGTGGGTACGTCCACAAAGGCCGGATCACCCACGTACTTGCCGCGGTCAGCGAACGCGAGGGCGCTTGCTTCAAGGTAGTGGTGCAGCACGTCCGGCTGCTTCTTTGCGTTTCCGTTGCCCCTGGCCAGGCCCGGAAGGTCGAACACTTCCAGGATATTCAGCGCCTCACCCACGGTGGTGCCGCCGCTGCTGGAAGGCGCCATGCCATAAACGTCGTACCCGCGGTAGTTCACGTGCGTTGGATCCTGGTCCAGGGCCTCGTAGTCATCGAGGTCCTCCGCTGTCATCACCCCGGCAGGACCCGGCAGTGTGTTGGGATCGGGGTTGGTGGGAGCGTTCCGGACCGTTGACACGATTTCTTCGGCCATCGCACCCTCGTAGAAGGCGTCCATGCCCTCGGCGGCGAGAATCCGGTACGCCTCCGCAAGGTCCGGGTTTTGGAAGGTGGAACCCACCGCTGGCGCGTCGTTACCGGGTCCGGGCAGGAAGAGTTCCCTTGTTGCCTCGAATGGCAGGAAGCGGTCCTTGTTGTCCAGCGTTTGCTGGCGGAAAGTCTCATCCACCACAAAGCCTTCTGTTGCCACATCAATGGCGGGCGCCAGGGTCTCGGCAAGGCTCAGGCTCCCCCAGCGCTCCAGGGCCCGCTCCCAGGTGGCCGGAGTACCGGGTACGCCCACCGACATCCCGCTGGTGGCCTGCTTGCGGAACGGGTAAGCCTCAGCAGTGCCTGGTTTGACGAATGCGTCCTGGGGCATGGCCGCCGGAGCGGTTTCCCGGCCATCGATCGTGCTGACGTCACCACTGCCGGCGTCGTAGTACACGAAGTAGCCGCCGCCACCGATGCCCGCGCTGTAGGGTTCCGTGACACCCAGCGTGGCAGCCGCGGCGACGGCCGCATCCACCGCATTTCCCCCTTTTCGGAGGACCGCGATGGCGGCTGCCGACGCGTCCAGGTCAACGGTGCTGACCGCACCGCCGTAGCCCGTGGCGGTTGGGGCCTTTGTGGCACTGTCCGTTTCCCGCGGATGCGCAGCGGCTGGACTAATGATGGCACCGGTGGTCACGCTCATCGCCAACGTTGCAGTTACTGCAGCAAGCCGGCGTCCCAGATGTGGCATGGTTGCTCCTGAAGGGGTGTGGGTGAGGTGGGTCACACGCTACTCCTCAGGCCTGGCACTCTCAACGTTCCCGCCTACCCTCGTCACTCGGTAGCATGAGAGCCGTTGCGGGCAGCACTCAGCGCGGGCCCCTGCGGGGTCCCGGGAAGACGAGGTACCTATGTCAGGATCCAAACTCGCCATAGTTGGTGCCGGAAGCGTAGGCACTTCGCTGGCCTACGCAGCCCTGATCCGTGGTTCGGCCAGCAACATTGCCTTGTTCGACGTCAACGCCGCCAAGGCCGAGGCCGAAGTCCTGGACCTGGCTCACGGCACCCAGTTCGCTGCAGCCGCTGCCGCCATGACCGGCGGCGGTGACATCGCGGTGACGGAGGGTGCGGACGTCGTCGTAATTACCGCCGGGGCCAAGCAGGCGCCGGGCCAGACGCGCCTGGACCTGGCCGGAACCAACGTGCGGATCCTCGAAGACCTCATGCCGCAACTGCTCCAGCGCTCCCCCGATGCCGTCTACGTCCTGGTCACCAACCCCTGCGACGTCCTCACCGTGGCGGCGCAGAAGATCACCGGACTCCCGACAGGCCGCATTTTTTCCTCCGGCACCGTCCTGGACACCTCCCGGCTGCGCTGGCTGCTGGCACGCCGGGCAGGGGTGGCTGTACCCAGCGTCCACGCCAGCATTGTGGGGGAGCACGGGGATACAGAGTTCCCAGTATGGTCCACCGCCACCATCGGTCCCATCCCGGTGCGTGACTGGACGATGGACGGGGAACGCGTGTTCACCCCGGAGTACCTCGCCGAAACGGCACGTGAAGTGACCCAGGCGGCCTACAAGGTCATCGCGGGCAAGGGCGCAACCAACTACGCGATCGGCCTCTCCGGCGCACGGATCGTGGAGGCCCTCCTCCGTGACGAGAACGCGGTACTGCCGGTGTCCACTGTCCTGGACGGGCAGCACGGGATTTCGGGGGTGGCACTCTCCCTGCCCTGCGTGGTGGGACGCGGCGGCGTCCACACGGTGTTGGAGATGCCCATGGACCAAGGTGAGCTGGCAGCACTCCAGCATTCGGCGGACACCCTGCGGCACTCGCTGGATACGCTGGGCGTCTGAGCATCGTCATGCAACGGCGGCGCAACCCCGTGCCGCCGCGGTTCGCATATGCTCAGCAGAGCAGTCCACGCTGGCTCAACGACGAACCACCTCAGGAGTAAACGCATGACCAACTGGCGCATCAGGGATTTCCATTCGGCCGACCTGGACGGGATCCTGCACCTGTGGGAGACCCTCAAGGCGCATAACGTGGAACCTGTGTACGCCCTTTCGGAGGTCCTCGCGTCCTGCGAGAAGGACCATGCTGTGGTGGCGGTGCAGGGCGAGCAGGTGGTGGGCGCCGCCGTGGGCCGCGCCGCGCACGACCAGGGCTGGATCGTCTTCCTGGCCACCCTGCCGGAGTACCGTGGCCGCGGGATCGGCACCTCGCTGCTCGCCGCCGTCGAAAACCGGATGGCGCCTCACGGGCTGAACAAGCTCTCCGCCCTCATGCCGGAATCCGAAACCAGGGTGGAGGCGTTCCTCAGCCGCGGCTTCGCCCTGAAGAAGAACCTGCGCTACTTCGAACGCACCATTCCCGTCCAGCGGCAGGAGCTTGGTGCGCTGGGCCAGCTCGGCGGGCGCGTCCTTGCACGGGACCTGTGGGAGAACGTGGCGGGCATGCGCAAGGAGAAGGAACTGCTGGAGCGCCGCCTGGTCCTTCCCCTTGCCGAGGCCGACCTCGCCGATGAATTCGGCGTAGTGCCGCCACGCGCCGTCGTGCTCTTTGGCCCGCCGGGCACCGGCAAGACCACTTTTGCCAAGGCCATCGCCTCCCGGCTGGAATGGCCGTTCGTGGAGGTCTTCCCGTCCCGCCTCGCAGCCGACCCGCAGGGCCTCGCCGGCGCGCTGCGCGAAACGTTCCTGGAGATCGCCGAACTGGAGCACGCCGTGGTGTTCATCGACGAGGTGGAGGAGATCGCCGCCCAGCGCTCGGCGAGCCGCCGTCACCGCTGCAGGGCGTCACCAATGAATTGCTCAAGATCATCCCGGCGTTCCGCGAACAGCCCGGCCGGCTGCTGGTCTGCGCCACCAACTTCATCCGCGCCCTGGACTCAGCCTTCCTGCGGCACGGCCGGTTCGACTATGTCATCCCCATTGGACTGCCGGACCGGCAGGCCCGTGAAGCCATGTGGCAGCGCTTCATCCCGGCACCCGTCGTGGACGCGGTGGACGTGGAACTGCTGGTGGAGAGGACTGAGGGCTTCTCCCCTGCGGACATCGAGTACGCCGCCCGCAGCGCCTCCCAGCGTGCCTTGGAGAAGGCAGTGTACGACGACGGCGGGCTGGCGTCGGGCGGCACGGCTTCTGTACGGGAGGCGGTGCGGAAAGGGCCGTCCACCCACGACTACCTCGACGCGATCGCCGAAACCCGCACCACGGTCAGCGCGGAAGTGCACCAGGACTTCCTGGAGGATATCGACGCGTTGGGGCGGGTGTAATTTCCGGCTTCCGGGGCTGAAACGGCGGGGCGTAATCTTTGACCCATGTCTTCCAATCCCCTTCGCCATGCCATGGCGCGCATGGGCGGCCGCGATCCACACGAGAAGCACCGCGCCGCCACCCCGCTTGAGCTCTTCTTCGACCTGACATTCGTCATCGCGTTTGGTGTCGCCGGCAGCCAGTTCGCCCATGAGATCGCCGAAGCCCACGTGATGGCCGGCCTGCTGGGTTTCTCGTTCGCGATGTTCGCCGTGATCTGGGCGTGGATCAACTTCACCTGGTTTGCGAGCGCCTACGATACCGATGACTGGATCTTCCGGGTGGTCACCATGATCCAGATTGTGGGCGTCCTCATCCTGGCCATGGGGATCGAACCCATGTTCCATTCCCTGGTGGATGGCCACCACGTGGACAACGCCGTGATGGTGGGCGGTTACGTGATCATGCGGTTGGCCCTGGTTTCACAGTGGCTCCGGGCCGCCCGCCAGGATCCTGGCCGCCGCGAGACCTGCCTGCGGTACGCCAGATACCTGGCGCTGGTGCAGCTGGGATGGATCGCGGTGCTCTTTATCGAGGCGGACGTACCTGCCACGCTCGCGATGATCGTTCCCCTGGTGGCCTTGGAAATGGCCGCGCCTTTCGCGGCGGAGCGCAGGACCAGGACGCCCTGGCATGCGCACCATATTGCCGAGCGGTACGGGCTGCTGGCCATCATTGCCCTGGGTGAATGCCTGATTGGCGCCATCGAGACCCTCCGCGCCATCGTGGCCAACCACGGCTGGAGCGTGGATGCCGCCCTGGTGGGCTTTGGCGGGACTGCCTTGGCCTTCGCGATGTGGTGGATTTACTTCATGCTTCCGGCGGGACAGGCGCTGCACCTGCGCCGGCACCGGTCCTTCCTCTTCGGCTACGGGCACATTCCGATCTTCGCCGCCATCGCGGCCACGGGCGGCGGGCTGCACGTGGCGGCCTATTACATCGATAACGAGACAGGCATCAGCGCGGCCGCCGCTGTGGCGAGCGTTGCCATTCCCGTAGCCCTGTTCAAAGGTTCGGTCACTTGGTTGTACAGCGTCATGGTGGGAGCGGACCGCACCGTCATCAGCGTTGCGGCCGGAGTGCTGGCAGCAACTGCCGCCGCAGTCGGGCTTGCCGCAGCCGGGGCCTCCGTTCCCGTCTGCCTGCTCGTGATCGTGCTGGCACTCGGCGCCTCGATCCTCGTCGATGAACGCCGCGGATCCGAGCGGCTGCATGTTGCCCTCACGAAGCTTGAGGCGGAGGCTGCCGCTCCCCAGGCGTGACTTTCGGCCCTGCACCCGGCCGCGCACAGGCTGCCAAGGTGGCAGGGTACAACGAACCACCGTTATGGAGGCAGGCATGGGCAACGTTGTCATGACCAGGCAGGGCCGGCTGCGCGGCAGCGTCGTGGACGGTGTGCACCGGTTCCTGGGTATTCCATACGCTGCACCGACCGCTCGGGAGAACCGGTTCCGCCCGCCGCAGCCCGTGCAGCCATGGAGTGGCGTCCGGGACGCCACCCTGTACGGCGCTGCACCTTTCCAGCTGGCACCGCCGGAAAGTGCAGGTTCCGAATGGGACACCAGCTTGGGCGGCGAGGACTGCCTGAACCTGAATATCTGGACCCCCGGCCCGGGTTCAACCGGCCTGCCCGTGATGGTCTGGATCCAGGGCGGAGCGTTTGAAATCGGCTCGACGGCGGCATACGACGGCAGGAACTTCGCCCGGGACGGCGTGGTTTGCGTGGTGATCAATTGGCGTCTGGGGGCGGACGGCTTCCTTGACCTCGGCGATAACCAGGCCAATGTGGGCCTGCTCGACCAGGTCGCTGCACTGGAATGGGTCCACGAGAACATTGCGGCGTTCGGCGGGGACCCGGAGAACGTCACGGTCTTCGGCCAGTCGGCGGGTGCCATGAGCATCGGCGTGCTCCTTTCGATGCCCAGCGCCGATGGTTTGTTCCGTCGTGCCATCCTGGAGAGCGGGGCAGCCCACCACGCGATTCCTACCGGAACAGCACAGAAGATCGGCCGGCTGTTCGCCGAAAAGCTTGGCGTTCAGCCCAGCAGGAGCGCCCTCGCCGCCGTGCCCACCCCTCGTCTCCTGGCAGCGCAGGCGGAGCTGAAGGCGGATCTCGCCGCCCATCCGGATCCCGGGTTCTGGGGCCATGATGTAGTGGCCAGCACGATGCTCTGGCAGCCGAGCATCGACGGGGACGTTGTCCCGGGCCGGCCCATCGACCGGATTGCAGGCGGCGCTGGCGCCGGGGTGGACGTGATCGCGGGGACCAACGCCGAGGACTGGAAAATGTTCCTTGCGATCACAGGCTCCATCACGAAGGTCACGGAACAGGACCTGATGGAATCCAACAGCGTGGACGGCTTCCCGCCGATGTCCGCGTACGGGCTTCCCTCCGAAACCGCCTTCCGGGAGTACCGCTCCCATTACCCGGACAGCTCCCCCGGGGAACTGCTCGCCGCGGTGGAGACGGACTGGTGGGTGCGGATACCGGCGATCCTCCTGGCCGAAGCGCATGCAGAAGCGGCGTCCACAGGCAGGGCCCGTACGTATATGTACGAGTTTGGCTGGCCGGCGCCAGGTCTCGGTGCCGTCCACGCTGTCGAGGTCCCCTTCGTCTTCGACACCTTGGACAAGGACTCCAGACTGTTCGGGCCCCTCCTGGGAACGGACCCGCCCAGCCGCTGGCCGATGCCATGCACTCCGCTTGGGTGTCGTTCGCGGCCACCGGCGACCCCGGCTGGCCGGATTACAGCACGGCCGGCCGGAGCACGATGTATTTCAGCACGGACTCCCGCGTGGTGAACGATCCCCGGGCCTGGGAACGGAACCTGTGGAAGGGCATCCGCTAGGAGTCGTAGGACAGGTTTTCGTAGTCCGTGGTGTCGTCCTCATCGAACTGGTCGTCCAGCTCCGCCAGCAGCCAGGGATTGACCCGGGCAAGGATCTTCCGGATCTCCTCCACCTCGACGGCGGCGTACAGCACCGGGCGGGCATCGCGGTACTTGGTGACGGGCGGCTTGTCCGGCCACTTCTCCGCCAGCGCCTGGACCCGCTCCGGCAGCGAGTTGTGGGCATTGTCCGCGATCTTGACCAGGGCGGCGTCGTGGTCCTCCGCGATGTCGCGGATCACGGCCTGGTAGTCGTCGGGGTTGGGGTGCAGGCGGCTCGTGAGGCGTTCGATGATGTCCACTGCGCGCCCGGAAACGCCCATGTCCAGGAGTGCCTGGCGGGTCATGGGAGTGTCCTCCGCGATGTCGTGCAGATAACCGGCGATGCGGATGTCGTCGTCGAAGTCTTCCAGCGCATCACCGACGGCCAGCACATGGTCCTTGTACGGCCGCTTCAGCTTGTCCTTCTGGCGGTTGTGCGCCACCTCGGCGAGGACCCTTGCCGTGTCGGGAGTGAAACTGCTGGCAGCTGGCTGGTCCTGAGATTCTGGCATAGCCCAAGCCTACGGTGCGTGCCACACCCATGGTGCCCGCGGCAGCGCCGCAGGGTTGAAGGCCGCGAGTGCGTGGCCCAGCGGCCCTGGCGGGAGGCCCAAAGACTCCAGCAGCAGGTCCCGCACCCCTGCCGCGGGAAACCCTTTCGCGGCGAGATCCTTCAGCGTAACAGCACCGTCGCGCTTGGCCAGCCGAACGCCGTCGCTATTGACCACCAGGGGGACATGCGCATATTCCGGCGAAGGAATATCCAGGAGGCTTGCAAGGTAGGCCTGGCGCGGAGTGGACGGCAGGAGGTCGTCGCCGCGGACCACCTGGTCGATGCCTTGCCCGGCATCATCCACCACCACTGCCAGGTTGTAGGCCGTGACGCCATCGTTGCGGCGCAGCACGAAGTCATCCACCACGCCCGTAAACTGCCCGTGCAGGACGTCGTTGACTGTGTACTCCCCAACGTCGGCACGCAGCCGGATCGCAGCCCGCCTCGTGGAGCGTTTGAACTCGAGTTCAGCGGGATCGAGGTTGCGGCAAGTTCCCGGGTATGCCCCCTGAGGGGCGTGCGGCGCGGACGGCGCCTCCTGGATTTCCCGCCGCGTGCAGAAGCACTCATAGGTCAGGCCGGCAGCCTGGAGCCGAACAATTGCCTGCTCATAAAAAGCGTGTCTGGCGGTCTGGCGCACCACATCCCCGTCCCACGTGACACCGATGGCAGCGAGGTCGCGGAGCTGCTCCTCCTCCGCACCGGCCCGCGCGCGGTCCAGGTCCTCCACCCGCAACAGGAACCTGCGGCCGGTGGAGCGGGCAAACAGCCAGGCGAGGATCGCCGTCCTGAGGTTCCCCACATGGAACTCACCGGAGGGGCTGGGGGCGAAGCGGCCGGCGGACGTCATGGAACCAGCCTAAGCGGGCGGACCGGCTGTACCGGATGTGGCAGGGGAGACAACACAAGAGCCCCTCAGCTACCGAGGACGCCGAGGAATCCGACGCGCCGGTGGTTCAGGGGCTCTTGCCGTGTTTGTGGAGTGAGTGACCAATGGTGTGAACAAGAGTCAATCAGGGCGGCCTCCTTGCGGGAAGCTGTTTTTCGCACTCCCCGGGTGGTGTGTGCCGGAGAAGCTTTAGCCTGCGGGGTTTCGGCGGTAGCCTGGCCCGTTGCCAGTATTCCACCAGTAGACTTACAGTTGGTGCAAGCGGCAGCATCTCAACTGGTCAATTTGACTAGTACTCCCGCCGCGCAGCGACAGGAAGTGATCGGATTGCAGGAGCTGGACCCTACGGACAAGCGGATCCTGAGGGCCTTGGATGAGGACCCCCGGGTTCCCATCATGGTGCTGGCGCAGCGGCTCGGCCTCGCGCGGGGAACAGTGCAAAGCCGCCTGGAGCGCATGACTTCGTCCGGGGCGTTGCGGCCGAACAGCAGCAGGGTCCTTCCAGGAGCACTCGGCCGGGGTGTGGCGGCTTCAGTCAGCGCCGAACTGGACCAAAGCCATCTCAATGAGGCCATCGCCGCCCTGCGGGAGATCCCGGAAGTTTTGGAGTGCCACGCTCCTGCCGGGGACACGGACCTGCTGATCCGGGTGGTGGCCACGAGCCCCGACGACCTCTACCGCGTTTCGGAGGAAATCAGGCTCTGCCCCGGCATTGTGCGCACCTCCACCAGCATGTTCCTGCGTGAAGTCATCCCCTACCGCACGACCGGCCTGCTCAAGGAACAGCGGAAGACGGCGGGCGCTGACGGGGCCGGCAAGGGGTCCTAGACGGGCGGCCCGGCGTTGGATTTCAGGTTCTTCATCACCAGCGTGGACGTCAGGCGCTCCACTCCGGGGAGGGACGTGAGTTCGGCGTCGTAGAAACGCTGGTAGGCGGGCAGGTCCTCCGCGATGACCTTCAGGAGGTAGTCCGGCGAACCGAAGAGGCGCTGGGCCTCGACGATATTGGGATTGTTGGCCACCCGCGTCTCAAAGACTTCCATGGTGGAGCGGTCCACCTGGCGCAGCGTAACGAACACAATCGCCTCAAAGCCGAGCCCCACGGCTGAGGGATCGATGTCCGCGCGGTACCCCCGGATCACGCCGGACTGCTCCAGGTCCCGCAGCCGGCGGTGGCACGGCGCAACCGTCAAACCGACCTTGCCGGCCAGGGCCGTAGCGGTCATGCGGCCGTCCTCCTTGAGGTGGCGCAAGATATTCCTGTCAATATGGTCAATCACGCAAGAATCTTACCGGTTCTGCGCGGGACGCGGCGAAAAAGGACAGCACTTCCGCCGCGAAAGTATTTAGTGTTTTCCCTGACGGACCGCATGTCAGGAGAGAGAATGGACCCGGAGCTGTTTTTGGCCTTCGTGCTGGTGGCCGCGGCGCTGGCCTGTACCCCCGGCGTGGACTGGGCCTACTCGATCTCGGCCGGATTGCGCCAGAGCAGCTTCGTTCCGGCGGTGGCAGGCCTCTGCGGCGGCTATGTCCTGCACACTGTCCTGCTGGTGGCTGGACTGGCGGCCCTTCTGACGGGCCTGCCCGGCGTCCTCGCCTGGATCACACTGGCAGGCGCGGCGTACCTCATGTGGCTGGGCATCGGCACGCTGCGCTGTTGGCGCCAAGCCAGCTTCTCCGCCCGGCCAGGCGGCGGGGGCACCGGCCGGATCCGTACATTCCTGCAGGGCATGGGCACCAGCGGCATCAATCCCAAGGGCCTGCTCTTCTACGTGGCGCTGGTCCCCCAGTTCGTCAGCACCGACGCATCCCTGCCCGTCCCGGTGCAGTCCGGACTGCTCGGACTGACGTTCGTGCTGCTGGCGGGGCTCGTGTATACGGCAGTGGCAATCCTTGCCCGGACCCTTCTGCAGAGCCGGCCCGGGGCAGCGCGGCTGGTGACATTAACCAGCGGGGTGGTCATGGTGGTGCTCGGCGCTGCGCTGCTCGCGGAGCAGCTGCTGCCGTTGCTCACCACGGCGTAGGGGCCTATTCGTCGCTTAGCCGCTTCCAGTCCTGTTCCCAGATCCGCCGCATCTCCTCGTCCTTGCGGATGGGGACCGGCGCCGCGATCTCCTTCTGCGGCACCGGGTCCTCGCGCCGCCGCCCCCAGTCCCGGGGGTTGAGCGAACGGCGGCTGGAGTCCAACAGAAGCAATGCACGGTCTGTGAGTGCGTCATTGCGCAGGGTCATGTGGGTTTTGCGCCGGCGCAGGACCTCGGCAAGCGCCTGGTTAGCCGCCTCCAGCCGGCCTTCCCGCCGCAGGGCGCGTGCCCGCACCAGCAGCAGCGCGGCGGAAAGATCATCGGCGTTGAGCAGGCCTTCCGTCCAGTCGATGACCGTCCGGCTCCGGCCAAGTGTCAGTGCCAGCGAACAGCGCGCCAGCGCCATGGGGAGCGACGGCGGAAGTCCGGCCAGGGCATCAAGTGCCGCCTCGGTGCGGCCTGTCTCCCGGAGCGAATGCGCAAGGGCAAGGAACACGGACTCCTCGCTGAACAGGACCGGGATCTCCACGCGTTCGGCAAGTTCGATGCGGGAGACGATCCTGGTGAGGTAGGTGGACGAGTAGCGGTTCGCTTCGTCGTCGTTCCGGGTGGTGAGGCCCCGCTGCAGGAGCTCCGAGGCGCGCAGGTAGCCCCCATGCTTGTAGGCGAGCAGCCCCGACATCAGGTAGCACAGACCGGCCCAGCCGGGGTAGGCCCGCGCCAGGCTGATGAGGCGTTCGGGCTCGCGGCTGGTGAAGATGGCCTCATGGACGGCCCTGGCCGGCTTGGGGAGCATCCGCTTGAGGCGTGGGACTTCACCGTCCACGGACAGCAGGGCCGCGTTGCGTCCCCCGAGCACGCCAGTCAGCAGTTCGCCCACTCCCCCGGCGAGGTCATGTACGGGCGTGCGCAGCTGGGGCTGGCCAAAAGGCGTGAGGTCGCGCCTGTCCCAATAGATCGGTGCAGGGTCCCCGGCGGTCATCTTTCCATGCTAGCCGGGAGCAGCACTTGTCCTCACCCGTGATTTCCGCAAGGGTGGTAAGCACCCTTAGCAGTTCCGTTCAATCAGCAAGGAGAATGCCATGAACATCGACAAGTCCCAGATTTTGGAACTCCTCAGGAACAACGGAGACAACGACAAGGCCGCCCAGGCAGAGGCAGAGCTCCCGGACCAGGTGGACACCGAGCAGCACGCCGGCCTCCTGTCGAAGCTGGGCATCAACCCGGCGGACCTGCTCGGCAGGCTTCCCGGCGGCCTCGGCGACAAGCTGGGAGGGCTGGGCCTCTAGCCGGCGTTACGCCGCGCCGTCCTGCCTTCAGGTCCGCTCCATGAACCATTCAGTGAAGGAGGAGGCGCGGCCCTCCCCGTCGAACCGGATCACCCACAGGTTGTCATACGTGGGGCGGTCCCCCAGGTACGTCGTAACCCCCTGCACGAAGGCTGTGTCACCGTCAGCTCCAAGCAGTTCCCATGTAAAGGTCCAGTCCGCGGGTTCGTCCCGGGCCTCCAGCCAGCCCTCCACGATGCCGTCATGCCCCAGCCACGGGCTGGGATCGCCAGGCCGCGTTTCATAGCGCGCTTCCGGCGTGAATAGGGCCCGGATATCCTCGGGCCGGTTGCTGGTCCACGCGGCCTGGTATCTTTCCACCCAGCCGGCAACCTGTTCGTGTGCTGAAGTCCGCTCCGTCATGGTGCCGTTCTACGCCTGCCGTGTTCGGGCCGCAAGGGTTTCAGCCGCTGACGGCGGCAATCCACACGCCGATCACCCAGGTGCTGGCAGCGAGGCAGGCCAGCCCGAACTCGGCGAGCATGCCCAGGCCCGTTGCCTTCAGGGCCGCCCAACTGGACGTGGTTGCCGTACCCAGGTTCCGGGTGCGGAGGAATTCACTTACCAGCAGACCGGCGGCGAAACCCACGAAGAGCCCAACTACGGGAATGATGAACATCCCAACTACGCCCGCCGCCAGGCCGGCCGCGATGCTGCGGCTGGGAATTGCATGTTGTTTCAGCTTCCGGCCGGTCAGGACCGCGCTGGCGGCCATGCCCGCCACCACGAAGACCATGGCAATGGCGAACACCACCCACCCCGCCGTCCCGGCGCCGCCCCAGATAGCCCAAGTAAGCAGGCCGGCGCCTATCAGGATGCTGCCCGGAAGGACCGGGATGACTGTCCCGGCGACGCCTACGAGAATAGCCAGGCCGCACAGGATGGTCACCACGGTTTCGGAAGTCATGGGCTCCAGTCTATGGTTGCCGCACGCTTAACCCCGACGGCGGCGCCTACCACGCAGGGGAGGCACCGCCGTCGGACTTTCCGAAAGGGAAGGAGGCTACTCCGCTTCCACGGCAGCGGCGACGGCTGCCGTGACGGCGGGGGCAACGCGGGGATCCAGCGGGCTGGGCACGATGTAGTCCGCAGACAGGTCTTCGGCGGCAAGTTCAGCGATGGCGTGGGCAGCTGCCAGCTTCATCGCCGGGGTGATGCGGCGTGCTCCGGCGTCCAGCGCGCCGCGGAAGATGCCGGGAAAGGCGAGCACGTTGTTGATCTGGTTGGGGAAGTCACTGCGGCCCGTGGCGACGACGGCGGCATACTTCGCGGCAACCTCAGGCAGGACCTCCGGGTCCGGGTTGGAGAGCGCGAAGACGATGGCGTCCTTGTTCATGAGCTTAAGGTGTTCCTCGTCGAGCTTGGAGGAGGAGACGCCGATGAAGACGTCCGCCCCGGCGAGGGCTTCGGCCGGCCCGCCTTTCACGCTGCGGGGGTTGCTGCGGCCGGCGATGTGGGCCTTCTTGCTGGCAGGGTCGGCTGCAAGATCCGGCCGTGCACTGTTGATGATGCCGCGTGAGTCCAGCAGGACAACGTCGGTGATTCCCGCGGCCAGCAGGATCTCGGCAACGGCGATGCCTGCCGCGCCTGCGCCGGAGACCACCACGCGGAGCGTATCGAGTCCGCGCCCGGTCACCTTGGCGGCGTTGGTCAGCGCGGCAAGGGCCACGACGGCGGTTCCGTGCTGATCGTCGTGCATCACCGGGCAGTCCAGCGCCTCGATCAGCTTCTCTTCCAGTTCGAAGCAGCGGGGAGCGGAGATGTCCTCGAGGTTGACGGCACCGAAACTGGGGCGCAGGCGGACCAGCGTCTCCACGATCTCGTCCACGTCGGTGGTGTTCAGTACCAAGGGAATGGAATCCAGATCGCCGAAGGTCTTGAACAGGGCGGACTTGCCCTCCATCACCGGCAGGGAGGCGCTGGCGCCGATGTTGCCGAGTCCCAGGACGGCGGTCCCGTCGCTGACCACGACCACCAGGCGTTCGGCCCAGGTGAGGGTGCGGGCAAGTTCCGGCTTGGCGTGGATGGCGCGGCTGACCTCGGCCACGCCCGGCGTGTAGGCGATGGACAGGTCGCGCTTGTTGGACAGCGGGACGGTGCTGGCTATGGAGAGCTTGCCGCCCTGGTGGGCATCGAAGATCTCCTCTTCAGTCAAAGCCGTGGCTGCAGAATTGTCGGTAGCTGCAAGTGCGTCAATGGACACGTCGTTGTCTCCTGGGTGCTCGCCGTGGACACGGCATATGGGAGCCCGGGCGGAAAAGCGGCCAGGGCGATGGCATGGATGCGGCAGGAACCCAAGGGTGGCGGGTCTGTGGGAGCCCGGGGTGGTGCCCGCTGCTCCGTTGGCACCATCGTAGGGGCGGGAAATGGGGGCGGGTGACAGCTTTACGGACCGCCGGCGGTGCCATAACGATTCTTCACGGCCCTTAGTGACCTACGCCACTGCTATATGGCTGATTTAATGCCCAATTGGTCTAGACCGGTTACGCGCTCCGGTGGAGTTTGTAACCCGCTTTTCCACCTTCCGACAGGCGGGCACATGCCTTCTTGAGGTCTTCCTCTGCCTCAAAGAGGGACAGCCTGCGGTTCCGCACGGACTGGACCAGACCAGTGACCGTCAAAAGGAGGACCCGTGCCGCGACATCGTCGCCGCATGCATCAGCCACCACTTTTTCACTCAGCGCGTCGATCTCCCGCAGAAGCCCGGTGGTATCCCTGTCCGGAAGGTAGACGCCGCGGCTCAGGCACTGTTCCACGGCGGGCTGCATCACCCGCATATGGAAGATCTCCATCACCAGCCCGGCAAGGGCCCTGCCGCGGAAGCGGGCCGCCCCGTTCCGTCCCGACCCCTGAAGCTCCTCCAGCTGATGGCGGTAGAGGGCAAGCATCAAGTGGGTGGGGGTAGGAAAATACCGGTAAAGGGTGCCCAGCGGGACATCCGCCCTTTCGGCCACCTCCGTGAACTCCACTGAATCAAGGCCTTTGCGCGCAAACCCTCCTGCGGCTTCAAGGATCTTGGAATAGCGGAGGCGCTGGCGCGGCGCGGAGGGCCTGGGGGCCATGGGCGGATGGTCTGAGATGGTATCGGGCATCAGCATTCCGGGGTTGTGTACGTATGGTGCAGCAGCCGCGATCATCCCCATACCGGACCGCCGGCAGTCCGGTTCAACTATACGGCACGCCATAGTGACGTAATTAGTCAGGAGGCTTAGTTCCCGGTCGGAACCTGGATTACCGGACGCTCTTGATCTTCACCACGAACACGGCACCAAGCAGGCCGACAATCGCTGCCGTAACGAAGAGGGTGCGGTAGCCGCCCCAGGCCGTAACTGCCATGAAGGCCAGGAACGGGGCAACGACCTGGGGCAAGGAGTTGGCCACATTGATGATGCCCATGTCCTTCCCGCGATCCGCCGCCATGGGAAGGACCTGAGTCAGCAGCGCAAAGTCCACTGCCAGGTAGGCACCGAACCCGATGCCCAGGACGGCGGCACCTGCCAGGGCCCCAGGCCACACCGGGAAGAAGGCCATGATCATGCCTGCCATCGCGATGGTGGCCGAGGAACCGATGACGAAGGGCTTCCGGCGGCCCACCCGGTCACTCCACGGCCCGGCCACCACGGCCGTGACCATCACCATGACCGCGTAGATGCCGGTGAGGACCAGCACGCCGGCCGCCGGATCCTCGTGGCGCAGGACGTCCCGGAGGAAAAACAGGAGGTAGACAATGGTCAGCTGGTTGCCCACGTTGACCAGGAAGCGGGTGAGCCAGGCCCAGGCGAAGTCCGGGTACAGCCTGGGGCTGATCCAAAATCCGGTGAGGAAGGCGAGCATCCGAAACGGCGGCAGGACCCCCTTATGGAGGACGGGGTCGTCACGGTGGAAGAGGTATGGGAGGACGGAGAGCGCCAGGGCGGCGGCGCAAAGCCAGTAGCCCACCACGAAGTTTCCCGACACCACTGCGCCGAAAACAGCCCCGGTGAGGATGCCCAGCGTCTGGCCCATGGCAGCCATCCCGCCTACTTTCCCGCGCTGGGGTACCGGCACCCGGTCCGGTACGGCAGCTGTGATGGCGGCGTAAGCGGCATTGGCACCAAGCTGGACCAGGCACCAGAACAGCACCATAAGCGCCACGGTCGCGGCCCCGGACATGGCCAGCAGGGCCGCCGTCGCCAGCACCGCCCCGGCCAGCACCCACGGCGACCTGCGGCCCCAGCGGGACGTTGTGCGGTCGGAAAGGGCACCAAAAAGCGGATTCGCCACCAGCGAGACGGCGGCCCCGCATGCCGTGGCCAGCGACAGTATCGCCTCCTTGCCGGGCTCATCAATGCTGATGGCCTGCTGCCCGATGAACACGTTGATGGGGCCGAAGAACGCGGCATTGATGCCGACGTTGACCAGGACCAGCCCGGTCACCCAGCGTGCCGTGACCCTTCGTCCGGGTTCGGCGAGCGCCGCCGGCTGACCGCCGGGGGGCATCGCCCGGCGACCGGGAGGTGCGGGAGTATCGGACAGGCTCATGGCATTAACTCCCCCGGACTGCTGCTGGTTGGTGACGGAGTCAGACTATCGTGGGCGGTACCGTTTCCCGCGGAAACTGCCGCCGGAACGGCCACAGCCGCCGCAGCATCGAGGAGAGCATTATGAGTGCAGCACCAACCCCCAGTACGGCAGCCGTCAACACGGCGGATCTCTACGATGAGCGCGGTGAGGAGCTGGCCTCCGTGTCCCTGCAGTTCCAGTCGTTGGGCGGCCGCTCACACTTCAGCGGGAGGGCGCGGACCATCCGCTGCTTCCAGGACAACGCGCTCGTGAAGTCCACGCTCGCAACGCCGGGCAACGGCTGCGTCCTGGTGGTGGACGGCGGCGGCTCACTGGGCACGGCCCTGATGGGGGACATGATCGCCGAAAGCGCCGTGGCCAACGGCTGGGCCGGCGTCGTCATCAACGGCGCAATACGGGACCGTGAAGCAATCGCCGCACTGGACCTGGGCGTGAAGGCCCTGGGCAGCAATCCCCGCAAGAGCGCCAGGGACGGCGCCGGGGAGGTGGACGTGGACGTGGTGATCGACGGCGTGACCATCCGGACCGGGGCCATGATCTGGTGTGATCCGGACGGAATCCTCGTGGAGCGGTAAAAGGGAATTCCGGCCCCGGGAATAGGAACCGGCGTAGGATAGTTACTGAAAGCAACTATCCTACGCTTTGATCCTCTTTCGTCTCCTGGAGCCCCCATGACCCAAGCCCCTGCCGCGCGCGCCGGCGGAGAAACCCTGACGCAGCGCCAGATCGTCACCGTAATGGTTGGCCTGATGCTGGGTATGTTCTTGGCCTCGCTGGACCAGACCATTGTGTCCACGTCCATCTACACCATTGCCAACGACCTGGACGGCCTCTCGCTCCAGGCCTGGGCCACCACCTCGTACCTGATCACCTCCACCGTCAGCACGCCTCTGTATGGCAAGCTGAGCGACATCTTCGGACGCCGTCCGCTCTATCTGATCGCCATCGTGATCTTCCTCGCCGGCTCCCTGTATGCGGGCTCGGTGCACTCCATGACCGAACTGGCGCTTGCCCGGGGCGTCCAGGGCCTCGGGGCCGGCGGCCTCCTGGCCCTCGCGCTCACCATCATCGGGGACATCGTGTCCCTGAAGGACCGGGCCAAGTACCAGGGCTACTTCATGTCCGTGTTCGGCATTTCTTCAGTGCTGGGCCCCGTAGTGGGCGGCGCCTTCGCGGGCTCCTCCACCATCCTGGGCTTCGACGGCTGGCGCTGGGTGTTCTTCATCAACCTGCCCATCGGCCTGGCCGCCCTGGCCGTGGTGTTCCTGTTCCTGCACCTGCCAGCCAAGCACGCCAAGCAGAAGATCGACTATTGGGGCGCTGCCGCCATCACCCTGGCCATCGTGCCGCTCCTGCTGGTGGCGGAGCAGGGCCGGAGCTGGGGCTGGGCGTCGCTGAACTCCTTCCTCTGCTACGGGCTTGGCGTGGTGGGCATCGTGTGGTTCCTGCTCGCAGAGAAGCGTGCCGGCGACTACGCCCTGATCCCGCTGCGGCTCTTCCGGAACGCCACCTTCGGACTGTCTTCGCTGCTGAACTTCATCATCGGCATCGGCATGTTCGGCGCCATCGCCATGCTGCCGATGTACCTGCAGCTGGTGAAGGGCCTGACCCCCACGGAGGCGGGCCTGATGATGATCACCTTCACCGTCGGCATCCTCAGCGGCTCCATCACGGCCGGGCGTACCATTTCCGCGTCCGGCACCTACCGCATCTTCCCCATCCTGGGCACGGCCATCCTCACCGCTGCCGCCACCGTCATGGGACTCAGCCTGGGCGTGGACACCGGCTTGTGGGTTCCGGGCGTTATCGCCGTGTTCTTCGGCATGGGCCTGGGCTTCTGCATGCAGCCGCTCACCCTCGCCATGCAGGTGTCCGTGCCGCGGCGGGACATGGGCGTGGGCACCTCCTCGGCCGCATTCTTCCGCTCCATGGGAGGCGCCGTGGGCACCGCAGTGTTCATCTCCATGCTGTTCAGCCTTGCCGCGGCCAGGATCGCGGACACCATGAGGTCAGCCATGGAAAGCCCTGCGTACCAGGCGGTCCTTCAGGACCCGGCGGTTGCCGCCGACCCCGCCAACGCCAAGCTCTACGAGTTCTTCCGCAACGGGGCGTCCAACGAGTCCCTGAACGACACGAGCTGGCTGCATACCGCCAACAGCACACTGACCCGCCCCATCACGGAGGGTTTCGCCTACGCGATCGACGCCGTGATGCTCACCGCAGCCGTCCTTACCGGGATCGCATTCCTGATCAGCTTCGCGTTGCCCAACAAGAAGCTCACCGACTCCAAGGCAGTGGTGCAAGAACCCGCCGCAGCCCACTAAGCCGGCCCGGACCAGACAGGGGACGACGACGGCGGGGCGCCCCGCCGTCGTCGTCTTTTGTTTGCGGACAAGCGGGACCGCCGCCGGCTCAACTGGAATGGCGCACCGTGGCATGGAACACTGTGTAACGCGCGTGCGCCGGCCAGGGGCCGGTTCCGCAGCCGACGACGTCCGCACCGCATCCACCAAAACCCAGACCAAGGGAGAACCATGCCCACTGCCCAGGAGCAGACAACCGCCCAGATACCGCGGCGGGTGATCTGGCTGGCCCTTGCGGGGGCGGTGGGCGGATTCCTGTTCGGCTTCGATTCGTCCGTGGTCAACGGCGCTGTGGACGCGATGAAGGACGAGTTTGCGCTGTCTGAGGCCGTCACGGGCTTCGCCGTGGCCATTGCCCTGCTGGGCTGCGCGGCCGGCGCCTACCTCGCCGGCAAGGTGGCCGACCATTACGGCCGCATCCCGGCGATGAAGCTGGGGGCGCTGCTCTTCCTGGTCAGCGCCCTCGGTACTGGCTTCGCCTTCAGCGTCTGGGACCTGATCTTCTGGCGCCTGGTCGGCGGCCTGGGAATCGGCCTGGCATCCGTCATCGCCCCCGCGTACATCTCCGAAATTTCGCCGCGGAAGGTCCGCGGCCGCCTGGCATCGTTGCAGCAGCTGGCCATCACCACGGGTATCTTCGCCGCGCTGCTGTCCGATGCGCTCTTCGCCACCAGCGCCGGCGGGGCGGACCAGGCCTTCTGGCTGGGAATCGAGGCGTGGCGCTGGATGTTCCTTGCCGCCGCCGTGCCCGCCGTGGTCTACGGCTGGGTGGCCTACACTCTTCCCGAATCGCCGCGGTTCCTGGTGTTCCTGGGCAAGGAGGACCAGGCCCGGGCGGTCTTCGATTCGATTGCTCCGGCTGAGGACACCGACCGGCACATCCGCGAGATCCGCGAAGCGATCGAGGAAGACAAGCTGGCCGGCCAGAAGGGCTCCCTGCGCGGCCGGACCTTCGGACTGCAGGCGGTGGTGTGGGTGGGCATCGTCCTGTCCGTTTTGCAGCAGTTCGTGGGCATCAACGTGATTTTCTACTACTCCACCACCCTGTGGAAGGCGGTGGGTTTCCAGGAGAAGGACTCGCTCACCATCTCCGTTGCCACGTCCGTCACCAACATCCTGGTCACCCTGGTGGCCATCGCGCTGGTGGACCGGATCGGGCGCAGGCCCATCCTGCTGGCCGGGTCCGTGGGCATGGCCGTGTCCCTGGGCGCCATGGCCCTGGCCTTCTCCACCGCCGTGGGGACCGGCTCCGAGATTTCCCTGCCGGGCGCCTGGGGTCCGGTGGCCCTCGTGGCTGCCAACGTCTTCGTGGTCAGCTTTGGCGCATCCTGGGGACCGCTGGTGTGGGTGCTCCTGGGGGAGATCTTCCCGTCACGGATCCGCGCCCGCGCCCTTGGCCTGGCCGCCGCCGCGCAGTGGGTGGCGAACTTCGTGATCACCCTCAGCTTCCCCGTGATGGCCGCCGGCTCGCTGCCGCTGACCTACGCCATGTACGCCCTGTTCGCGGCGGCGTCCTTCTTCTTCGTGATGTTCAAGGTCCCGGAGACCAACGGCATGTCCCTGGAGCAGGCCGAGACGCTGTTCGTGGCCAAGGGCTCCGCCAAGGCGTAGCGCACGCCTCCGTTCTGCACCCCTTCAACGGGCATTGCACCCCTGAACTCCCGGGTGCAGTGCCCGTTTGTGGGTGCAGCGATCAGAGCGAAAGCTTCATGCCTACGTGGTCCGCTGTGAAGCCAAGTCGGCCATAAAAACGGTGCGCCGCAGTCCGCGATTTGTGGGTAGTCAGCTGCATCAGTGAGCACCCGCGGCGCCGGGACTCGTCGATGGCCCACTGGATCATGAGGTTGCCGAGGCCCTGGCCCCGGACGCTGGCAGCCACCCGCACGCCCTCGATCTGCGAGCGCCAGGCGCCCCGCCGCGAGATGCCGGGCAGGAAGCTGATCTGGAAAGTGCTCACCACGGGAGTGTCAGCTGACCCCTGTCGCACCAATTCCCCCACGACGAGCAGGTGGCGGGGGTCGGCGTCGATCGCTTCAAAGGCCCGCTCATACGGTTCCATGTCCAGGTCGCTTTCGCGCGCGGCACCCATGGAATCGTCCGCAAGGAGGTGGACGATGGCAAGCAGGTCTCCGCGCGCGGCGGGGCGGAGACGGAAAGTCCCGCTGCCGACGTCGGCAGTCATCAAAAATGGCGGAGTACCGGAAGAAGCACGTTTCGTTGTCACTGAACCAGCATTCCACGGACTCTCCTGCATCCTTGCCCTCAGCCGCGCCCCATGTTTGGCTGGGAAACCAGCGTTGGAGTGAATTACCTTTTGGGGGAGTCCGTCATGGATCAGAAAACTTTGTCAGCCCTGCCGAAAACCACCCTGCGGGCAGGAATTATCATTGGCGCAGCCGGCGCGTTCGCGGTCATCCTTGCTCCCCAGATCCTCCAGTCGTTGCAGTTGGGGCCGTCCTATTCGCAGGCCATGGCCGCGCTCCTCAACATGGTCTTCCAGCTCGTCACCCTGTTCTTCCTGCCGTTCTCCGCGGCCCTGATAGCCGGATCCCTGGTGATGCGGTACGTGGGCTCGGTACTCACCGGGACCGCAGCGGCTGGCCCGGTTAAGTAGCACGACGCCGGCACTCAGGTGAGTGCCGGCGTCGTGCGTTGCAGGAGCGTTGCGGCAAGAGCCGCATTAACTGCCGGAGCGTTGCGATAGAAGCGGCAGTAAGTGCGAGAGGGTTTAGGCGGGGGCCTGGGCGAGTTCCGCCTGGCGTTCCTCCACGAGGGTGGCCACAGCGTTGAACAGCGGATGGCCCTCCTCCAGTCCGGTGATCCGCACGGTGGCGTCAGCCGGGCTGGAGGAGGCCAGGATCTCGGCCAATTCCACAGCTTCGGCGTCGGCGGGATCATTGAAGCGCAGCGCCGCGGCGATGGCGCCCAGAAGCGCCTCCGGCACCACGCCGCGCTCGGCGAGTTCGGCTGCGGGACCGATGAACCGCTCGTTCCGGCTCAGCTTCCGCAGCGGCGCACGGCCCACGCGGTGGACGGTGTCCGGCAGGTACGGGTTGGAGAACCGGACCAGGATCTTCTGGACGTAGGCTTCCTGCTCGTCGTTGCTGAAGCCGTGTTTGCTGACCAGCAGCTGCTTGGTCTCCTCCAGCACGGCCCGGACGTCCTCGGCAACATCCTGGTCGGCCATGGCATCGGAGATCTTTTCCAGCCCCGCCTCGTAACCGAAGTAGGCGGCGGAGGCATGGCCGGTGTTGACGGTGAACAGCTTCCGCTCGATGTACGGCGAGAGGTCGTCCACGAATGTGGCACCGGGGATGGCGGGGGCCGCACCGCCAAAGGCGGTCCGGTCAATGACCCACTCGTAGAACGTCTCCACGGTGACGTCAAGCCCCTGCCCCGGTTCCTGGTTCGGGACGATCCGGTCCACGGCCGTGTTGGCAAACACCGCCTTGCCGTCGAGCGCACCGGCGGCGGCCCCCGGCTGGGAGGCCACCTCCTTGGCCAGGATGTCGGTGGCATTGATCGCGTTCTCGCAGGCCATGACCTGCAGGGGTGCCAGGCCGGGTTCCCGCGCAACGATGCCCTTGGCGATCACCGGAGCCAGGAACTTCAGGACATGCGGGCCCACGGCCGTGGTGACGATGTCCGCCGTCGCGATTTCCGCAATGAGTTCGGCTTCCTGGGTGTTGGAGTTCAAGGCCCGGAAGTTGCGCACCAGACGCTCCGTGGCTTCCTCGCCCACCTCATGGACCCGGTAGCTGTCCGCTGCAGCCAACTGTGCGATCAGCTCCTCGGCCACGTCCGCGAACACCACCTCATACCCGGCGTCGTGCAGGAGCAGCCCAACAAACCCGCGTCCGATGTTCCCGGCCCCGAAATGTACAGCCTTCACTATGAGTTGACCTTTCCGAAGAGCTCCAGTACTTCATCCACCGAAGTGGCAGCCTCCAGCCGGGCAACCTGCTCCTTGTTGGTGAAGACCTTCGCGATGGAGGACAGGATGTGCAGGTGCTCATTGTTGACGCCAGCGACGCCCACCACGAACTTCACCTGCTTGCCGTTCCAGTCGATGCCCTCCGGGTAGCGGATGACGGAGACTGCGGATTTGCGGATGTGGTCCTTGGCAGCGTTGGTTCCGTGCGGGATGGCCAGGAAGCTGCCCATGTACGTGGACACGGACTGCTCGCGCTCATGCATGGCGGCAATGTAGTCCTCGTCCACGGCGCCGCGTGCCAGCAGGAGCCGGCCTGCCTCGTCAATGGCGGCGTCGCGGGTGGTTGCCGAGCCCTCCAGCACTACACTCTCGCGGGCCAGGATTTCGGCGGATCCGGCGCCGGCGGCAGCACCACCGGCGGCGGCGCCTGCCTCAGCCGTTGCCACTGCGGGACCGGAAGCTGCGGCGCCGCCGGGTGTTCCCGCGCTGGCGTCCGGGCCTTCAGTTGCCGCCCCGCCCTCTGTGTTGCTCTCCCGCACCAGTTCAACGATCTCGTCGTACCGCGGGCTGCTCATGAAATTGTCCACGGAATAGTGGACGGCGCTGGCCGTGGCAGGCTTGGCCCGCTCGGTCAGGTCCTGGTGGGTGATCACCACGTCGTAGTCATCGCGGAGGTTGGCGATGGAGGCGTTGGTGACCTTGACGTCCGGGAAGCCGGCAGCCTTGATCTTGTTCCGCAGCACCGAGGCGCCCATGGCACTCGAGCCCATGCCGGCGTCGCACGCGAAGACAATGTTGCGGACCGGGCCGGCGAGGACGCCCACGCCGCCTCCCGTGCCAGCACCTGCGCCTGCGCCTGCGCCTGTCAGCGTGGAGGCTACAGAGCTCTTCTTGCCCTTCATCTGCTCCATCTTCGAGGTGGCGTCGTTGAGGTCCACCTCGTCACTGTGCTTGGTGGTCTTCATGATGATGGAGGCCACCAGGAAGGATGCGGCCGTGGCCAGCAGGACCGCGAGGATGACTCCGACGTAGCTGTCGCGGGAGGTCTGGGCGAGCACGGCAAAGATGGATCCGGGGGCTGCCGGTGCCACCAGTCCTGAGCCCGTGATGGCCAGCGTGGCCACGCCTGTCATGCCGCCTGCGATCGCAGCCAGGATCAGCAGCGGGCGCATCAGGACGTACGGGAAGTAGATCTCGTGGATGCCGCCCAGGAAGTGGATGATGGCGGCACCGGGTGCGGATGCCTTGGCGGCACCGCGGCCGAAGAGCATGTAGGCGAGCAGGATGCCCAGGCCGGGGCCGGGGTTGGCTTCAAGCAGGAACAGGATGGACTTGCCCTGCTCCAGCGACTGCTGGACGCCCAGCGGGGTGAGCACGCCATGGTTGATGGCGTTGTTGAGGAACAGCACCTTGGCAGGCTCGATGAAGATGCTGGTCAGGGGCAGCAGGCCGTTGTCCACCAGGAACTGGACCACGTTGCCGGCGCCCTCGCTGAAGGCCGAAACCACAGGAGCGATGGCGTAGAAGCCCAGCATGGCCAGCAGGGCGCCCCAGATGCCGGCGGCAAAGTTGTTGACCAGCATCTCGAAACCGGGGCGGATCTTGCCGTCCCAAATGGCGTCAATCTTCTTCATTGTCCAGCCGCCCAGCGGGCCCATGATCATGGCACCGATGAACATGGGGATGCCGGCGCCCACAATCACGCCCATCGTGCCGATGGCACCCACCACGCCGCCGCGGACGTCGTAGACCATCCGGCCGCCGGTGTAGGCGATCAGGAGCGGCAGCAGGTAGGTGATCATCGGCCCCACCAGGCCTGTGTTGGCGACGCCGTCTGTCTCACCGAAGCCGCCCAGCTGCGGAACGGGCAGCCAGCCCTTCTCGATGAACAGCGCTGTGATGATGCCCCACGCAATGAAGGCGCCGATATTGGGCATGATCATGCCGGACAGGAACGTCCCGAACTTTTGGACGTGCACGCGCGCGCTGGTACGGGGTTTTGCAACTGTCTCTGTTGCCATGTGATTTCCTAACCGTCATTCCTGCGGCTCCGCAGGATGGTTCGATGATTACGACGACGTACTGCTGGGACTTCGCGTTTTCAGCCCGTGGGGCTGGTGGAGATGCGGTGAAGCCATTCGAGGAAGAGCTTGAGTTCCGAGCTCGAAAGCTGGTCTGAGTGCGAAGCCTGAAGTGCGGCGTTCAGGGCAATCGCTGCCACCACTACCGAGGATTTCCCGGCGTCGCCCGCAGCCGCGCCGCTGGCGGGCTCGGCAGACACCGCGAAGATCATGGCGTCCCGGGTCATGGTGGACAGTTCAAGGTTGCGTTCGGAGGCGGGTTCCGCAATCAGCATCAGCGTCACGCCCACGTTGGCCGCCAGAATGGACCTGGCTGCTTCCCTGGGCTGGACGTTCAGCTGGCCCGCCGCCGCTGCCTTGTTCAGCATCTCCTCCATCAGTGCCTCGGCATCTGCAACGATGGCCGGCCGGCTTTCCGGGCGGATGTTACCGAACATGACCAGGTACAGTTCCGGCTGGTTCAGCCCGAACTGGACGTGGTTGTCCCACATCCTCCGGATGTCCTCGAGAGGTTGTCCGGAGGGGGCGAAATCCCTTTCGCCCGCTACATACTCTTCAAACCCTGCGCTGACGACGGCATCGAACAGTCCTTCCTTGTCACCGAAGTGGTGATAAAGGGTGGGAGCTGAAACGCCTGCCAGCTGCGTGATCTGGCGGGTGGACACCGGCGCGCCACCCGACTTTGCCAGCAACTCCGCGGCGGCACGGAGCAGCCGCATTTTGGGGGGAAGCTGGCCATCCAAACTCATAACCGCTACCCTAGCACCTATAGCAATGCTATATGAACTGAATCACATACAATTTTTTTCAGGCACGTTTCCCGCCTCCGGATGCAGCAGTCCGACGGCGGCCGGCATGGCGCCGGACAGATGGGCGGGCCTGGCAACCGGCAGAGAATGAGGACCTTCAGTGCAGAACTTCCCAGGAGTAGGCGTCAGCCCAGGCCGCGTCATCGGCACCGTCCGTCAGATGCCCAAGCCCATCAGTGAACCTCCCGCCGGCGAACAGCTGGCAGCAGGCACCACGGCAGAGGAAGCGACAGCAGCGCTGAAGGCGGCCTCCCAGGCCGTGCACGATGACCTGAAGGACCGTGCCGCCCACGCCACCGGTGACGGCAAGGCCGTCCTGGAAGCCACCGCGCTGATGGCCAAGGACACCATGCTGATCAAGGGCGCGGCAAAGCTGGTTGCCCGCGGCACGTCGGCAGAGCGTGCCATCTGGGAGTCAGGCTCCTCCGTGTCCGAAATGCTGCACAACCTGGGTGGTTATATGGCTGAGCGGGCCACCGACGTCCTGGACGTGCGCGCACGGATCGTGGCCGAACTTCGTGGTGTTCCCGCACCCGGCATCCCGGCGTCGAACACACCCTTCGTCCTGGTGGCGGAAGACCTGGCCCCGGCGGACACTGCCACCCTTGACCCGAACAAGGTCCTGGCCCTGGTTACCGCGGGCGGCGGCCCCCAGTCCCACACCGCCATCATCGCCCGCTCCCTCGGCCTTCCCGCCGTCGTTGCGGCCACGGGCGTGGACGATCTCCCGGACGGCACCGAAGTGTATGTTGACGGCGCCGCCGGCAGCGTCACCTCCGACCCGGACGAATCCCTGCGCGCCGCAGCAGAGGCATGGGCTGCCACAGCTTCCCTGCTGGCGGAGTTCAGCGGAACGGGTACGACGGCGGACGGCCACCTGGTGCCGCTGCTCGCCAACGTTGGCGGCGGCAAGGACGCCGAAGCGGCCGCAAAGCTGGGCGCCCAGGGCGTGGGCCTCTTCCGCACCGAGTTCTGCTTCCTGGAACGGGACACCGAGCCGAGCGTGGAAGAGCAGGCCGCGGCCTACAAGAGCGTTTTTGACGCCTTCCCCGGCAAGAAAGTGGTCCTTCGCACGCTCGACGCCGGAGCGGACAAGCCGCTGCCGTTCCTGACTGACTCCACGGAACCGAACCCCGCCCTGGGTGTCCGCGGCTACCGCACGGACTTCACCACCCCCGGGGTCCTGGACCGCCAGCTGGAGGCCATCGCCTTGGCGCAGCAGCAGTCCGAGGCGGATGTCTGGGTCATGGCCCCCATGATTTCGACGGCCGAAGAGGCTGCCCGGTTTGCCTCCATGTGCACGGACGCCGGCATCAAGACGCCCGGCGTGATGGTGGAAGTGCCTTCCGCTGCCCTGACCGCCGAAGCGATCCTCCGCGAGGTGAGCTTCGCCAGCCTGGGCACCAACGACCTCACCCAGTACGCCATGGCGGCCGACCGCCAGCTGGGCCCGCTCGCCAACCTCAACACCCCCTGGCAGCCGGCCGTCCTGCGGCTGGTGGGCCTGACCGTGGAAGGTTCCCGCGCGGAAGGCAACAACAAGCCGGTGGGCGTCTGCGGCGAGGCAGCCGCGGATCCCGCCCTCGCCGTCGTCCTCACCGGCCTGGGGGTGAGCACGCTCTCCATGACGGCGCGCTCCCTGGCTGCCGTGGCGGCCGTCCTGAAGACCGTGACTTTGGAGGAAGCACAGCAGCTGGCGAAGCTCGCCCTGTCCGCCCCCAGCGCCACGGAAGCCCGGGCATGGGTGCGGGAGAAGCTGCCCGTCCTGGCGGAACTCGGGCTCTAACCGAGACGCTAGGCCTCAGGAGCGGCGGTCTTTTGGCACGGTGCCGGCAGGGCCGCCGCCCGCACCCATCCGGTGATGATTTCCGCGGCGGCGTCCGGGGCAGTGTGCTGGACAACGTGGCCCTGCCCCGGGACCTCCGCCATGCTGCCGTGGGGAGCCACCCTCGCCAGGCGTTCGCACCAGGGACGACGCGCAACGGGGTCCTTGGCGCCGCGGAGGACCAGGACGGGCTGGCTGACGGCTGCCAGCCTTTCCTCCATGGGGTAGGCCATCATCACCGGCAGTTCAGTCAGGTACCAGCGCGGGCCCGCCCGGAAGTAGTCGCCAAAAACGAGAGCGTTCGAGGTGAGGGACTCACTGAACAGCGCATCACGCGTGAGCGCCAGGGCCTGTTTGGTGACTGTCTTCCTGGGCGTGTCCACCACCGGCCCCATCAGCACGGCACCGGCCACCCGGCTGGGTTCCCGCAACGCCAGTTCCACGGCAAATTGCGTCCCCATCGAATGGCCCACCACCACATAACGGGAAACGCCGGCCTCTGTCAGGACAGCGCTCACGAACGCGGCGAAGTCCTCCACCTGCAGTTGATGCTGGGGCCTCGACGCCTTTCCGAAGCCGGGAAGGTCGAAGGTATAGACGTCCGCTTCCTTTGACAGTTCCAGGTGCAGCCGGGCCAGGTACCGGTGGGAGACGCCGATGCCGTGCAGCAGCACGTAGGCAGGCCGTTCCTGGTGGTTGGTCGGGAGAACTGACGCGTAGAGCTTGCCCTGCAGTCCTCCCGCTTTAACGTCGCGGCCGCCAGTAAGTACCATCTGCCGAGCATACCGCCCCGGGCAGGCAGGGCCGCCGGTAGGCTGGTGCCATGGCACTGATCGCTCCCCGCCCCACGGGCGCCCTCCCTCCTGAAGACGCTGAAAAGCTGCGCCGGGCGCTGGAAGGCAGCGATGACATCACCGTCTTCGTGGACGGCACCGTCCATCGGCTGCCGCCGCTGGCGAGGGACGCCGTCGTGGACCTCCTCCGCCGCTTCAGCCGCGGCGAAGCGGTGACCGTCAGCAGTGTTGAGGACATGCTCACCACGTCCAAGGCAGCAGAGCTGGCCGGCATTTCCCATACCTTCCTGCGGAACATGACCGATCGCGGCGAGATACCCGTGGAATACCGCGGCAGCCACCGTCGGATTCCACGCGCGGCCATCATGAAGTGGCTGGAAGGGCAGAAGAAGGCCCAGCGCGCGACGGAAGGCACGCAGGAACAGGACGCCTAGATCCTGGGCCGCCCCGCCCAGCGCCGCATCTTCAGTGCAGAATGAAGCTCCAGGCGCGCCATGCCCTTAAGCGGGTCCACACCCAGCAGCTGCCGGATCCGGCCGAGCCTGTTATAGATGCTGCTGCGGTGCAGGTGGAGCTTCGTGGCCACATCCTGGACTGAACCGTCATTGTCATACAGGAGTTCCAGGACCGGAATCAGCTCACCATTGCGGTCATGGTCCTCAAGCATGCGGAAGTACACGGACCCCGCATCAGCCCACGCGCCGGCCCCTCCCCCGGCCGAGGCCAGGAGCTGGTACATGCCGGTGGCCCTGCAGTCCACCAGCTCGCCAAGCTGGGGGTCGACGGCGGCAGCCTGGGCTGCCACTTTGGACTGCCGGTACGCGCCGGCAAGCTCCCGTGGCCTGCCGAATCCCTCGCTGATGCCCAGGATGACGCGGTGCACCGGCCGGCCGGACCGTTTGGCGAGCTCCAGCTGGTAATGCACCAGTACCTGGGCGTGGTTGGCCCGTCCGGACAACTCGCGGAAAAGGACCGCGGCATGCGTCTCCGTTCCGGCACTGAACAGGGCAGCGTCAACTCCGATGGTTGCCTGGAGCGCGGCCGAACGGTGGATAAGGGTGGAGGCAATAGGGTCGGGGCCGCCGGCCCAGCCCTCGGCGTCCAGCACGGTGACCATCTGCCACGGGCCGCGGCCCTGGACCTCCTTCCAGCCGGCCACGGCGGCCACGGCGTTGGACTCGCCGGCACACGCTGCCAGGAATTCCCGCTCCCGCCCTCGCCGGAATTCAGACTCCGCCGTATTCGAATCCAGCAGGAGGCCGGACAGCATCTCCAGCTCGTGGTTGACGGCAGGCAGCTGGGTGAGGATCGCCGTCGGGTTTTCATCCGCCGAGTCCTGCTGCACCCAGAGGTAGCCCACCCGGAAGCCGCGCACCATCAGCGGAACGCACACGCGGCCCAGCATTCCCAGGTCCTGGTTGGCGGGAACCACCACGGGCCGGACGGCGGTCGCGATGCCGTGCGAGAGCTGCCAGGCACTTACATCGGCCGGGACCTTCTTGCTCAGCAGGAAATTCACCCGGACCCGGTCCGCGTGGGACTGGTTGGAGCTGTACGCCAGCAGCACTCCGTCCAGGTCCTCAAGAGACAGGCCACGGCCCAGTTTCTGCGCCACCTGCTCCACCAGCTGTTCCACACCCTGCTGCTGCATGCGCCCACACTACTGCCTGCGTGGCCTTCCGGACGAACGGACAGCAGGCGACACCTGCCGCTCCACGGCGCGACAAATGTCTAGCCCGGATGATCAAAAAGCCAGGAATTCCGCGCTTTTTCATCCGGGGGCCCTTCGCCATGCCTGTCAGCTGGCTCACAACCGGATTTATCGTGGATACACGAAATCCTTCCGCACTTTCCGGCTGACCAGGCCGAGAATCTGGAGCCCACGATGATCATCGGCGTCCCCAAAGAAATCAAGAACAACGAATTCCGGGTGGCCATCACTGCCGCCGGCGTCCACGAGTTCCGCAGCAGCGGCCACACCGTGCTGGTGGAGCGCGGCGCAGGACTGGGTTCCGGCATCACCGATGAGGAATACTCGATTGCCGGCGCCGAGATCGTGAACGAGGCGGACGACGTCTGGGCCCGCGCGGACATGGTGATGAAGGTCAAGGAGCCGGTCAAGGCCGAGTACCACCGGTTCCGCAAGGGCCTGATCCTGTTCACGTACCTGCACCTCGCCGCCGAGCCCGAACTCACCCGTGAACTGATCAACTCCGGCGTCACCGCCATCGCGTACGAGACAGTCCAGGAGGGCCGGACCCTTCCGCTGCTGGCCCCCATGTCCGAGGTGGCCGGCCGCCTCTCCGTCCAGGTGGGGGCTGCGTCCCTGATGGCACCCGCAGGCGGCAAGGGCGTGCTGCTGGGCGGCGTCCCCGGTGTCCGCGCTGCCAAGGTGGTTGTCCTGGGTGCGGGCGTGGCCGGGACCAATGCCGCGGCCATGGCTTTGGGCCTGGGCGCCGACGTCACCATCCTGGACATCAACATCAACCGGCTGCGTGAACTGGACGCGCTGTACCAGGGTCGGCTCAAGACGGTGGCCTCGAACAAGTACGAGATCGAGAAGTCCGTGGTGGACGCCGACCTGGTGATCGGGTCCGTGCTGATCCCCGGTGCCAAGGCCCCCAAACTGGTCACCAACGACCTTGTGGCCCGCATGAAGCCGGGCTCGGTCCTGGTGGACATCGCCGTGGACCAGGGTGGCTGCTTCGAGGACACCCACCCCACCACGCACCAGGAGCCCACCTACAAGGTGCACAACACCATCTTCTACTGCGTTGCCAACATGCCCGGCGCAGTGCCGAACACCTCCACCTACGCGCTGACCAACGTCACCCTGCGATACGGGCTGGCCCTGGCCAACCTGGGAGTCAAGGCCGCCTTCGACCGCGACCCCGCCCTGGCCGCCGGCCTGAACATCGCCGCGGGCCACGTGGCCCACCACTCCGTTTCCGAGGCCCACAACCTGCCCCTGGTGGCAGACTGGCACGAACTGGTCACCGCTTAATCCAGACGCCCTGCCCCAATCGATGCTCCGCAGGTGCCGTTTCCACCCTGGTAACGGCACCTGCGGAGCAATCGATGGTTAATGGGCCCACTTCCGGGCAGCTTCGATGAGCTTCAGGGTGTCGACGGCGTCTTCCGGGTTCACAGGAAGAGGCAGCGCTGACGTGGTGCCGCCGTCGAGAATTTTGTCTGCCAGGATGCGGTAGAACTCGGGGTAGGCGCCGCGTTCGGTGGGCAGCGCGTCAAGGTGCCCGTCCCGTCCCAGCAGTCCGGCCCACTCCGGCGCTTCCTCCCCATAGGCGGCGTCCAGGGGACTGCCGCCGGCAGCGATGTACGGCTCCTGCGGATCCACCCCTCTTTTCGTGAACCCGCCCACGGAGCCCAGGACGCGGAACCGGGGGCCCTGCTGCGCGCACATCATGTTCATGGTGAGATGGCTCAGGACCCCTGACTCATGCCGCAGGGCCACGAAGACGTCGTCGTCCGCGCGCTCGTCGGACCGGCGCGCCTTCAACTCCGCATGGACAACGTGGGCGGGGCCGAACAACTGCAGGGCCTGGTCGATAAGGTGGCTGCCCAGGTCAAACAGGGTGCCGCCGCCCTCCGCGGCTGTGGCGCGGGCCTTCCAGGCCTTGGCGATGGCCGGGGACCAGCGCTCGAAGCGCGATTCGAAGCGCGTCACCCTGCCCAGCGCGTCCGCGGCCAGGAGCTTCCGGAGAGTCAGGAAGTCGCCGTCCCAGCGCCGGTTCTGAAACACCGTCAGCACCCGTCCCCGTTCTTCGGCCAGGGCAATCAGCTCCTGCCCCTGCCCGCTGGTGACGGCGAAGGGCTTGTCCACCACCACATCCAGCCCGGCTTCCAGCGCTGCCTTGGCCAGCGGGTAATGCGTGGCAGGCGGCGTGCCCAGCACCACCAGGTCCACATCACCTGCACGTTCAAGGACTGCATTGCCGTCGGGAACTGTCTGCGCGCCGGGGTAGCGGGCGCTGGCCGTGGCGTCCCTGCCGGCGTTGGAGGTGGCGATGAGTTCGAGCGAGTAGCGGGGGTCGGCTGCTATGAGCGGTGCATGGAACACGCTCCCGGACAGTCCGAAGCCGACGACGGCCGTTCGGATGGTGGGCGAGGCTTCAGTCCCGGTCATAGTGGCTACGCTACTCCCCCGCCGCCGGTGAGGGAGCGTCCCGGGAAAACCGACGTTAAGTGAGGGAGCGCCGCAGGAAAACCGACGTTAAGTGAGGGAGCGCCGCAGGAAAACCGACGTTAAGTGAGAGAGGGCGTGGAACGGCGAAGGCCGGCAGGCCCTGGATGTTCCAGGAGCTGCCGGCCCCGCTGCGCTGAACTATTCAGCAGTACCACATTTATTCAGCTGGTTCCCACAAGGGCAGGAGGGTTACTTCTTTTCCCAGCCGATGGTGGTCCAGTCCGGAACCTGGGACAGGCTGCGGAAAAGGGACGGGCCGTAGTTGGCCAAGCCGGTGCGGACGAATGAGATCTGCGGGCCGTTCATGACCACGCCCATGGAGAAGTACTTCGCCATGTGTTCCTTCTCCACGTCCATGGCCGCCTTGTTGCGTTCGGCGTCATCCTCGATGGATGCAAGGTCGGCGATCTTCTTGTCCAGTTCGGCGTCGCCCAGCTGGTTCTCGTTGGTCTTGGAGTCGTAGTACTGCTTGACGGCTTCAGTGGCATCCGCGCCAACGGTGTAGCCGGAAACGCTCATATCGAACTCCCGTGAGCCCAGGACCTTGCCGAAATCGGCGGAGGCGCGCTGGTCGATCCCGACATCCATGCCGCCCGCCTGCAGCTGCTTCTGCAGCGTCTGGGTGAAGGCAAGGGTGGTGGGATCGTCGCCGAAGTTGCTGATCTTGAAGGCCGCGGGCTTGCCGTCCTTCTCCATGATGCCGTTGGCGTTCTCGGTGTAGCCGGCGTCCGTCAGCACCTTCTTGGCTGCTTCAGGACCGGTTTCCTTCACCGGGTAGTTGTCCTGGTAGTACTCCGAGAAGGGCAGCAGCATCATGGAACCGGAGCTGGGCTCTTCCCAGTTCAGCCCGTTGAAGCGGACCTTGCGAAGCGCTTCACGGTCCACGGCCGCGAAGATGGCCTCGCGCACGGCGACATCGGTGATGCGCTGGGCGTTGAGGTTCATGCCGCCGGCGAACAGCCGCTGGCCGCGGCGGACCTCGGAGTTCGTGGTGCCTTCAAGCTGCTTGTAGAGGGAGATGGTGTTGGCGGACATCGCGTCGATTTCGCCGTTCTTGAAGGCTGCGATCTGGGCACTGGTTTCGAGCTGGCGGAAGATGACGCTTTCCAGCACCGGCTTGTTGCCCCACCACTTCTCGTTGGGGACCAGGGAGACGGTCTTCGCGGCGGCGTCGTACTGGTCAACCTTGAAGGGCCCGGCCATCCATTCAGGGTGGAGTTCGCCGTTGAAGCCCTCGTTGAAGATTTCAGGAGAGTTCACGGCGGGGTGGATCAGCCCGGTGAAGAGGGAGTCCAGCGGGTACACCGGCTGGCTCGTCTTGACGACAACTTCCTTGTCATTGCTGCCGGCCTCCACGGATTCAACGAATTCGTAGTTACCGGAGCTGACGATGTCGTAGCCGGCGTCCGGGCTCTTGAGGATGTTCCAGGTGTTCTGGAAGGCCTTGACGTCAATCGGGGTGCCATCGTTGTAGGTGGCCTTCTCGTTGACCTTGATGGTGATGGTCTGCTTGCCATCCTCCACTTCGTTCTCCACCGATTCGCAGAAGTCCTTGTTCGGAGTCACTTTTCCGTCAAAAGCAATGTCCCAGCATCCCCAGGTTCCCGCCTGGTCGATGGGACGGTGCAGCGCCGTGTTGTCCGCGCTGTTGCCGTTGTTGGAGAACCCGTTGAAGTCCGGGCCGATGTTGCCCAGCGGAAGGGTGACCTTGCCGCCCTGCTCAAGATCGGCTGCCGGCTTCTCGTTGATGCTGATGAGCTTGGACAGGTCGCTGCCTGCCTCCTGCCCCTTGGCCGTTTCCGGACCGGTGGATCCGCCACCGCCGCCGCAGGCCGTCAGCGCCAGGGCTGCAGCAATAGCTGCGGCTCCGCCGATCCTGTTCAGATTCCTCATGGTGTTCCCTTCGTTGTTGCGGGTGGTGGTGCTGGTGATGGGTTGGAAAAGCCTAAGGTGCATGATGGTCGGCCGGGTCATGGACCACCAGCATGTCCTCGTCGAGTTCCCCGTCGGGGAAGAAGCAGGCGAAGCGCTGGTCCGGGGCGGGCAGTGGATGGGCCTCGAGGGCCTGGGCCGCTGCCGAGGGTGCCACGGGTTCCAGTGGCGGTTCGAGGCTGAGGCACTTGTCCTGCTTCGCCGGCGGGAGGGCAGCGAAGATGGGACAACGGGTGGCGAAGTTGCAGCCCTTGGGTGCGTCGAGCGGAGACGGGAGGTCGCCCTGGAGGATGATGCGCTCCCGCGTGCGTTCCAGCTGCGGGTCCGGCACCGGGATGGCGGAGAGGAGCGCCCGGGTGTACGGGTGGCGGGGGTTGTCGAACACCCGGTCCACCTCGCCGATCTCCACGATCTTGCCCAGGTACATGACGGCCACCCGGTTGGAGATGTGCCGGACCACCGAGAGGTCGTGGGCCACCAGGAGGTAGCTGAGGCCGAGTTCCGCCCGGAGCTTGTCCAGCAGGTTGATGACGCCTGCCTGGACCGAGACATCCAGGGCGGAGACTGGCTCGTCGAGGACCACCAGCTTCGGGTTCACGGCCAGGGCCCGGGCGATGCCGATCCGTTGGCGCTGGCCGCCGGAGAACTGGTTGGGGAAGCGGTTCACATGGTCCGGTTGCAGGCCCACCAGCTTCATCAGTTCCATGATGCGCTTCTTGATGGCCTGCCGGTCCATGCCTGCGTTCTGGAGCGGCTCGGCAAGGACCTCGTACACCGTGAAACGCGGATCGAGCGCACCGGTGGGGTCCTGGAACACCATCTGCAGCTCGCGGCGCATGGCGCTCTTGGCCCGGGCATCGGCTGCCTGCTTGTTGCTGATTCCGCCGATCAGCACCTCGCCGTCCTGGTCCTTGTGGAACTCCATGATTTCCAGGAGGGTGGTGGTCTTGCCGGAACCCGACTCGCCCACGATGGAAAAGCACTCCCCTTCGCGGATGTCGAAGGTGAGCCCGTCCACGGCCTTGATGGTGCCAATCCGCTTCTTGAGCAGCGCGCCGCGGGTCAGCGGGAAGTGCTTGCGCACGTCCTTGAGTTCCAGCACCGTGGAACGGTCTTCCCGGGGGATGGCGTCGAAGCGCGAAACGGGCACGGGCGGAGCGGCAAAGACATCGTGGACGTCCACGTCTGCGCCCAAAGCACCGGACTTGATGCAGGCGGCCCGGTGCAGGACGCTGCCCGGTACAGAAGCCAGGGCGGGTTCGCCGTCAAGGCAGGCATCCGAGGCCAGGGGACAGCGGGGGGCGAACGAGCAGCCCGTGGGAGTGTGGATCAGGTTCGGCGGCATGCCTTCGATGGGGACCAGTGAGGACTTCTCCGCAACGTCCACTCGGGGCACTGCGCCCAGCAGGCCCATGGTGTAGGGCATGCGCGGGTTGTAGTAGATGTCATCCACGGCCCCCGTTTCAACAGGCTTGCCCGCGTACATCACCATGATGTCGTCCGCCATGCCCGCCACCACGCCAAGGTCGTGGGTGATCATCACGACGGCGGCGCCGGTCTCCTCCTGCGCGGTATGCAGCACCTCCAGCACCTGCGCCTGGATGGTAACGTCCAGCGCCGTCGTCGGCTCATCCGCGATGAGGACCCGCGGGTTGTTGGCGATCGCGATCGCGATCATTACCCGCTGGCGCATTCCTCCGGAGAATTCGTGCGGGAAGGCCCTGAGGCGTTCCTTGGGGCTGGGGATGCCCACCATGGCAAGGAGTTCGACGGCGCGGGCTTCTTTGGCCTGCTTGCTCATGGCGGGGTTGTGGATGGTGAGGGCCTCGATGATCTGCGCGCCCACCGTATACACCGGCGTCAAGGAGGACAGCGGGTCCTGGAAGACCATGGCCAGCTCATTGCCGCGGTACCCGCACATGGCCTTATCGCCCAGGCCCAGCAGTTCACGCCCCTTCAGCATCACCGATCCCGAGACTTCGGCTGTTGAGGGAAGCAGGCCCATGATGGCCAGGGAGGTGACGGACTTTCCGGACCCGGACTCGCCCACGATGCCCAGCGTCTTGCCCGGCATCAGGTCAAAGTCGACGCCCCGGACGGCATGGACCACGCCGTTTTCGGTGTTGAACCTGACGTTGAGGTCACGGACGGAGAGGATGGCGTCCTGGGGAGCGTGAAGGCCGGCGACGTGCAGGCGTTCCACGGCCGGCTGGGGCCGGCCGTCCGCGCCGGTGGCGATTTCGCTGCTCATGCCGCACTCCCCTTCAGACGGTTTTTCCTGGCACTGCGCTTCCGGGCGCGGCCGGAGGAACTTGAGCTCGGGTCGAAGGCGTCGCGCAGCCCGTCGTTCATCATGGCCAAGGAGCCGGTGAGGAGGAACATGACGGCCAGCGGCACCCAGAACATCCACGGGAAGGTCTGGACCTGGGATGTGGCGCCGCCGATCAGCACGCCAAGGCTCACGTCCGGGACCTTGATGCCGATGCCGATGAAGGAGAAGGCGACCTCCGCAAGGATGGCCCCGGTGACACCGCGGGTGATGTCCAGGACCAGCAGTGACCCGATGTTGGGAACCAGGTGCCGCCAGACGATCCGGCGCGCCGGAATGCCCATGTACTGGGCGGCCTTGACGAAGTCACGCTCCATGAGGGACATCGAGAGGGAACGGATCAGCCGTGCGGTGCCCATCCAGCTGAAGACCAGCAGCACGATGATCAGCAGCAGCCAGGACGGCAGGTCCCGCCTGAGCCCCTCCCCGCCGCCGCTGGTGGCCACGGCCACAACGAGCAGGGCCGGCATCATGATGAGGGCTTCAAGGATGAAGAGCATGACCTTGTCCACCTTGCCCCCGAAGTAAGCCATGGTGCAGCCGTAGACGGCGGCCACCAGGACCGAGACAAGCCCGACGACGAGGCCGATCAGGATGGAGATGCGGGTACCCTCCACGGTCATGGCGTAGAGGTCGATGCCCGCCTGGGAGGTGCCCAGGTAGTGCTCCGCGGAGGGCGGCATGCCGATGTTGAAGGGGTCGATGGTTTCCTTGTCCCACGGGGTGAAGTACCCGCCGACGAAGGAAAAGATGGTCAGGGCAAGGAAGATGGCAAGTCCGGCCACTGCCGTCCTGTTCCGCATGAAGCGGCGGAAGATGATGGTGTTCTTGCCGATGACGACGTCGGCGCCCTCCAGGTGCGCGTCCTGGGCGACGGCGGCCGGATCCACTGCGTTGAGGTTGGTCACGGTTACTGCACCCGCACTCTCGGGTCGACAAGGGTGGTGGCGAAGTCCGCCAGGATGGCGCCGAGGGCGAAAATGACGGAGCCGTAAGCGAGGGTGGCCGTGGCGGCGTTCACGTCCTGGAGGGAGATGGCATCGATGCTCCACGAACCGACGCCGGGCCAGGCGAAAATCTTCTCGGCGAAGAACCCGCCAGCGAAGATGGCCGGGATGGTGAAGGCGATGCTTTGGGCCACGGGAATGAACGACACCCGCAGGGCGTGCCGGGAGATGGCCTGGTTCCGTGTGAGGCCCTTTGCGCGGGCAGTACGGACAAAGTCCGCATTGACATTGTCCAGGAGGTACTGGCGCTGGGCTATCTGATAGGAACCCCAGCCCACCAGGGTGATGGCGACGGTAGGTACGGCGTAGTGCGCCATCATGTCGACGAATTGTGCCCAGCCAGGCTCCATTCCTGGAGTGGAGATGCCGGTAACGAAGAAGATCCGCTCCCCCACGGTCTCATTGATACTGATGGCGCCCAGCTGCACCAGGAAGTAGGCAATCGGGGCAGGCACGATGTACGCAAGGTAGCTGTACGAGGTGATGACGCGGTCCTGGAACTTGTACTGCCGCGCGGCGGAGTAGACACCGAGGGCCACGCCGATGACCAGCGTGAGGATGATGGAGGCGAGGAAGAGCCTGGTGGAGATCCAGACGCGGTCCCCGAACTCGGCGTTGATGTAGGCCCCATTGGGGCTGCGGCCCCAGTCCCAACGGGTCACAATGGCGGTCAGCCAGTCGACGTACCGTTCCCAGGGGCTGAGTTCCGGATCCAGGCCCTTCAGCCGCATGGAGTTTGCCACCTGCTCCGGAGTGGGACGCGGAATGCGTTCCTGCTCGAGCAGCGCTGGCTTGAGGGAGGTCACCGCCAGGAAATACCCTGCCGACGTGGTCAGGAAGATCATGAACATGTATGTGATGCCGCGCTTGGCGAGGTACCTGAGCATGGGGCGCTATTTCTTTTTCGCCGCCAGGGTCCGGGGGGAGGAACACAGCGGTATCCGCTGGCGAGCCGGGGTGTTGGGCGTATCAACAATCACGTGCTGGATCCTTCCGTTATCCCCGGATAAGCGGGGGTTGTGCCGCTTCACCGGGTCCTCCACCAGCGGGTAGCTGGCCTCCCGCTGGCCGGTGGCCAAGCCCTGGTGGACTATGTCGCGGGTCACATTCCAGAGGAAACTATCACAAGCGGGAACGGAATTTGCGGGCGAACGCCCGGAATACCAACCGCCCGTATCAGATCGTTATGAATAATTCTGTGAAGTTGATTTGACTGGACGGATGCGCCGCTGTTGCCGTAATCTACGCGCCGCGGACAACGCGTGTGACAAGCTCCTGCCACGAAGCCGACAGCCGCTCAGGCGCGACGCCGTGCGCCCGGACCAGCGTCAGCAGGCGCTCCGGATCAAGCGTGGCCGCCAGCGAGCTGGCCATCAGCCACGGGTCGGAGTCGAAGCCCGCATCCCGAAGCAGAACCTCGATGTGCCGGTGCCACAGGGCGGCTGCCGGTGCTTCGTAACGCCCCCGTGAAGCGTGTTCGGCGGCAAGGACCAGTTCGCCGAACTCCATGACGTAGGCAATTCGCTCAGTACCGAAGGCGATGAGCCGGTCCATCCCGGGAGCACCCGGTCCAAGCGGCGGCGGCCCGAACAGGAAGCGCGCCTGGAAAGCCGCCTCGGACTCACTCAGGAGGGTCAGCATCAGACCCGCACGGCTGCCGAAGCGGCGGAAGACCGTTCCCTTGCCCACCCCGGCCTGCTCCGCGAGCCGGTCCATGGTCAGCCCTTCGGCACCGCATTCCTCGATAAGCTCCCGGGCTGCCGTCAACAGGCGCTCCCGGTTCCGTGCGGCATCGCTGCGCTCTGAGGAACGGTCCGGGCCCAGGCCGGGCCGCAGTGGGATGAAGCTCACACGAGCATTCTAAGCCCCGGGAATATTAAACGGACCGTAGTCCGTTTAGTCTGGTGAAGGCATTACGTCCCTCAGCTTTTGACCCGCCGCAACTTCCCTCGCGGCCTCAACCCCAGGAGTCCACATGTCCAAGAGCACAGTCCTCACCCTCGTCGGCAGCCTCCGCGCCGAGTCCACCAACCAGAAGCTTGCCGAGGCCATCCAGCTGAACGCGCCCGAGCAGGTGGACGTGGTCATCCATGACAGCCTCGGCAACATCCCGTTCTACAACGAGGACATCGACGTCGAAGGCCAGGTCCCGGAGGCTGCTGCCGCATTGCGCGCCGCTGCCAGTGAGGCCGACACGCTGCTGCTCGTCACGCCGGAGCACAACGGCACCGTGCCCGCCGCGCTGAAGAATGCCATCGACTGGCTGTCCCGCCCCTTCGGCGCCGGCGCCCTCGCCGGCAAGCCCACCGCCGTCGTCGGCACTGCCTTTGGCCAGTACGGCGGGGTCTGGGCCCAGGACGAGGCCCGCAAGGCTGTAGGCATCGCCGGCGCCCAGGTCCTGGAGGACGTCAAGCTCGCGGTTCCCGGCTCCATGGTGCGCTTCGCTGAAGTGCACCCCAAGGACGACGCCGAGGTCGTGGAGCAGATCAAGGTCGTGTTCGATGCCCTGACCGCCTCCCAGCCGGCTGCCTGACCCCAGCCTTGACATCTGGCAGTGCCCGGCACCTGACACGGTGCCGGGCACTGCTGTTTAAGCCGCCGCCGCAGCTCTGGCAGCGGCATTCGATCGTTGCTAGCGTGTCGGAATGAGCCCCTCCAAGACGCCCGCCGAGATCCTCAGCATCGCAGGCACAGAGGTTCGCATCTCGAGTCCGGACAAAGTGCTGTTCCCGGAACAGGGCCTGACAAAGCTGGACCTGGTGCAGTACTACCTGTCCGTGGCGGAGGGTGCGCTGCGGGGCGCCGGCGGGCGGCCCATGGTGCTGAAGCGCTTTCCCAAAGGCATCGACGCCGAACCGTTCTTCCAGAAGCGCGTCCCGGAAAACCATCCGCCCTTCATCGACACCGCCACACTGCGCTACGCATCCGGCACCTCGGCTGAAGAAGCGGTGATCAGGGACGCAGCAGGCCTGGCATGGGTGGTGAACCTGGGCTGCCTCGACCTGAATCCCCACCCCGTCCGCGCGGAGGACCTGGAGCACCCCGACGAGCTGCGGGTGGACCTCGATCCGATGCCGGGGGTGGACTGGTCACAGATCGTGGATGTCGCGTACGTGGCGCGGGAGGTGCTGCATGATGTTGGCCTGGTGGGATGGCCGAAGACCAGCGGATCGCGCGGACTGCACATCCTGGTCCGCATTGCGCCGCAGTGGTCCTACCGGGACGTTCGGCTTGCGGCCGAAACCCTTGCCCGAGAGGTGGAAAACCGCGCTCCCGGCCTGGCAACCGCCCGGTGGTGGAAGGAGGAACGCGGCGAAAGCGTGTTCGTGGACTTCAACCAGAACGCGAAGGACCGCACGGTCGCATCCGCCTATTCCGTCCGGCCGCTGCCCGATGCCAGGGTTTCCACCCCGCTGGCCTGGGATGAAGTCCGCACCGCCCGGCCGGAACAGTTCACGGTCCTGACCGTACCTGGGCGCTTTGGCAGGATGGGTGACCCCCATGCCGGCATTGATGATGCGGTGGGCAGGCTCGACGGGCTGCTGGCACTGGCTGCCGAATTGGGACCCGCGGAAAAGCCTCCACGCAGCGGGGACGGCTCCGGCCGCCGGCAGTCCGTGATGCCGCTGATCGAAGTTGCCCGGACCAAGACAAAGCCCGAGGCGCTGGCCGCACTGGACGAGTGGAAGTCCCGGCACGCGGACCTCGTTCCCGCACTCCACCCCGCAGACATCCTGGTGGATGGGATGCGCGGCTCGAGCTCGCTCTGGTACCGGGTCAGGGTGAACCTGCAGCATGTCACGGAGCCGGAGCGCCCGCCGCAGGAGGAACTGATCGCCAATTATGACCCCTGGGCGGGCAGGGAATGGCCGGGGCAGCAGGACTCGTGACAAGGCAAGGCCCGTGACCAACTCTTGTCCCAACCGGTACATTCCAGACATTCCAGCCCGCAGGCACCGGCCGTAACGTTAATCCACCGGACCCGGAAAAGGATTGCGGTGCAGGCATGCCAGCAAGATGGAGCGAAAAGAGGGGCAGGGCACGGCTGCGGGGATTGGCTGCAGCCAGCCTGGCACTTCCGCTGTGGCTAAGCGCCTGCGTTGTTGACGGGCCCCGGGAGCCGGTCACCGAATCCTCCGTTCCGGCAGCAACCCCGGAGGCGGCGGCCCCAGCGGTGTCCTCCCCCACTCCGGCACCGCAGGCCAAGGACGCAGTGCCGCTGGGAACGGCGGGAACCACTGCCCCCGCTCGTGAAGAATCTGCCGCGCCGGGTCTCTCTGCCGGCCCGGGAACTGCCAGTGCCTCCGCCCGAGGCAAGTCGGCGCGGGGTGGGGAAGGGCCGCCCGAGGCTGCGGCCTCCGAAGCCGCCGGGGCAACCGCCGCGGGAACGGCAGCAGGTACGGTGACGGCGTACTACGTGCTTCCGGACGACGGCGGCAGGAACGGCGTGCGCTTCGGGTGCAATGACAGCCTGGTGGGCATCACCATGGAGTCACCCATCGCCGGCGACTCACTTCCTGCTGCCATGGAGGCATTGCTGCAGGCGCCGGGTGAAGCAGAAACCCCGCCGCCGGGCGTCTACAACGCCCTCTCCGGCTCCCGCCTCACCTTCCTCTCGGGCAGCTTCGATGGCACCACGGTGACCGTGTACCTGGCCGGTACCCTCCGCCCCGCCGGCACCTGCGACGTCCCGCGGCTGGAAGCCCAGCTCACGCAGACCGCACTGGCCTCGGTGGGAGCCATCCGGGCCGAAATCCGCGTCAACGGACGCAGCCTGGCCGAAGCGCTCTCGCTCAAATAATGGCAACGCGAAAGGGCAGGGCTACCGGTCGCCGGCACTTGGGTTTGTGCCACACTAATAAACAACTGTTGCTTTTCGGGCAACAGTCCGCTGTATCCTGATGATGTGAGCCACGAAACACTTGACGCCGCAGCAGGGACGCTGCCGGCAGAAGCCATTGATGCCATCGAGCGGGCGGCAACGTCCGCCCACCGCCATGACGAACTGTTTTCGGAGCGGGCCGCAAACATCCGCCAGTCAGCCGTGCGCGATGTCTTTGATATCTCCATGCGCCCCGGGCTTGTGTCGCTGGCCGGGGGAAGCCCCTACCTCCAGTCCCTCCCCCTCGAACGGCTCGCCGCCACGGCAGCGAAGATCATCTCCGAGGACGGGCTCACCGCACTGCAGTACAGCAGCGGCCAGGGATCGGAAGAACTCCGTGCCCAGATCTGCGAAGTGATGGCGGCAGAGGGCATCCGGGACGCCCTTCCGCAGAACGTGGTCATCACGGCGGGATCACAGTCTGCACAGGACGTGGCCACCAAGGTCTTCTGCAACCCCGGCGATGTGGTGCTGGTTGAAGACCCTACGTACGTGGGTGCCCTGAACACGTTCGAGGCCTACCAGGTCCAGGTGGAAACCGTGGCAATGGATGAGTCCGGCCTGGTTCCGGACCTGCTGGAGGCACGGATCGCCGCGCTTCAGCTGGCTGGCAAGAACGTCAAGTTCCTCTACACCATCCCCAACTTCAACAACCCGTCCGGCATCACCCTGGCCAAAGAGCGCCGCCAGAAGGTGGTCGATATATGCCGCAATGCGAATATATTGGTGCTTGAGGATAATCCATACGGCCTGCTCCGCTACAGCGGAGAACCCCTGGAGCCGCTGCGGGCGGAAAACCCTGACGACGTGATTTACATGGGTTCCTTCTCCAAGATTTTTGCCCCCGGGCTGCGGATCGGCTGGGCCCTGGTTCCCGAACACCTGCAGCGGCGCTACTACCTCGCGGCGGAAGCGGTAACGCTGTGTCCGCCTGCCTTCAATCAGATGCTGGTTTCCGCCTACCTTCGGGACTACGACTGGAAGGGACAGATCGGGACGTATCGAGGACTCTACGCGGAGCGCTGCAACGCCATGCTCGCCGCCCTGACCGAACACATGCCGGCCGGAACCACCTGGACCACTCCGGAGGGCGGCTTCTTTGTGTGGGTTACGCTCCCCGAAGGCGTGGATACCTATCCTTTGTTGCACAAGGCGATCGACGCCGGCGTGGTGTTTATTCCGGGAGCCGCCTTCACGCCGTCGGACGAGCCGTCCAACAAGCTGCGCCTGGCGTTCAGCGCCGTACCTCCGGAAGCGATCGCGGAAGGCGTCAGGCGGCTTGCGCCGGTGCTTCAGGAAGCAATCGCCGCGCTGTAGCCTTGGCCTGACCAGCGCCAACGAAACCAAGCAAAGGAGCAACATGAGCGGAATCATCGTCGTCGGTGTGGACGGCAGCGCAACTGCGAAGAAGGCGGCGGAGCAGGCGAGGGAACTCGCGGCAGCACTGGGCGCTTCCCTCCATGTGGTGTCCGCATTCGACAGCGACAAGACCGAGGTGTTCGGCAGCGGCAGCGACCGGTGGATCGTGTCCGACGCCGATGCCGCGGAGCACGTGGCCCGGACGGTCGCAGATTCGCTGGGCAGGGACATCAAGGTGACGTACTCGGCTGCCCGCGGACGCCCTGCGGACGCCCTGATCAAGGAAGCACTGCGGACCGAAGCGCGGATCATCGTGGTGGGAAACCGCAGGATGCACGGAATCGGCCGTGTGCTGGGCAGTGTTGCCAACAGCGTGGCCCATAACGCACCCTGCGACGTGTACATCGCCAACACCTACGACGCCGACTAGCAGTTACCCGGGACACTCCCCCTGGTGGCGCACGTCGCCTGGGGGAGTGTCTGTTCTCACGGCCATTCCGGAGTTCCGGGAAAGGGCGCGAAGATAAAATTGGAGAAGCCCCCAATGGTGCGGACAACCCGCATCCGCCACCACCCAAAGGCTCCAATGATTACTCTCCAGCGCCGCCACCTCCCAGGCCACGACATCCTCCTGGCCCGGCACGGCAACCACATCTGCTCCATGCGCGTTGACCGCGGCAATGACCGGGTAGTGGCCCTGCTGGATGACGGCAGTGTGGACAGCGCCCCCAACCTCATCGCGCCAGGGCTCAAGCTTCCCGAGACTGTGGGCAGTGTAATGCGGGAGGACTGGAAGCTCCTGACCGCCTGGGCGGGCATGGCCGCGGCGATGGGTGTCCTGATGGCCGGTGCTGCCGTGGTGCTGGGTACCACCGCGGACCCTGCCACCCTGGAAATGCTGGCTTCCGCCACCGCCTACTAGGGAAAGTCCGCCGCCCTCAGGGTGACACCAGCAGGCCCTGCAGGACCCACCAAATCCCGGCCATGACCACGCCGCCAAAGAGCGATCCGGCCACAACCTGAGCTGGGGAGTGGGCGCGCAGCACCACCCGCGACCAGCCGACGGCGGGGATCAACAGCAGCAGGGGAAGCCATGCCGCACCCAGCATGAGCACCCCAATTACGGCGGATGAGGAGATGGCAGCGGCATGCCCGCTGATCTTCCAAAAGGGGCTTACGCCGGCGAGCACCACCACGCCCGCCACCACGGCAAGGACCATCACCACCACGCTCTGCGGCGCACCCGCGGCGTCCAGCACCAGGAGCCCAGCCAGGATGGATGCGAGGGCCATCAGCAGCACAGGGGCGCGCTGCCGGCGGTCGCTGACATGGTGGTCCGTTACCTTCCCCAGCCGCACCAGCACCAGCAAGAGGACCAGCGGGAGGACGCAGACGAACAGGGCGGCGAGTGCCCCGTAGCCGGCGGTTCCCGGGAAGCCAGGCTGCGTAAGGGGACTGGCCAGCAGCTGGACGCTCACCACCACGGGGGGCTGGAGCGCCTCTGTCAGCCACCTCGCCGACCTGTTCTTGGCCCGGATGATGGTGCTGCTGTTAACGGCCATAGGATTTGCCTAGTCCAGGAGGAGCGCAGGCTCCTCCAGGATGGCAGCGACGTCCGCCATGAAGCGGGCGGACAGGTCTCCGTCCACCACGCGGTGGTCGAAGGATCCGCCAAGGGTGGTAATCCACCGGGGAATGACTTCGCCGTCCAGGACCCAGGGCTTCTGCTTGATGGTTCCGAAGGCCACGATGGCTACCTCGCCCGGATTGATGATGGGAGTGCCGGTATCAATGCCGAGGGCTCCAATGTTGGTGATGGTGAGCGTGCCCCCCTGCATATCAGCGGGCTTCGTCTTGCCGGCCCGGGCAGTGACGGCCAGGTTGTTGAGCGCCAGTGCCAGTTCCTTCAGCGAAAGGTCCTGCGCGTTCTTGATATTCGGCACCATGAGTCCCCGCGGGGTTGCCGCCGCGATCCCCAGGTTCATATAGTGCTTGACCTGGATTTCGGCACCATCGTTTCCGTCCGGGTTGTCCACCCAGGTGGCGTTGACGCTTGGATTCCGCGCCGCGGCCCAGATCACGGCCTTGGCGAGGATGAGCAGTGGCGAAACCTTGATGCCCTCAAAATCCCGCGACGATTTGAGCCGCTTGACGAATTCCATGGTCCGGCTGGCATCCACGTCCACGAAGATACTCACGTGCGGCGCCGCGAACGCGGAATCCACCATGGCCTTCGCCGTGGCCTTCCGGACGCCCTTGACGGGGATCCGTTCGATCCGCTGGTCCTGCGGCTTGCCGGCCTTGCCCCAGAATCCGTCCGCCTTGTCCAGTTCCGCGTCGCGCTGCGCCTGGTAGCTGACCAGGTCTTCCCGGGTGACCTCGCCCCGTGAACCGGTGGCCACCACGTCCGCCAGGTCAATGCCCAGGTCGCGGGCAATTTTTCGGACCGGCGGCTTCGCCAGCACCCGGTTCACCAGGCCCGTGATGGTTCCGCCGAGGGTGGGGCGGTTGTCGACGGGTGCGCTTTCGGTGTCCGTTGCGGAAACGGCGGCAGGCGTCAGCGGCTGGACAGGCTCAACCACCGGGGCGTTGGCCGTGACTGCGGACGCCGGCGACGATTTCCGCGGCCGCCGCTTGACGGCGTCGGCCTTTGGACCGGAACCCACCAGTGGACCGCCGGCCGGGGCACCGCCCTGCGTGCCGCCGTCGGCCGCTGCGCCGTCCGCCTCCTGGGTGGGGAGCGTTCCGTACAGCGGCTGGACCGGCGTTGCCGGCGCGCGGACGTCCGCGGGCGTGGGGTCGCCGGAAACGTCGTCGCTCACGCTGATGATGGCGGTCCCGACGTCGATAGTCACCCCTTCGGGCACCAGCAGTTCCGTGACGGTCCCCGCGAAGGGTGAGGGCAGTTCCACCAGGGACTTGGCCGTTTCGATCTCGCAGAGGACGTCGTTTATGGCGACGGCGTCACCTGGCTTGACCTTCCAGGAGACGATTTCGGCCTCGGTCAGGCCCTCGCCGACGTCGGGCAGGTTGAACTTGTTGAGAGTCATGGTGTCCTCGGTTGGAATCCTCAGTAGGAGAGGGCGCGGTCCAGCGCCTCAAGGATGCGGTCGATATCCGGAAGGTAGTCTTCCTCAACCTTGGCAACCGGGTAGGGCATGTGGAATCCGCCCACGCGGATAACCGGGGCTTCCAGGGAGTGGAAGGCCCGCTCGCTGATTCGGGCAGCGATTTCGCCGCCGATTCCGCCGAAGGTGGGTGCCTCATGGGCCACAATCAGGCGGCCCGTCTTCTGGACCGAGGCCGTGACCGTATCGAAGTCAAGGGGTGAGATGGACCGCAGGTCGATCACCTCGACGCTCCGGCCGTCCTCCTCGGCGGCGTTGGCGGCAGCAAGCGCAACGGGAACCAGCGGGCCGTAGGCCACGATGGTGGCATCGGTGCCCTTGCGGAGGACGTGGGCCTTGAAGGGATCCCCTGCCCGGCCAGGTGCGTCCATGTCCACCTCGCCCTTGAGCCAGTAGCGGCGCTTGGGCTCGAAAATGATCACCGGGTCCTGGCACTCCACCGCCTGCTGGACCATCCAGTACGCATCGTGGGCGTTGGACGGGGTGATGATGCGCAGGCCGGCCGTGTGGGCGAAGAGCGCTTCCGGTGACTCCGAGTGGTGCTCGACGGAACCGATGCCCCCGCCGTAAGGGATGCGGATGACCACCGGGACGGTGAGGTTGCCGTTGCTGCGGGCGTGCATCTTGGCCAGCTGGGTGGTGATCTGGTTGAAGCCGGGGAACACGAATCCGTCGAACTGGATTTCGCAGACCGGCCGGTACCCGCGCAGCGCAAGGCCGATGGCGGTTCCAATGATGCCCGATTCCGCCAGCGGGGTGTCCACTACCCGGTCCGGACCGAACTCGCCAATCAGCCCGTCCGTCACCCGGTAGACGCCGCCCAAGGGGCCGATGTCTTCACCCATCAGCAGTGATTTGGGGTTTTGGCTGAGGGTTGCACGGAGGCCTTCGTTGATGGCCTTGGCGATGGTCATGGTGGTCATCAGTGGCCTGCCTTTGCTGCTGCCTGGGCCTCTTCGCCGGGTTCCCCGGCTGCGAACCCTGCGCTGTATTCCTCAAACCAGGCAAGCTCCTCCGCCACCAGGGGGTGGGCTTCGGCGTAGGTGTTGGCGAAGGCGGAGCGGATGTCAGGAGTTTCAAGGTCGTGGGTGGTGCGCCGGACGTAGGCGGCGAGTTCATCGCCGTCGGCCTTCACCTTCGCGAAGAAAGCGTCGTCCGCCAGCCCTTCGGAGCGCAGGTATTTCTCCAGGCGGGACAGCGGATCCTTGGCCCGCCACGCATCCTCCTCGGCCGACTCCCGGTACTTGGTGGGATCGTCTGCGGTGGTGTGGGCGCCCACCCGGTAGGTGAAGGCCTCAATCAGGACCGGGCCCTTGCCCTGGCGTGCGTGCTCCAGAGCCCACTCGGTGACGGCGTGGACGGCAATGACGTCGTTGCCGTCCACCCGGATGCCGGGGAATCCATAGCCCTTGGCGCGGTTGGACAACGGAACCCGCGTCTGGACATTGGTGGGTACCGAGATGGCCCAGTGGTTGTTCTGGCAGAAGAACACCACGGGAGCATTGTAGGAGGAGGCGAAGACCATGGATTCGTGGACGTCGCCCTCGGAGCTGGCACCGTCGCCGAAGTAGGCGATGACGGCGGCGTCCTCCCCCGCACCGGCCGCGCCCGTTGCTGCTGCCAGCTTCTGGTCGCGCTGGATGCCCATGGCATAGCCGACCGCGTGCAGCGTCTGCGCAGCAAGGACCAGTGTGTAAAGGTGGAAGTTGGTGTCCTTCGGGTTCCAACCGCCGTTGGAGACTCCGCGGAACTGCCTGAGGAGCTCCGCAAGGTCCACGTTGCGGGTGAGGGCCACGCCGTGCTCGCGGTAGGTGGGGAAGATGTAGTCCTGAGGCTGGCTGGCCCGCCCGGAACCGATCTGCGCGGCCTCCTGCCCGGTCAGCGGCACCCAGAGGGCAAGCTGGCCCTGCCGCTGCAAGGCAGTGGCTTCCACATCGAACCTGCGGATCGCGGCCATGTCCGCGTAGAGGCCGCGGAGTCCCTCAGGGGTGATCTTCCGGGCGTACTCCGTGAAGACCGGATCAAAGCCGAGTTTTCCGTCAGGCCCGAGAAGCTGGATCATCTGCGCTGGAGGCTCACCCATGACCGCCTCGGCATCCGCCTCGCGCTGGTCGTCTACCGCTGTTTCGTCGAACTCGGTGGAAGGCAGATGTGTGCCCATACCGTCTCCTCGCTTGCCGCATGCGGATGCAGTGCAATGTCGCTGGGATATATGCCTTCAGAGGAATAGATTCCCGGCGCGGCATATATATTGCTGTACTGATCCTAACTTTATCTTCAGTAGGTACGCGCAGAGCTACTTGTTAAGCGCTAGGAACGAATGCGCCCCTTTGTATAGGTCGCACAGAGCTGGAGGAATCTGCTGTTCGCCTCCGCTTCGCCAATGCTCACCCTGACGCCCTCACCGGGAAACGCCCTGACGGACAAGGCCTTGCTGGCCGCAAGCTCAGCAAATTCGGCGCTATCCGCTCCCAGGCCAAGCCAGACAAAATTGCCCTGGGCGTCAGGAACAAACCAGCCCAGGCTCCGCAGGCCCGCCGTGACACGCTCCCTCTCATCCACGATGCTTTGTACCCTTTCTACAACCTGGGAGTAATTCTGCAGCGAAACCATGGCCGCTTTTTCTGCAATCTGCGACACGGCGAACGGCGTTGCCGCCACCCGCAGGTACTGCGTGAGTCCAGGATTGGAGACGCTGTAGCCCACCCGCAGCCCGGCCAGCCCGTGCGCTTTGGAGAAGGTCCGCAGTACCACAACGTTGGGGTACCTGCGGTACAAGGCGATGCCGTCCGCTGCGTCCTGCGCCCTGACGAACTCCTGGTAAGCCTCATCGATGACCACCACCACGTGCGGTGGGACCAGCCGGATGAAGTCCTCGGTCTCGGCTGCCCCGAGGACTGGGCCGGTGGGATTGTTGGGCGTGCAGAGCAGGATGACTTTGGTCCGGTCCGTGACAGCGGCCGCCATCGCCGGCAGGTCGTGCCGGCCGTCCTCAGTGACAGGTATGGGCACGCTTTCGGCTCCGGACAGGCCCACGCTGATGGGGTATGCCTCGAAGGAACGCCAGGCGTAAATCACCTCATCCGCGGTCCCGTCCTCATTCCGGCCTGCGAACGTGGCCAGCAACTGGTTGAGGGCGCCCAGGCTGCCCGCACCCGTGACGATGTCCTCAGCAGGAACTCCGAGGAACTCCGAGAGCTCCGCCCGCAGCTTGCTGCTCAGCGGGTCAGGATAGCGGTTGAAGTCCGCCTGGTGCGCGATGGCCTCAAGGACTGCCGGGAGCGGGGGCAGCGGATTTTCGTTCGAGGAGAGCTTGTAGCTCACCAGGCCATCCACGGCTGCTGCAGGTTTTCCGGCGGCATAGCGGGGCAGCCTGCCCACCACGGGGCGTGGCCGGGTGCCGCCCGTCACGGTCTCAGATGAGGTCATGCAGACCAGCCTACTTCGCAGGATGCTGGAGGGAAGGCGGTGTCACTCGCCTGCTTTTTGTTGCACGAAGGGCGGCCGGCGGAACCTGTGCAGAAAGTTCCGCCGGCCGCCCCGTTTACGTGCGCTCCCGTGTCAGGAGGGTCGCCCCGTTCCCGAACCGGCCGCGGACGGCGCGGTGGCGCTGTCCATCCGGGTGCCCGCCAGGTGCGGCGCCCAACCGTCCGTCCCGCGGAGGTACTCTTCCAGCGTGAACTCTGCGGCCAGGGCTGGATCCAGCTGGGGGCGGGTGGGGGTGATGCGGGATCCCGGCCCGTTGTTGTTGAACTCGTGGAACCGCGCTTCCCGCCAGGAGAAGCCGCTCATATCCGTCCAGGGCGTTTCGGAGATGTGCGACCCTAGCCAGGAGTTTCTGACCAACACCTGGGCGATGGCGTCCACGTCCCCGCTGGGATGCCAGGGACGGCCAAGGTGGACCGAACCCGCTGCGGCACTGGAGACAAACCTGCAGTCCGTAAACAGGTAGCCGTGCTTGATCCCGATGTTCACGCTGCCGGCGGAAACATAGCCGTTGTTGGTCCCGGACCCCCGGTCCAGGGAACGGATTTCACAGCCGGAGAAGACGGCGGTCCCCCGGCCAAAGATGAAGTCGACGTCCCCTTCCACGTAGCACCCGGCAAAGTAGGACCGTGCCTGGACACCGCGGGCCGGGGAATCGACCAGCAACGTGTCCTGGTTTCCGAGGCAGCGGATATTGCGCAGCACCGCTCGGTCTCCGGTCAGGAAGAGTGCAACCGCCTGACGGTTCTTCATCTCCTGGTTGGCGGCCTCATCGAAGTCATTGCTGAACGTGAGGTTTTCCGCGGTGAAGTCGGTCCCGTCAATCCGTACGCTCGCACTTCCGCCCGTTCCAAAGGGGCCAGTGCCGTCAGGCTTGGGGGTGCCGGAGGCATTGTTGTGGACAAGTACAACGTCCTCCGGCTTCTCTCCCAGCCCGATGAACGAGACTCTTGCCTTGTTGGCCGGCACCCGGACGGTTCCCCGGTAGGTGCCGGGCGCGATGCGGATCTGGGTGCGGCGCGTGCTGCCTGCGGGTACTGCGTCAACTGCAGCCTGCACTGTCTGGAAACCTGCTCCCGGTCCAACCTCCAGGACCAGCGGCTTATCCACAGGCCGTTCGCTAGGCCAATGGATCCCTTGCATCGGGTCAAGCCGGTCGTTGAGGTGCTGGAAATAACCGGGCGGCACCGCCTGCTGCGCCTGGAGTTCCAAAGCCACCAGTTTGGCCACGGCGAAGGCGCCTTCAGCCTGGAAGTGCGTGTTGTCGGCAACGCCGTCCGGGTACTGCGGGTAGCGGCCGGGGTCTGCATAAAGGAAATGGTTCTTGGTACCTTCCGGCCCGAGCTGCTGCCACAACTCCTTGGAGGAGGCGGAAAGGTCCACGAGCGGCGTTTGGGTTACGGCGGCGAGTTCACGGACAGCCTGTGGATAGGATCCGTGCGAATCCTGTGCCACGCCCAAGGCACTGAACCTGCGCCGTTCCACCGGGGTGACCAGCACGGGTTTGGCACCGCTGCCCCTGGCGCCGTCAATGTATTTCTGCAGGTACTCCTTGAACGTTGTCTGTGGATCCGTGCCCCTCGCCGGGTCCTGGACCTTCTCGTCATTGTGCCCGAAGGAGATGAGCAGGTAGTCGCCCGGCTGGAGCATGGCCACCACTTCGTCCAACAAGCCCGCATCGGCGAAACTCTTGGACGAGGCGCCGGACCAGGCACAGTCAAACACGCCGGACTGCGGCCCCAGCAGCAAGGGGAGCGCCTGTCCCCAGCCAGCCCGGGGACGTTCCGAGTGCTGATAGGCCGCGGAGGTGGAATCACCCACCACGAAGATGACCGGATGGGGGCGGTCCAAGGGAGGTTCGTTCGCTTGCAGGACGGCGGCATGGGCGCGCAGAGCGGCTGGTCCCGAGAGTCCCGCCGCTGCTGTCACTGCTCCCGCTGCCACCGCAGCCAGGACGGAGCGGCGGCTGGGCTTGAAGCGGCCCATCAGCGGGCCTCCCCTGCTGTGAAGACGGGTCCGACGGCGCCCGCCAGGAGTGCGGGCACAGCCTGGGCCGCATGGACGTGGGTTCGGAGTTCCGGCTTCCAGCTGTCGTCGGCCGCCAGTTGCCGGTCCGCGGGCGCGGCTGCGTTGTAGGCCTCACGGAGGTCCACGATCTTGCCATTTACTGCGTTACCGATGGTGGCAATGGCCTTCCCCTTGAAGTAGGAGATCACCGCTGCGGTGGGAATGTCTGCCGGGAGGGTGACGGCATTTGCCTCAGCATAGAGGTGGGATTCCACACCTGCCCTGAAGGTGTACCCGTACGGGATCCCCGATGAATCCGAGGTCCTGAAGTGGTTGTTGTACACGTCCACCTGTCCGTAGCGCACCCGGGGTGCACGCTGGCCCACATTGTCAAAGACGTTGTGGTGGATGGTTACGCGCAGCTTGCCAACATCCCCCCGGCTGGTGGAATCCGTGGACCCGATGAGCAGGAGCTTGTCGTGTTCCGAGAACCGGTTGTAGGACATGGTGACCAGGTCCGAGCCGTTGGTCACGTCAACGGCCCCATCGTGGACCTGGTACGGCCGGCCGAAGTAGCTGGGCTGGGCGCTGTCCAGGTTTGGGGCGTCAGTAAAGTGGGCATGGTCCACCCAGACGTTCCTGGACCCGTTGATGATCTGCAGGAGGTCATACTCGCTGTTCCAGTTACCGGTGTCACCGTCGGTGGGGTCCCAGGACGGAAAACAGTCGGCGGCATCACGCACTGTCAGATTCCGGACGATGACGTTCTCTGCCCGGTTGATTCGGAGCGCCGCCCCCGAGATGCTGCTGCCCGGCCCCGCTCCTACGAGGGTGGTGTTGCTGGGGATGTCCCAGCGGATCGTGGAGGCCTGCTTCGCCGCTGCAAGCCGCCGGGCGCTCTCCTGCGGCCCCTCCGGTTCCGTGTCCGTTCCGTATCGGACGGGATCGAAATCGGCCAGGTACCGGGCCAGGGAATACCCCGTTCCGCTTGCGTAGTCGTCGCAGCTCAGGGGAGAACCGTTCGCGTCCACGTTGGCCGCGATATCCCCGTGGATGCGGATGATCTTCGGCTCCGACCCTGCAAAGGCAAAGGCTGACAGCAGTTCAGCCTTTGTCGAGACGTCGTAAACCCGGTCTGCACTTGCTGCTGCTCCACCGGTGGTACCCGTTCCGGCTGCGGCCCAGCCATCATTCGCGGGGAGCACTTGGCGCTCCAGCGGCACGCGGGCAGTCTGCGCTGCGGGGTCGGCCTGCGGGGCAGGGGAAGCAAACGAGGTGGGTGAGCTTGCCAGCAGCGAGGCGGCCACGGCCACCAGCACTGACAGCGACGTTAAGGGCTTCGGATTACGCATGATCTCTCTTCCTCCATTGGAATGAACCACGCTCTGATGGCGGCAAACAGCACAGCTGGCCGCGCATGAGAAAGCGATTTCTCCACTATCGGAAACCGTTTTCTTGTTGTCAAGGGGTGCGTAAGTTTTTGACTTCGGCAACTCCGGCTTGTCACGGAACTCGTTTGCTCCAGGTTGGGGAATGCTGCGCCACCTGCACGGCATGCACAGACCAGAATGTGCAACGATTGGCACATGCGACTGATTGCCCGGGTACTGATCAACGCTCTGGCGCTTTGGGTGGCCAGCTGGATACTTCCTGGCCTGGAGATCGCCAGCTCTGCCGCCGCGGACGCCGTGGCCGGAAGCGGTGTCACGCAGGAAACTGACACCATAGGCCTGGTCCTGGCCTACTTGTTCATCGGCGCCATCTTTGGACTGGTGAACGTGCTGGTCAGGCCGCTGGTGAGCCTCCTTGCGCTGCCCATCACCATCCTGACCCTGGGTCTTTTTACGATCGTAATTAACGCTGCAATGCTGTACCTGACGTCCTGGATCAGCAGCTTCACCCCCGTGCACTTCACCATCGACTCCTTCTTCTGGACAGCGGTCCTCGCCGCCATCATCACCACCCTGGTCTCGCTGGTTGCCGGCGGAATCACAGGCGTCCGGCGGTAATACCTCCGGGCGGGAAAGCTATCGGCCGCCGTGTCCACGTTCCCGCCTTCGGGTGTTGGCCGCGTGGAGATCGGGCACCGCCGCTTGGGTCCGCGACAGGGAAAACCGGGTGGCCGTGGCGGCACCTCCGGTGCCGAGAATGGCGCCGAGGGCGGCGGTGGACTCCACAAGCGAAGGGTCGCCGCTTTGTGACACCAGCCGGGCTCCCTCCTGGTAGCTTTCCAGCTGGTGGCCAGGACCGATACCTACGTCCTCCCCCGTTTGGACGTACAAGTCATTGGTCATGGTGACCGTGACCTGGTTTCTGGCGTCCGGGTTCGGCGCACCGTCGGCGCCGGGAACCCAGTCGGTACGGTGCTCCAGGTGGAGGCTGCTGACGTCCGGCTTTGATGCAATGTGGGCGACGGGCGATCCCGCGGTCAAGACGTACTGGAGGTCGTATTCATTCAGGAAGTCGTCACTTGCTGCCAGGTTCATCGTGTGGATACCCCCTTGGCTGAAACCGACGCCCACTACAGGGTCACCCTTTCTTGCCCCCGCTGCCTCAAGGGCTTCCCGAACAGCCTTGTTGACACTTTCCGAGCGGTCTCCCACGCCTTCGACTATGCCGTCCAGATCAAAGGGATTTGCGCCCTCCGCGGCGTCACGCAGCTGCGTGCCCGGGATGACCACCACGTAGGCTCTACGCCCACCGCCATCAACTTCGATGACCTCGATATAGCCGGCGCCGCGTTCATCAATTACCCGGACACGTTCCAGCAGGCCCGATGGAGAAGGATCCAGGACAATTGGAACACTCTCCTCCGTGGTGACTTTCAGCGGGCGAGGCCTGAGCGCTGGAATCACTGCATCCGCCAGGGTCTTGAGGAGGGGAGAGACAAATGTGGCATTGCCGACGATGTTCTCGGCGGCGCTTCGGTTGAGAAACCCTGTCCGCCAGAAGTCCGCGTGGCGTTCAAGTTCTCCTTCAACGTTTGGAACTCCCAGACCACGGGCAGCGCCCGCCAACCACTCCGCCATCTCATACTCGTGCTTGGAGGCCCGGACCTGGCTGCTGATGCGCTGCAGTTCGGTCCGGACCGCCCGGACGCTCCGCTCGGCTTCCCACACCGCCGTCAGGGCAATGGTTCCCGTCCACCTGGGCAGATCCTGGTAAGGAGTGAGGTCCTCCCAGATGCGGCGGACCTCGACCTCGATCGCGGCGAGCCTGCCTGCGAGGTCATCCAGCTTCCCGGTACCGCCGGCGAGCTCCTCCAGCTGGAAGCTGATGCCGCCCATGCCTCCCCGGATCGCCAGGGTTCCATCATCCGCCGGCCCGGAAACCCGGATAGGCCCGCCGCTGCCTGAAGGGGTTGCCTCGGCCATTACGGCCTGCCGCCGTAGGAACAGGCAGCCACCGAGGTCTCCTGGCTGTGCCTGGCCACAGCGGCCCTTGCCTCAATCAACGATTCGAGCGAACGGCGCAGGGCAGCGGCCTGGAGTGACACAGCGTCCCGGTATGCCCGGCCTGCCGGTGATTCCCACTGCAGCAACTGGATATCGCTGAATCCTGCAAGGACTTCCTCTGCCCGGACCAGGCAGGCCGCCACGCGATCCGCCAGCTGGTCCACCTGGGAAGCACGCAGCATGCCGGTCCGCAGGTCCGTGCCCGCCAGTTCGCTGCTCATTGCCCTTCCCACCACACCTTTGCCCGTTGCATCCGATGAATCCCCCGTTCCGCCCGGCGCTGCCCTTCCCTGCTCCGACGCTACGGAGGACTGCCCCTGACCTGAAGAACCGCCGTCGGCTATGTGGACAAGTAACGGAGACTGCACCGCTTAAGGGGCTGCGGGACTTCGTGAAAGAATCAGCACATGCCTGAAACTGCCGCCACAGCTGATACCCGTACGCCCTCAGGACGCCTGGCCCTCGCCGCGTCCCCGGAAAAAATAGCGCTCGGCCCGCTGGACGGCCGCTACCAGTCCGCCGTCGCGCCCCTCGTTGACTACCTGTCCGAGGCAGCGCTGAACCGTGACCGTGTGGCAGTGGAAGTTGAATGGCTCATCCACCTGACCAGCAACAACGTTCTTCCCGGCGCGGGACCCCTCACAGCAGACCAGCAGGAAGAGCTGCGCGCCATCGTCACCGAATTCGATGCCGCGGCCGTGGCCGAGCTGGCCGAGATCGAGGCCGTCACTGTCCACGACGTCAAGGCCGTGGAGTACTACATCGGCCGGCGCCTGCCGGCTATCGGCATCGAAAACCTCACGGCCATGGTCCACTTCGGCTGCACCTCGGAGGACATCAACAACCTTTCCTATGCACTGGGCATCAAGGGTGCTGTGGAGGACGTGTGGCTTCCTGCCGCCCGCAACCTGGTAGCCCAGATCAGCAGGATGGCCGAGGACAACCGCGCAGTCCCCATGCTGTCCCGCACGCACGGCCAGCCCGCCACCCCCACGACCCTGGGCAAGGAACTGGCGGTCACCGCGCACCGCCTCACCCGCCAGCTGGACCGGATCGCCAAAACCGAATACCTGGGCAAGATCAACGGTGCCACCGGAACCTACGCCGCGCACATCGCCTCCGTTCCCGGCGCTGACTGGCAGCAGGTCTCCAAGTCATTCGTGGAAGGGCTGGGGCTGACCTGGAACCCGCTCACCACGCAGATCGAAAGCCACGACTGGCAGGCAGAACTGTACGCCGACGTCGCGCGTTTCAACCGCATCCTGCACAACGTCTGCACGGACATCTGGAGCTACATCTCCATCGGCTACTTCGCCCAGATCCCCGTGGCCGGCGCCACGGGTTCCTCCACCATGCCGCACAAGGTGAACCCCATCAGGTTCGAGAACGCCGAGGCCAACCTCGAAATCTCCAACGGCCTGCTGGACACCCTGGGCGCCACCCTGGTGACCTCCCGCTGGCAGCGCGACCTCACCGACTCCTCCAGCCAGCGAAACATCGGCGTGGCATTCGGCCACTCCCTGCTGGCCATTTCCAACGTGGCCAAGGGCCTGGAGCGCCTGGACGTGGCCGAAGACGTGCTCGCAGGAGACCTTGACACCAACTGGGAAGTGCTGGGCGAGGCCATTCAGATGGTCATGCGCGCCGAGGCTATTGCCGGCGTCGAAGGCATGGAGAACCCTTACGAACGGCTCAAGGACCTTACCCGCGGCCAGCGGGTGGATGCCGCCCGCATGCAGGAATTCGTACAAAGCCTGGGCCTTTCGGCCGAAGCGGAAGCACGCCTGCTTGCGCTGACGCCCGGAAAGTACACGGGCATCGCGGACCAGCTGGTGGACCACCTTAAGTAGTCCGCTACATCAAGCAGGAAAGCACGACGACGGTGCCGGGCTCCCATGAGCCCGGCGCCTTTCGCATTGGCACGCGCGCGCCAACCCGGCCCGCTGTTCCTTCGGCGGGATGCGAAACTTGATATATGAAGCTGCTGCTTATCCGCCACGGACAAACTCCCGGAAACGTGCTCGGCCAACTGGACACGGCCCATCCGGGTCCCGGGCTTACGGAACTGGGTGAGCGGCAGGCTGAAGCAATGGCGCGATCACTCGCCAATGAGCCCATCGGGGCCTTGTATGCCTCCACGCTGATCCGGACCCAGATCACCGCCGCGCCTCTTGGCCAGGTGCATGGCCTGGACGTCGAGGTGCTGGAAGGGCTGCACGAGATTGAAGCCGGCGCCCTCGAAAAACTCACGGATGAGGAAGCCCATAAGCGCTATATGGGAACTGTGTTTTCCTGGGCTGCCGGGGACCTGGACAAGCGGATGCCTGCCGGTCCGGACGGGCATACGTTTTTCGCGCGCTTTGACGCTGCCATCCGCCAAGTGGTGGACCGTGCCTTCGGGCAGCAGCACGAGGCGGCCGCCGTGGTCAGCCACGGTGCAGCGATCCGCACCTGGGCCGGCCGGCGGGCCGAGGATGCAGACCATGAATTCGCTGCCCGGCACGTCCTGGCCAATACCGGAATTGTTGCCCTGGAAGGGGACCCGGACAGCGGGTGGAAACTGATCCACTGGGACGGAAGCCCGGTGGGCGGACTGGCCCTGGCCGACCCGACGGCGGCGGATCCCACCGGCAGGGACGTCAAGGGCGCCTAGGCCAGCTGCCTGATCCGGCGGGCCGGAAAGACCGCCATCCTGCGGCATTGGCTGCCCGCTTCGTCCAGGGGAACGGGGATCAAGCGGGCAGCGATCCCGGCGGCCTCTGCCGCCGTCGGCCGTTCTGCACTGTCCATGGCGGTCAGGGACCGGAGGAACGAACACCACCGCGGCCCCAGGGAGTCGGGGACGTCCGGGCTGCGTAGGGTCCTCGCAACGAGTGACTCGATGGCGGTCCCGGGAAAGGCCTTGGATCCGGTCAGCAGTTCCAGCAGGACCAGGCCCATGGCGTAGACGTCCCAGGATGCGCGTGCGGGACCGCCCGAGGCCTGCTCGGGGCTCATGTAGTGGACGGTTCCGGACGAGATTCCCGGTTCAGGAGCTGCCCCGTCAGCGGCTGCGATGCCGAAGTCGATGATTCGGACCGGGCTCCTCCTCAGCCCGCTCAGCATCAAGTTCCCCGGCTTGATGTCCCGGTGGACCAGCCCTTGTCCGTGCAGGTGGGCAAGGGCACTGAAAAGTCCGGTGGCCCACCCTGCAACGGTCCCGGGGGTGCAGGCGCCGCTGCGGCATGCCTCGGCGAGGCTCGTGCCCAGAGCCAGCTCTTCGACCAGGAAGGGGCGGCCCGCGAGGTGCGTACCGGCCGGCATCACGCCCTGGCGGATAAACCTGACGATGGACGGGTGCTGCACTGCGGCCAGGACGTCAGCTTCGGTGTTGATCCGCAGTATGTGCTTTCCGGATGTCCCCACAGCCACTTTGACGGCTACGTCTGGCCCGCCGGCCCGATCAACGGCGCGGAAGACCTCGGCCAAGGAACCCCGGCCCAGAAGCTCCTTGAGCTGGTAGCGGTTTGCCACAATCGGCTGCCCGGCGTGTTGGCCGGTCCGGATCAGCAGCGGCGTGCCGGCAGTCATGCGGAGAGGGGCAGGGCATGTGGGGCGTGGGACTCGGCAGCCTGAGCAGGGGATGTGCGGGCGTACGGTGAGCGGATCCAGGCGTCGAGCTGGAAGCCGCACCGGCAGCGCCAGACGGGCGGAAGGTGGACGGGACCCTCGTCGGCCGGTTCGAACGTATAGCCGACGGCGGCGGGACCGACAGCGGGGGTGACCAGTTCCATGGCGGTTCCGCAGTGCATAGCCGGTTCAGTGCCGGGAGCGCCCGGGAAGCCGGAAGGAGCAGTGGACGGCAAATCCAGGGGCAAAAGCTCAGTAAAGGTAACCAACACGCTCACGACTCCGGCTGTAAGTAAGTACGGGAATAATCGTAAGCATACATATAGCTAGTCGATCTAGCTAGTCAGGCTAGTTACTTTTCTTCGTGGCGTGATTGCTGCAGCGCTTTGGTCATCCGTTCAAGGAACTCCACCACCACACGCGCTTCATCAGCGGTCAAGGCCTCGGCGACGGTCATCATCTCCCGGTGCATGGCACCCAGGGTTACCCGGACCTCCCGGTCCGATTCAACAGTAGGCACTACCACCACGGAGCGCCTGTCGCTGGGGTGGGCTTCCCTGCGAACATGGCCGCTGGCAACAAGCCTGTCAATAAGGGAAGTTGTTGAGGCGCTGGTAATTCCGAGGAACTGGCTGATGTCCTTGGGTACCACCGACTTGCCCGAGGCCTGCGCGCGGAGAAGGTAACGGAGGGCAAGGATGTCCGTTTCGCCCATGCCCATGGAGTCGCGGGTGGCCCGGCGTACCGTGGTCTCAGCGGTCCGGTAGTCCCGCAGGGACTTCAGCACCGCAGCGCTGTAATCCAGTTGACCGTCCGGCCCGTACCAGTAGCCGGAGCCTTCGTTACCCGTAGAACCCATGCAATCATCCTAGACCAGCTGATAACTAGGCAACCAAGCGACCTGGCCCGGCTCCGTCAAAAAGCGTTATCCGGGCCATAACCGGCGGGAAACACCGGCGTAACGGCCGTCTCCTAGCCTAGATTCGCATAACCCTTCGGCGAATCGAGGCAGAATGCAGACCAACCCGCGGCTCAACATCAGGCAGGTTCCCTGGTCCAATCCCGTAGGTGCCGACCTCCGCCGCGCCCAGCGGGCCGAACTCGACGCCCGCTTTGGTACCCCTGACCACGAACCCGGCCCGCCGCCGTCGGGCGCTGATTGCGCTGTCTTCCTGGTGGCCTACGACAAAGGATCAGGCCAGCCAGTGGGCTGCGGCGGGCTGCGCATGCTCGACGCCACTACGGCAGAGATCAAGCGGCTCTACGTCCTGCCCTATACCCGGGGCTCCGGGGTGGCGAGTTCAATCCTGGCGGCCCTTGAGGCGGAAGCCTTCAGGCAGGGAATCACGCGAATCAAGGCAGAAGCAGGATCCGCGCAACCGGACGGGCGGAATTTCTACCAGAACTCCGGCTTCGAACCCGTCCCCAATTTCGGGCCGTACGTGGGGGTTGCACACTCCTACTGCTACGCCAAGAGCATCAATGCCCGCAGCGCCGCCCAGACGGCGATGGCGTAGGGCGGGGCATACGGGCGGCTCGTCACGCCGGGTAGGCCTGTATCTACACGGAGATCACCAACGACAGGGACAGGATCCCCAGACACCACCCCACGGAGGCCGTACCTCAGGACTGACAACGGACAGGACGCACGACGGCGGCGGGCGGCAAGGAGTTAACTCGACGTTAACGCCGGAGGCACCAACCGTTCCTGCGGCTGGACCAGAGTGGACAGCCGGGCTGTTTATCGAATCGATAGCAATAAGGCCCGGATTTTGCCGTGTCCGGCTATAGGCTGGCCGGACATGCTCCGATTCCAGTCCAGAAATGAGTCCTGATCGTGCGTAAATTCCAAGCTTTGGTCGCCGCCGCCGTCGCCGCCACCCTCCTTGCCGGATGCGGAGGGGGATCAGCTACCCCCGCGGCTTCGGGCGACGCCTCCTCGGCGCCTGCCGCCAGCGGCGAAACCCTGGTTGTCTACACCAATTCCAACGGGGAAGGCCGCGGCGAATGGGTGACTGCCAAGGCCGCCGAGGCCGGCTTCAAAATCGAGATCGTGGGTGCCGGTGGCGCTGATGCCACCAACAAACTCATCGCCGAGAAGAACAATCCGATCGCCGACGTAGCGTTCGGGCTGAACAACATGTACTTCTCGCAGATCACCGCAGAGGGTGCCCTCGAGCCTTATGAACCGAGTTGGGCAGGGGACGTGGACAAGTCCCTAAGCGACGGTGAAACCTACTGGCCCCTGGTGAAGCAGGCCATCCTGCTGGGCTACAACTCGGACAAGATCTCGAAGGACAACGCACCCCGGGACTGGACGGACCTGTGGACCAAGGACGAGTTCAAGGACCGCTACGAACGGGTGACCGGCCTGGGCACAGCAACGGCACAGCTCGTCTTTGCAGGGATCCTCAGCCGCTACCGGGACGATTCCGGCGACCTGGGCATCTCGGACGAGGGCTGGAAGCAGGTGGAGCAGTACTTCCAGAACGGAAGCCCGGCGGTGGCAAAGACGGACCTCTTTGCCCGGATTGCTTCCGGGGAAGTGGACATGGGCCAGATGCCGTCCTCGATCATCGCCGAGCGTGAGAAGTCCTTCAAGGTGAACGTCGAGGCAGTGGTCCCGTCCGTGGGTGTCCCCCTGGCCGTGGAACAGATCGCCCTGGTGAAGGGAACGAAGAAGGAAGAGCAAGCCAAGAAGTTTATCGACTGGTTCGGCAGCGCCGAGGTTCAGGGCGAGTTTGCCAAGCAGTTCAATTCCATGCCGGTCAACAAGGGTGCCGAAGCGCAGGCAAACCCCGAGGTGGTGGACTTCTTCGCGAACCTCAAGCAGCAGGACATCGACTGGGAGTTCGTGCAGGAGAACATGGGCGCCTGGGTGGAGAAGATCGAGCTCGAATACATGACGTAACCGGTCCGCTGCCGGCCCCGTCAACCCGACCTTCGCTTCACCAGACAGGTTTGCCATGATCCGCTTGGACAACATCGAAGTCTCCTTTGGTGATTTCACCGCCATCCCCAACCTTGACCTGCACGTGCGGCCAGGCGAGTTCTTTACTCTCCTGGGGCCGTCCGGCTGCGGGAAAACGACGGCGCTCCGCACCCTGGCGGGATTCATCCAGCCCACCAGGGGTACGGTGCACGTGGACGGAAAGGATGTCACCCGGCTTCCCAGCGACAAGAGGCAGGTGGGCATGGTGTTCCAGAACTATGCCCTCTTCCCCAGCATGAGCGTGTGGGAAAACATCGCCTTTGGCCTCCGGGTCCGGAAGGAGAAGCCGGCGGACAGCAACCACCTGGTCCGGGATATTGCCGGGCGGGTGGAGCTGAGCGATGAGCAGCTGTCCAAGAACGTGGCGGAGCTGTCCGGCGGACAGCAGCAGCGCGTGGCGGTGGCACGGGCGCTGGTACTGCGGCCCAAGATCCTCCTCCTGGACGAACCGCTGTCCAATTTGGACGCCAAGCTGCGCCACCAGCTCCGGCAGCAGCTCAAGGACCTGCAAAGTGAATTCGGCATCACCACGGTATATGTCACCCATGACCAGGATGAAGCCCTGGCCATGAGCGACCGTGTAGCCGTCTTCAACAAGGGGGTGGTGGAGCAGGTGGGAACTCCCCAGGAGATCTATGACAGGTCAGCGACGGAGTTCGTGTGCAACTTCATCGGAGACAGCTCAGCGTTAACGCCGGAATTCGTGGCGGAGTTGAACCGTGTGTCCGGGGCCCGGCTCAGCACCGACGCCAAGTCCTACCTTCGGGTGGAAAAGGCGTCCCTGAACCCTTCGCCGGAAGGAGGGCCCGCCGTCGGCCTCCCCGGCACGGTGGTCTCCCGGACCTACCACGGCCTGCACAGCCGCTACGTGGTGCGGAGCCAGGGGGCGGATATCCGCCTGCTCGTGAAGGAAGACGGCGGCGCCCACCCTGAACCGGGCGCGGAAACCATGGTCTACCTCCAGCCGGCGCACGTCCTCCAGTACCACTCCGGGACGGGGACGGCGCTTCCGCACCAGGACCCGGCGGCAGCAGTCCTGCCATGAGCGGCTCCGGCGTCCGCGGCATGGTCCGCTCCCCCTTCGTGCTGGTGGTTGGCGCAGTCCTGACCTGGTTCATTGCGGCGTTCCTGGTGTGGCCCAACATCAACGTCCTGCTAGCCACGTTCTTCCCCGACGGCAGCTTCTCCGGGCGGGCGGCGGAGAAGCTCTTTTCGTCCCAGCGGGCCATGAAGGCGCTGGGCAACAGCTTCCTGCTGGCAGTGGCCCTGTCCATCACCGTGAACCTGGTGGGCGTCTTCATTGTCCTGGTTACGCACTATTTCCGGATCCGGGGTTCACGGATCCTTTTCCTAGGCTATGCGTCCACGTTCATTTACGGCGGCATTGTCCTGGCTGCCGGGTACAAGTTCATCTACGGGGACAAGGGAATCGTCACGTCGCTGCTGGTGAAGGTCTTTCCCGGCATGGATCCGGCATGGTTCTCCGGCTTCTTCGCCGTGCTGGTGGTGATGACCTTCGCCACCACCACCAACCACATGCTGTTCGTGGCCAACGCGCTGAAGGGCATCGACTACCAGACCATCGAAGCAGCCCGGAACCTCGGGGCCTCCACCTGGACCATCCTGCGGCGGATTGTACTGCCCATGCTCAAACCAACCCTGTTCGCCGTCACCATCCTGTCCTTCCTCACTGGGCTGGGTGCCCTGAGTGCACCCCAAGTGCTTGGGGGGCGCGACTTCCAGACCATCACCCCGATGATCCTGACCTTCACCAACAGCCCTACCTCACGGGACCTGGCCGCCCTGCTGGCCGTGATCCTGGGCCTGGCCACCATCCTCATGCTCGCCGTCATGTCCCGCCTGGAAAAGGGCGGCACCTACTTCTCGGTATCCAAGGTGTCCTCCGCACTGCAGAAGCAGGAGATCACCAACCCCATGGCCAATGTGGTGGTCCACGCCGTGGCTTACCTGCTGTTTGCTGTTTACACACTGCCTGTAGTGCTGATTGTGCTGTACTCCTTCGCGGACGGTGCCGCTATCCAAACCGGCCAGCTCTCGCTCGGCAGCCTGACGCTGGAGAACTATGAGCGGGTTCTCACCCAACAATCGGGACTGCGGCCGTTCATCGTGAGCGTGGTGTACAGCGCCCTGGCTGCAGTGATCGCCGTGGGCGGCCTGCTGTTTGTGGCCCGGCTCCTGCAGAAGTACAAGAACTGGGTGGCCGCGGCCTTCGAATACCTGCTCCACATTCCGTGGATCCTGCCGTCCGCACTGCTGGCCCTGGGCCTGATCATCAGTTACGACCATCCCAATCCGCTGGTGGGCGGCGCTGTACTGACCGGAACCACAGTGATCCTGCTGATTGCCTTCGTGACGGTGAAGATCCCCTTCACCCTGCGCATGCTCAAAGCATCCTTCGCCTCAGTGAACTCCTCGTTGGAGGAAGCAGCGGCCATCATGGGCGCCAAGACGCTGTATGTATTCCGGCGGATCCTGCTGCCGCTGGTACTGCCGGCCGCCGCTGCCATCACCGCCCTGAACTTCAACAGCCTGCTGGACGACTACGACACCGCAATCTTCCTGGCCCACCCCCTGGTTCAGCCGCTGGGCCTGGTGATCAAGGCGAACACGGACGGCGCGGAAGGCGTTGACGGGATTGCCAACACGTTCGTCTACACGGTGCTCTTGATGGTCATCACCGGCGTGACCATGTACCTCGTCTACGGACGCTCCAGCAGGGGCCGCTCCAAGCGGAAGCGGCTGCCTGCCGTTCCGCCCGCATCGCCAGTGCCGGGGCCGGGACTTCCCGGAAGGCCCGCCGCGGAGGATGCCGCGCAGCCGGCAGCTCCGGCGCGCTGATCAGCCTGCCGGACCGCTGACGACGGCGGCGGGTCCGTTCCGCCGTCGGGCAAGGTTGAGCAGGCGGTCACGGAAGGGCTGGGCGGCGTCCGCGAGGGCCACTTTCATGAGTGCCGCAGATGCGAGGCTCAGCGCCTGGGTGCGGAGCCGACGCCGGCGGTCGTAGGACCTGAGGGCTTCCCCAACCGGTCTCGTGTTCAGCAGCCCTGCGAGCGTGACCGCGTCCACCAGCGATTCGCAGGCTCCCCTGCCGAGGTTGGGCGTCATGGCGTGTGCGGCGTCGCCGACCAGGACTGCGTTGCCACGGACATAGGACGCCAGCGGCGGTGTGGTCCAGATGCGCTGGGCGAGTGAAAGCTCGGGGGTGGCTGCGGCAAGCACACTGCGGATGGCAGGTGCGTGCTGGGCAAAGTGGTGCCTCGCTTCCTCAAGGATTGACGCGACGTCGATGCCGGCAGGACCGAGGTTGGAACGGTAGCTCGCGTACCAGTTTGTTCCCCCGGCTGCATTCGCCAGGCCGAACAGGTCGCCGCGCCCCCAGTACTCGCCCACGTCCGCAGGGTTAACCGGGGCAGGGAGGACACCGCGCACGGCGAGGTAGGGCGTAAGCCTGGCGGCAGTCCTTCCACCCCAGATGGCCCTGCGGACGGCACTGTGCACACCATCGGCACCCACCACGATGTCCGCGCCGGACGGGACGGCATCCACCCGCCTGGTGATCCGGCTGACCGACCGCGGGACCGAGGCATCGAGCAGGCGGAGGAGGTCAATCCTGGAAATGCCAAACATGTCGCCGCCATTCACGGTAACCCAGGGCTCGCCCGCGGCGTCCCGTATCGATCCGCTGCCGATCACCGGGCTCACGGCACGGGCCTTGTCGAGGACACCAACTTCTGCCAGCGCACGCTGGGCATTGGGCCACATAGCCAGGACGGTGCCCACTACCGGCAGCTCAGGCCGCTTCTCGTACACCGTCACCTCGAAGCGGTCCTGATCAAGGCATGCTGCGAGCGCCAGGCCCGCTATCCCTCCGCCAACGATCGAGATTGTTTCCATGCCGCAATTTTACTACTTTTGTAGTGGTTCGCTAGGGGCAATTACACTGAGGCCATGCCTGACCGCCGCACGGAACTGATGGATGCCGCCCTGACGGTGGTGGCGGACAAAGGAATGAAGGGTCTCACGCACCGTGCCGTTGATGCGGCGGCACAGTTTCCTGAGGGCACCACCTCCAACTACTACCGGAGCCGCGCCGCCCTCGTGGAGGCCGTCCTGGAGCGGCTGCTGGAGCTGGACGCCGCGCTCCTGGAGGAGCAGGACCCGGCCGGACCGCCCCGGGACATCGAGGAGCTGGCAGACCAGCTTTCCAGGCTGGTGCTGGCCCTCGCCGGGCGGCAGGCGGGCCTCACCCGGGCGCGCATGGCACTCTCGCTGGACCGGCCGGAGTCGGTGACGGCCGGGCATTTCCGGCTGGTGGGCGGCCTGGAGCAGGCCCTCACCGCTCTGGGGGTTGCGGACGCGTCCGCCCGCGCCCGGGACGTTGCGGACTACGGCGACGGCGTCCTGCTCCACCTGCTCACCGTCAGGCGGGACGAACAGCCCGACGCCGCGGCCATCGCCGCAGCGGTCCGGCGGCTGATTGCGCCCTGAGGCCAAAGTCGCCTTCAACCCCCCGGCACGACGGCGACATGCCGCCTCCGCCGGCGCCAGCACCGCCGTCGTACTCCCGGCAGACCTTGTCAGGGCTGTCCCGGCCAGCCGGTGTAGGCCTCGGCAAGGTAAGCCATGCCGTGCCTGGATGACACCACCGAGTTCAGCTCACCCAACTGCCGGGCACGGGAGAAGTCATCCGCATCCGCAGGGGTGTGCAGCATTGTGGTCATCCAGTAGGAGAACTGCTGCGCTTTCCACACCCGCTCCAGGGCGCGGTCGCTGAAGGTATCCAGCAAGTGGTCAGAGCCGGAGTTGTAGTGGCTGTCCAGGCCCTCGAAGAGCATCTTGACGTCGTGGATGGCCAGGTTCAGGCCCTTCGCACCGGTGGGCGGGACGGTGTGGGCAGCGTCGCCGGCGAGGAACAGGTTGCCGTGGCGCATGGGCGTGTGGACGAAGCTCCGGAACGGCAGGACCATCTTGTCGATGACCGGGCCCTCCTTCAGCTCAAAGCCGTTGCCGTTGACCCTGCTCCGGAACTCGGCCCAGATCCGCTCGTCATCCCACTCCGCCACGTTCTCCTTTGGGTCGCACTGGAAGTACATCCGCTGGACCGTCTCGGTGCGCTGGCTGATGAGGGCAAAACCGTTCGCGGAGTTGGCGTAGATCAGTTCGTTGGAGCTGCGCGGGGCCTCGGCGAGGATCCCGAACCAGGCGAAGGGGTACTCGTGGAAGTACCACTTGCGGCCGGCTTCCGGAATCTGGAAGCGGCAGTGGCTGCGGGAACCGTCGGCCCCCACCAGGAAATCGGCCTGAATCTCGAACTCCACCCCTTCGGAGTCCGTGAACCACACCTTCGGCTTGCCTTCGAGGTCATGCACTGTGGTGTCCGTGACGCTGTAGCGGACGTCCCCGCCGTCGTCCCTCCTGCGGGCGGCGAGGTCCAGGAAGACGTCGGTCTGCGGGTAGAGCCACACGGACTCGCCCACGAGGTCCTTGAAGTCCACCCGGTGGCTTTCCCCGTTGAAGCGCAGCTCGATGCCGTCGTGCCGGTCGCCGTCGCGCAGTACCCGGTCCGAAACGCCGCTGTCCACGAGCAGGTTCACGGTGCCGTGCTCCAGGATGCCGGCACGTACGGTTTCGGAGATTTCCTTGTGGCTGCGGACTTCGATGACGGTGGAGTCGATGCCCGCCTTGGCCAGCAGGTGGGAGAGCATCAGGCCGGCCGGGCCTGCGCCCATGATGGCCACCTGGGTGGTGAGGATCTTGCGTGCCATTGGCGTTCTCGCTTCGTTGCGGGGCCTGCTGCTGAGCGGCCGGATGGGTGCTTCTGCTTCCCAGTCTGCGCGCCCGCCGGCCACCCGTGTTACAGCAATTCCGTTCAACGGAATGTGAATCTTACGGTTCCGCCAGCCGCCGCGCTATGCCCCGCGCTGCGGTCTGCAGGGCAGGGACCAGGGCCTGCAGCCGCATCTCCCGCAAGGGCACCACCACCCCGAGCGACGCCACCGCACGCTGGCGCGGTCCCAGCACGGGGACGGCTATCCCCCACGTATCGGGGTCCACCACGCCCTTGAGCTGGGCAAAGCCCTGGTGGAAGGTTTCGCTCAGCAGCACCCGGACGGCATCCGTGCTGACCTTCCCTTCCGGGTCCGCGAACTGGTCCAGGTACTGGCCCTGGAGCTGCTTGTCCTGGTGCGCCATCAGCGCCAGCCCCGCCGAGGAGGTGTGGACGGGCATCCGTCCCGCCACTTTGGCCCTGTTGGCAACGGACCCGCGGCGGGAGAGCCGCTCCACGAACAGGGCTTCCCAGCCGTCCAGCACAGCCAGGTTGACGTTTTGGTTCAGGACCTGCTGGATGTCCTCCATGAACGGCATGGCAGCCTGCCGCAGGGCAAGGGTGGGCGCGGTCCGGTTGACCAGCTCCCAGAGCCGCAGCCCGGGCCGCACCAGGCCGCCGGGAGCTGCGTCCAGCAGGCCGTGGGCGGCGAGCTGGCGGACCAGCCGGTGGGCGGTGGTGAGCGGCAGGTCAGCGCGTTCCGCCAGCTCCGCGAGCTGCAGGGCGGTCACATCCTCGGGAAAGGCGGAGATCAGCCGCACGATCCGGTCCACCACCGAATCTCCGGACGCGGAATTGGCCACCGCACACCACCCGCCTTTTCCATTGAATGGGACGCTACCAGCCTACCGCTGCGGCACCTGCGGAGGGCCTGGCACGGAGCCGCCCGCCGCCGTCGTGCGTCCCCGCAGCAGGCGCCAAGCGTCCGGGGCAAGCACTACGGCTATGCCGAGGGCGGCACCGATGACCGTCTCGATAATCCGGTCCCGGAGGAGGAGGCCGGGCGAGGACGGAACCACCAGGAGCGTGGAAACCAGCGCCAACGGGGTGACGAAAACCTGGGCCAGAAGATACTGCCTGATGATGAACAGCTCGGCACCGAACTGGCACAGTGCCATGACCACCACCGTCTGCCACGGCTGCAGGCCCAGCAGCAGGATCGCTGCCATCACCACCAGGCCCAGGATGGTGCCGATGATCCTCTGCACCCCGCGGCGTACCCTGTGCCGCGTGGTGTGGCCCACCAGCGGAACCACGGCAGCCACCATGGCCCAGTAGTTGTGGCCGAAGCCGAGGCGGCTTCCCGCCCAGGTGGCCAGCGCACCCGCCAGGCCGGCAGCCACCAGATAGCCGAAGCCTTCCAGCCAGGCGGCCCGCTTCTCCTCCGGCGTGCGGCGGATGGGGCGGGGCCGCACCCAAGCCGTCCGGCGGCTGGGCAGCACCCTTGACGAAAACCCGACCAGCAGGCAAAAAACGGTGGTAAGGACGGACACCAGCAGGCCCTCCCAGAGCGGGGGCTGGTTGGGAATGGAGGCGATGGCGGCGAAGGCGAAGATGTGGAACAGCGATCCTGCCGGCCGCAGCCGGAGCCAGGCGATGGCCACCGAACAGCCGCCCGCCACCAGCGTGGTGGCCAGGACAAGGAGCCAGGTGGTGGGCTCCGCGCCCAGGCCCCAGGCGGCTCCTGCCCGTGCCGCGAGGGCCGCGAGGACAATGACCAGCAGCATCAGCACGCCGGCCCTGAGCTGCAGGGCAAAGCGGATCGAATGCGGCTCACCGCGCCCGTAGATCCCGGTGAAGGCCCCAAAGGACGCGAAGATGGCCAGGTCCAGCCGGCCCATCAGCACCAGGGCAAAGAGCGGAACGAAGACACCAACGGCGCACCTTAGGGCTGGATGGTGGTCCTTGTTGCCGGGAGCAAGGCGGAACATCTCGGCGAGCATCTTCACGGAAACAGCGCCTTCCTGCGGCGGGTGGACGGGTGGCGGCCGGCCGCGCTGACGTTCCTGCTAAATCCTACGACGGGCGCCGGTACCGGCGGCGAACGGCGTTCCCATGAATGGAACGGCTGGGCAACACCGCTGAAACAGCGCCGCCTGATGCTTGAGGCATGAAGCCCACCGCACGCAACACGCCCGCGGCTGAACTGAGCTGTGAAGTCTGCGGCCTGATGCCGGAACCTCCCAAGACCCGCCTGACCGTGGCCAATGTGGCTGTGATGCTGCCCATCGAGCTGCTGGTGCACGCCCTGGTGGTGGAAACCGCCCTGCCGTACGTGGCCAAGGTGCTGGTGCTTGCCCTGGCCGCGACTTTCCTGGTGATCTGGGTTGCCGAACCTTCTGCTGCCCGGATCCTCCGCGGCTGGCTCCACGCGCCGGCGCTGCGGCATCGGCGGAAGCTGGGCGCGGCCCCGGCATTATGGCGTGCCCGAACCGTGTTGGCGGACGAGCCCGGTTCACTGCAGAAAGCCACGCGGGCCCTGGCGCGCACGGGCACCAACATCCTCAGCATCCATGTGCACCCGGTGGCGGGCGGGGTGCTTGACGAGTTTGTCCTTTCGGCCCCCGGGCGGGTCAGCGAGCGCGAGCTCCTGGAGGCCCTGCACGACGGCGGCGGCACCGGTTCCCGCGTCTGGCCAACCACCGCCCTGGCGATGGCGGACGGGCAAACAAAGGCTCTCAGCCTCGCGGCCCGGATCGCGGACGCACCGGACGAGCTCCCGTTGGCAGTGGCGGAGCTGCTGCGCGCCCGCATCCTCCCGCCCGGCGAGCCCTTGATGGCAGGGGACGACGGCGGCACCCGGCTGAAGATTCCCACCGCCTGGCACGGCCCCATCACCTTCACCCGGCCCGGGGAGCCGTTCACTCCCGCAGAAGCTGCCCGAGCCCACCGGCTGGCAGAGCTCGCGGAAATCCTGTCCCATCGGCGCGCGGGTTCCCATCCCAACTAGGTAGCGCCAAGTGTCGTTTTGGGTGTTCAAAACGACACTTGGCGCTACTTACTTGGGGCGGGGGGCGTTAACGCCTACATCCGGATGGTCAGGGCGGACGGATCCAGGGTCATGAGCACGTGCTTGCCCTGGCCCTCATGGTCGCCGTCCAGCTGGTAGTCGTCGTTGTGCTCCAGGATGATCTCCACGGTCTTGCCCTGGAAATACTCCACCGAGGTGGAGTTGTTCTTGCCCTTGACGATCATCCCCGCAAGTACAGAGAGCCAGCCCAGCCTTCCGTGGTGGGGTGCCAGTACCGCCACGTCCAGCAGGCCGTCGTCCATCTTGGCCTCGGGGAAGATTTCCAGGCCGCCCTGGACCTTGCCGCAGTTGCCCACCATGACGCTGCGGACGCCGCGGTGCAGAGCCCGCTTCCCGTCGATCACCACGGTGGCCTTAACGGGCTTGCCGGGCAGGTTGCGGATTCCGGCGTCCACATAGGCGAGCCAGCCCACCTTGTGCTTAAGTTCCTCGTCCGTGTCGGCCATGATGGTGGCGTCGTACCCCACGCCGGCCATCACCAGGAACAGCTGTTCCATGTCCGGGTCGCTGCGGCGGGCACGGACCACGTCGATCTTCCGTTCGGTTCCGGCGAGCGCGCCGGCCATGGCGCCGTCGTAGTCGGTGACGTCCATGCCGAGGTTGCGGGCCAGGAGGTTGCCGGTCCCGAGCGGGAGCAGGCCCATCGGAGTGTCGCCGCCGGTCAGGACCTCAGCCACGCACCGGACGGTCCCGTCCCCGCCGGCGGCAATGACAATATCGGCGCCCTGGGCAAGGGCTTCCTTCGCCTGCCCGACGCCGGGATCCTCCTTGGTGGTTTCAAACCACAGGGTCTCGCCCCAGCCATTTTCCGCGGCGTGCCGGGCTGCGAGCTCCCGCACATCAACGTCTACCGTCTTGGCCGGATTGATGATGATGGCCGCGCGCTGGGGGGCAGTGGGTGAGTTGGCAGTCATGGTGTCCTCTGGTGGCGATTGGAAGGGTGCTTCTCACTGAAGGGTAGCCTGCCGGGGAGCCTCCCAGCAGCAGGGACGGCTACAGTGCCTTGACCGCCCCGAGTACCTGCGCCAGCGAGTCCTTGGCGTCGCCGAACAGCAGCGACGTCTGCGGCTCGTACAGCAGGTCGTTCTCGATCCCGGCGAAGCCCGGCCGCATGGACCGCTTCAGGAACACCACCTGCCGTGCCTCCGCCACCTCCAGGATGGGCATCCCATAGATGGGGGATCCGGAGGACGTCTTGGCCGCAGGGTTGACCACGTCATTGGCGCCCACCACCAACGCAACATCCGCGGTCTTGAACTCCGGATTGATCTCCCCCATTTCCTTGAGGGACTCGTAGGGCACATTGGCTTCGGCCAGGAGCACGTTCATGTGTCCGGGCATCCGGCCGGCTACAGGATGGATGGCGAAATCCACCTCGATGCCGCGCGCTTCCAGGGCCTGCGCCAGTTCGGCCGCCGTGTGCTGGCCCTGCGCCACGGCCAGGCCGTAGCCGGGCACAATGATCACGCGCTGGGCGTAGCCCAGGAGCACGGCCACGTCCTCGGCGCTGGAGGAACGTACCGGACGCTCGCTCACGGCTGTGGATCCCGCCGTCGAACTTCCCTTGAAGGCGCCGAACAGGATGCCCGTCACGCTGCGGCCCATGGCCGCCGCCATGGCGCGGGTGAGGATGGTACCGGAGGCACCCACCAGCGTGCCGGCCACTACCAGCAGCACATTGCCGAGCACCACGCCGGACGCGGCAACCGCCAGGCCGGTGAAGGCGTTCAACAGCGAGATCACGATGGGAACGTCGGCCCCTCCCACCGGCAGCACCAGCAGGACGCCGGCGGCCAGGCCCAGTGCCAGCAGCAGCACTGCGAGCGGCAGGGAGCCGGTGAAAATGACGACGCCGGCGGCCGCCACAGCAGCCAGCAGCACCGCGCCCATCACCACGGGCAGTCCGGGGAACACCACCGGCCGGGTGGTCATCAGTTCCTGGAGCTTGGCGAACGTGACCCCGGAACCGGCGAAGGAAACGGCCCCCACCAGCAACGTGAACACGATGGCCAGCCGCACCCAGGGATCATCCGCGTGGCTCAGCTCCAGGAGGGCCACCAGGGCCGCGGCACCGCCGCCCACCCCGTTGAAGAGTGCCACCAGCTGCGGCATCTGGGTCATCCTGACCCGCCGGGCCACGGGGGCGGCAATGGCCGATCCCACGACGATGGCCGCGAGGATCCAGGGGATATTGTCGAGCCGCGAGGAGAGGAAAACGGTGACGACGGCGATCAGGGCTCCGGCGGCGCCGATCAGGTTGCCCCGGCGGGCGGTCCGCGGGGAACTGAGGCCGCGCAGCGCCAGGATGAAGAAGACGGCGGCAATCAGGTAAAGGAGCGAGGTCCAGACCGGGTCCAGGAGGATCATCTGCCCTCCACCTCCCCCGCGGCATCTTTGCGCCCGGCCGCTTTCCTGGCATGGAACATATGCAGCATCCGGTCGGTCACCACAAAGCCGCCCACCAAGTTGGCGGTGGCCAGGACGACGGCGAGCAGCGCCACCCCGAGCACCAGCGGGTCCGCTGCCTGGCCGGCCACGATGATGGCACCCACCAGGATGATCCCGTGGATGGCATTGGCGCCGGACATGAGCGGCGTGTGCAGGGTGCTGGAGACCTTGGACACCACCTCGAAGCCCACGAACACGGCCAGGACCGTGATGGTCAGCAGGCTCATTCCATCCATCAGAGCACCCCTTCCCGCCAGGTGCTGGCCCGCTCGGCCAGGAGTTCCGCCGTCGGCTGGTGCCTGACTTCCCCGCCGTGGGTCAGGCACGCGCCCGCCAGCACTTCGTCGCCGAAATCCGCGGCCACTGCACCGTCCCGGATCATGAGGGCCAGGAGGTTGGCAACGTTCTTGGCGTAGAGCCGGGACGCGTCGGACGCCATGGCGGACGGTGCGTCCTTCAATCCCACCAATGTGACATGCCCCGTGCCGTCCGCCGTGGGCACCGGAATGTCCTGGCCCGGAACCACTGACTCAACATTGCCGCCCGACTCCGCCGCGAGGTCAACCACCACGGACCCCGCCCGCATGCCCTGGACCATCTCTGTGGTGACCAGGAGGGGTGCGCGCCTGCCGGGGACGGCCGCCGTCGTAATCAGCACGTCCGCCTGGGCAACATGCGGGGCGAGCAGCTGCCTCTGCCGGGTGCCGGCGTCCGAACTGAGCTGGCGGGCATAACCACCGGCTGCTTCCGCGGTTTCCAGGTCCAGCCGGATGAAGGTCCCGCCCATGGAGGCCACCTCGTCGGCCGACGCGGGGCGGATGTCGTTAGCGAAAACGCGGGCGCCCAGCCGTTTTGCGGTTCCAATGGCCTGCAGGCCTGCTACGCCCGCGCCAAGCACCAGGACCCTCGCGGGCGGGACGGTGCCGGCGGCGGTCATATAGAGCGGGAAGAACCGGGGCAGCCTGATGGCCGCCTCCAGGACGCAACGGTAGCCGGCCACCAGCGCCTGGGAGCTGAGGGCGTCCATGGACTGGGCGCGGGAGATGCGGGGCACCAGTTCAAGGGCGAAGGCCGTGACACCGGCGTCTGCGAGCGCCTGGACGGTGGGCAGCTCGGACGACGGCGACGCCAGGCCAACGGTGACGGCTCCCCTTTTCAGGGCCTGGGCTGTGTCCGGGTCCAATGGCCGGACGTGGGCCAGGACATCCAGTTGGGCCAGGTCAAGTGCGGGGACGAGGCGGGCGCCGGCCTGGCTGTAGGCAATATCCGGGTACCCTGCCGCGGCGCCGGCATCTTCCTCCAGAAGTATTTCGACGCCGAGCGCGGCCAGCTGCTTCACCGTTTCCGGGGTTGCGGCCACCCGCCGTTCACCCTCCCGGCGTTCCCGCGGTATACCCAGTTTCACCCGCCGACTCCCCTCGCTGCACGTAGTTGGCTTGAGTCTATGGCCCGCGCCGCTGCCGCGGGAGTGGGAGGGTGCCGCTTGTGTGTAAACAGTTACCGCCCGGGCTGCCGCCGGCCGCCTGCGCCGCCCGCGAGACGGTAGGGCTCCTGCAGCAGTTCGCTGAGCAGCCCGGTGTCGATCCTGTCCAGCCGCACGAGCACGAGCTGGGGTGACCGCTCATGATGCGGGGTCCAGAAGTAGATGTCCGGTTCGGTCCCGGCCAGGGCCTCGCGCTCCTCCGTCTTAACTGTGAGGACGCCCGGTTCCCAGATCCGCGCCATCAGGGTTTTGGCGAACCAGGCCGGCTGGCCCCAGCTGGGCCGTTCGGTCACACCGGGCAGCGCCAGGGCAATGCTGCGGACGTCGTCTTCCGTGGCCATGGGTCACAGTCTGCCTCAAGGGGGTACGTCCGGCACCCTCCCTGACCCGGAGGGCTAGCCGCGGGCGGTCAGGTCCGCGGAGACGAGCTTCGCCGTCGCCACGATCTCCTGGGCCACCGATGCGAGGTAGGCGTCGGGGTCCGGCTGCGCCGCAACGGACTGGGCCTGCAGGGACACGTTCACGGCAGCCACCACCTTCGATCCGTCGTAGACCGGGGCGGCCACGGACATGAGCCCGAGCTCCAGCTCCTGGTCCAGCAGGCACCAGCCTTGGGCGCGGACTGTATCCAGCACGGCCAGCAGCTCCTTGGCGCTCCCCAGGGCGCGCGGAGTAAGCGGCCTGATCTCGGCCTCCGCAAGGTACGCCTTCAGGTCCGCGGGCGGCAGCCCGGCAAGCAGCACCCGTCCCATGGACGTGGCATACGCCGGGAAGCGGGTCCCCACCGTGATGCCCACGTTCATGATCCGGCGGGTGGTGACCCGCGCGATGTAGGCAATGTCCGTTCCGTCCAGCACCGCAGCGGACGTGGATTCGCCCAGCTTCAGGGACAGTTCCTCCAGGTGCGGCTGGGCCAGTTGGGGCAGCGACAAACCGGAGAGATAGGCGTAGCCCAGCTGGAGCACCTTGGCGGTCAGCGCGAAGGTCTTGCCGTCGGTCCGGACATAGCCCAGCTCCACCAGGGTGTGCAGGAACCGGCGGGCGGTGGCACGCGTGAGACCGGTGCGCCCGGCTACCTCCGTAAGGGTCATGACCGGGTGCTCGGTATCGAAGGCGCGGATCACGGCGAGGCCGCGGGCCAGGGACTGGACGTACTGGTCGCTGGCCTGCGGGGCGCCCGTTACTGCTGCGTCGGTCATGGTTATCAATCCTAGGCGCGGGTGGCGGACTAACCGCTCAGCTGCCGGCGGCGGCCTTCAAGGGAACAGGGACCAGCTCCTGGAGTTCCTCGAGGGTGCAGCCGAATGTCTCGCGGACGGTCACGCCGTCCGGTCCGGTGAGGAAGACCGCCTTGTCCGTGTAAACGCGGGTCACGCAGCCGACGCCGGTGAGCGGGTACGTGCAGGACTCCACGAGCTTGGAGGCGCCTTCGCGGGTCAAGAGGGTCATCATGACGAAGACGTCCTTAGCGCCGGTGGCGAGGTCCATGGCGCCTCCGACGGCGGGGATCGCCCCGGGCGCGCCGGTGTGCCAGTTGGCGAGGTCGCCGGTGACAGATACCTGGAACGCGCCGAGCACGCAGATGTCCAGGTGCCCGCCGCGCATCATCGCAAACGAGTCGGCGTGGTGGAAGTACGAGGCACCGGGGAGCTCCGTGACGGGGATTTTGCCGGCGTTGATGAGGTCATCGTCGATCTGGTCCCCCTTGGCTTCGGGGCCCATGCCGAGCATCCCGTTCTCCGTGTGCAGCGTGATGTTCTGCTCCTCGGTGAGGTAATTGGAGACAAGGGTGGGCTGGCCGATGCCCAGGTTCACAAAGGATCCCGGTGCGATGTCCCGGGCCACCAAGCGGGCGAGGTCGTCCCGGCCCAGCGGGGTGGCGGAGGTCTGGAGGGTTGTTGCGGTGCTCATTGTCAGGCCACCTTCTCGCTCGTGCCGGCGGTGCTGCCGGCGCCCGCGGGGACGCGGACCACTGTGTTGACGTAGATGCCGGGGGTCACCACGTTTTCCGGGTCCAGCCCTCCGGTGGGGACAACCTCCGAGACCTGGACGATGGTCTGCTTAGCCGCGGCGGCCATAATCGGGCCGAAGTTCCGGGCCGTCTTGCGGTACACGAGGTTGCCCTTGCCGTCTGCTTTGAGTGCCTTGATCAGGGCGACGTCGGCGTGGATGGGGGTTTCGAAGACCTGGCCGCGGCCGTCGATGATGCGGGTTTCCTTGCCCTCGGCGAGCATGGTGCCGTAGCCGGTGGGGGTGAAGAACCCCCCGATTCCTGCCCCGGCCGCGCGGATCCGCTCCGCCAGGTTGCCCTGCGGTACCAGCTCCAGTTCGATCTCGCCCGCCTTGTACTTGGCATCAAAGTGCCAGGAATCGGACTGGCGCGGGAAGGAGCAGATCATCTTCTTCACCCGGCCTTCCTTGATCAGCAGGGCCAGGCCCTGGTCGCCCTGCCCGGCGTTGTTGTTCACCACGGTCAGGTCCGTGGCGCCGCACTCGAGCAGCGCGTCGATCAGTTCGAACGGCTGCCCGGCGTTGCCGAACCCGCCGATCATCACGGTGGAGCCGTCCCTGATGCCGGACACGGCCTCCTGGACGGAATCAACAAAAGTCAGCATTTTCCTAGCCCTTCACACCAGCAGTTACGTTTTCGAGCACCACGGCCAGGCCCTGGCCGACGCCGATGCAGATCGCCGCGACTCCCCAGCGCTCCCCGGAGGCCTGCAGGGACCGGGCGAGGGTGCCCAGGATCCGGGTGCCGGACGCACCGAGCGGGTGGCCCATCGCGATCGCGCCGCCGTGCCGGTTCACGATCGAGGGGTCGATGCCCCAGGCGTTGATGCACGCCAGGGACTGCGCGGCGAACGCTTCGTTAAGTTCGACGGCGCCCACCTGGTCCCACCCGATGCCCGCCTTCTCGAGGGCCTTGTTCGCCGCTTCCACCGGCGCGTAGCCGAAGTACTGCGGATCGTTGGCGTGCGCGCCGCGCCCGGCAATCCGGGCCACGGGCTCCAACCCCAGCAGCCCGGCGGCGGCCTCGCTGCCCACCCAGGCTGCGGAGGCGCCGTCGGACAGCGGTGAAGCATTCCCCGCGGTGACCGTGCCACCGCCGTTGGGACCGCCCACTTCGGCGCCTTCGGGCTCATCGCGGAACACGGTCTTCAACGCGGCCAGCTTCTCGGCGGTGGAGCCGGGGCGGATGCCCTCGTCACGGACCAGGTCAGTGCCCGGCACCGGGGCCACCAGGTTGTCATAGAAGCCCTCATCCCACGCCGCGGCGGACAGGTTGTGGGAGTTCGCGGCGAACTCGTCCTGCGCCTGCCGGGTGACCTTGTACTTCTCGCGCAAACGCTCCGTGGCCTCGCCCAGGGAGATGGTCCACTCCTTGGGCATGGCCTTGTTCACCAGCCGCCAGCCCAGCGTGGTGGACGCGAGGGTCATGTCCCCGGCCGGGTACGGCTTCTCCGTCTTGGGCAGCACCCACGGAGCACGGGACATCGACTCTGCCCCGCCTACCAGCATCAGCTCGGCGTCGCCGGCGTTGATCTGGCGCGAAGCAATGATGGCCGCGTCCAGGGAGGACCCGCAGAGCCGGTTCACCGTGGTGCCCGGAATGGAGACCGGCAGGCCGGCCAGCAAGGTGCCCATCCGCGCGATGTTGCGGTTCTCTTCACCGGCGCCGTTCGCGTTACCGAACACCACCTCGTCGATCCGCTCCGGATCCAGTGCCGGGGCGCGCTTCACGGACTCCCTGATCACATGCGCGGCAAGGTCATCCGGACGGACGGCGGCAAGGCCGGAGCCGAACTTGCCGAACGGGGTGCGCACGGCGTCGTACACAAAAGCCTGGTTCATCATGTTCCTCTTGGTTCTGTCTGGCGGGTTTAGTCGGTGTGGGTTGTGTCCAGCTCGCGGAACACCTCTTGGGCTGTCTTGAAAGCTGTGTTGGCGGACGGAACTCCGCAGTAGATGGCGGTCTGGAGCAGGATTTCCTTGATCTCGTCCCTGCTCAGGCCGTTACGCAAAGCGGCGCGGATATGCATGGCCAGCTCTTCCCAGTGCCCGTGCGCCACCATCGCGGTGATGGTGACGGCGGAGCGCATCTGCCGGGTCAGGCCGGGCCGGGTCCAGATGCCTCCCCAGGCGATCCGGGTGATCATGTCCTGGAAGTCGTCCGTGAATTCGTCCTTGTTGGCGTTGGCACGGTCCACGTGCGCATCTCCCAGGACTTCGCGCCGGACCACCATCCCGCCGTCGTAAATTTCCTGGCTGGTGGCGCCGGGCTGGACCACGCCGTGCCGCTCCGCGCCCGCCTGTTCAAAGCTGCTCACTTGGCCTCCTCCTGCGATTCCGCCCACGAGATGAGGCTGCGCATCAGCTCCGCGACATGGCCAGGGGCTTCGGCGGGGGCAAGATGGGCCACGCCCTCCAGCGTGACGGCAGTGGCCGTGCCGCCGCCGGCGGTGATGCCCGCAGCGACTTCCTCGGCGAACGACGGCGGGGCCACCCCGTCCAGCGCCCCGGCTATGACCTGGGTTGGGACCCGGATGCTGCCCAGTTCGTCACGGACGTCAAAGGCCGCAAGGGCCTCGCAGCAGAACGCGTAGCTGAAGCGGTCGGCGTCGCGCAGGGCGTGCAGGAGCCGGCTGCTGAGTTCGGGCTCGCGCTCCATGAAGCCCGGCGCGAACCAGCGCTCAGCCGAGCCCTGGATCATCACCGGTGTGCCCTGGCTGCGGACGGTTTCCGCGCGCTCCAGCCATCCCTCCGGAGTGCCCAGCTTGGCGCCGCTGCACTGCACGGACAGGCTCTTGAGCCGTTCTCCGTGCTTGATTCCCAGCTGGAGGCCGGTGGCGCCGCCCAGGGAGACGCCGGCGTAGTGGAAGGACGCGCCGGGGGCAATGGAATCCACAAGGTCCACCACGGCGTCAGCCAGCGCCGCGACGTCGAACGTTTCGGTGGCGGCGGGCGAGACGCCGTGGCCGGGCAGGTCCCAGGCCACCACGTCGTAGTCGTTGCCCAGCACGGAGGCCGTGCGGTTCCACAGAATAGTGGAGGTACCCAGTGACGGCCCCACCACCACCAGCGGGCGGTCTCCAAGGGGTCGCTGGGGTGACAGCAGCGCTGCCTTCAGCGCAGGTTTAGCCACGGGAAGCTCCATTCGCATCGGTCTCGGCAGAAGAATTGGCGGCAAATTGCGGGTAGGCGGCGAGGATCCGGCGGGCGATGCCGGCGGCTTCGCCGAGGTAGCTGGCCGGGTTGAGGAGTTCCTCCAGCCGAACGTCGGTCAGCACCCTCGCGGGGACAGCCTCACGAAGCAGCTTGCGGTAGGTGGCGGCCTGCTCCGCGGGCGCTGCCTGCAGGGTCTGGTCCACCACGGCCTGCAGTTGCTGCTTCCCGCTCAGTCCCTCCCGCTCGGCAAGCAGCGGGGCCACAGCGGCGCCCACGCCTTCGGCCAGGAGCAGCGGACCGGCGAGGTCCAGGTTGCGGCGCATGGCATCCGGGAAGACCTGCAGCCCCTCGGCAAGTTCGCGCACGTGGCCGGCCGCGCCGAGTGCCAGTGCCAGGAGCTGCCGGAGCGCAGGCCATTCAATGTGCCAGGCAGCGTCCGGGCGTTCGTCGTTGAAATTGGCGGCAGCCAGGTGCAGCTGGCCTGCCAGGCCCGGAGCCTGCAGCGCGGCGCTGCGGACCAGCACGGAGAGCACGGGGTTCTGCTTCTGCGGCATGGCGGAGGAGACGCCCCTGCCCGCGGCCCGCGGTTCGGCCAGTTCGCCCACCTCCGGCCGGCTCAGGAACAGGACGTCGGCGGCGATCTTGCCGAAGGCATCCAGCACCGCGGCCAGCCCGTGGCCCAGGGACGTGACCGCCAACCTGTTGGTGTGCCAGGGCGCGGCCGCCGGGGCGAGGCCCAGTTGGGATGCCAGGGCGTCCGCCAGGCTGAAGGGCGTGGCGTGGGAACCGGCCGTGAGAACGGTTCCGGCGGCGAGCGTGCCTGCCGCCCCGCCGAACTGGGCGGGAAACTGCAGTCCCTCCAGCAGCCGCCCGGCAGCGGCCAGGCCATGGAACCATTGCGCAGCCCGCAGCCCAAACGTGAACGGCAGCGAATGCTGGGTCAGGCTCCTGCCCACGCACAACGTGTCCGCATGGTGCTCCGCCAACGTTGCGAGCGCCGCCGTCGTTCCCCTGAGATCGGCCAGCAGCGCCTCAACGGTGTTCCGGGCCACCAGCATCAGCGCACTGTCCAGCACGTCCTGGCTGGTCAGCGACGTATGGACTGCTTTCCCGGCGCCAATACCGTTGCTGTCCAGCGCCTGGACGTTCTTCCGAAGGTCCGCCAGCAAGGGGATCACGGGGTTGCCGCCGCCCTGTGCCCGGCGGGCGATGTCCGCGGGATCGTAGCGGCCCGCCTCGGCAGCGGAAGCGACGACGGCGGCCGCACCGGCAGGCGCGAGTCCGGCGTTTTCCAGCACGGCCGCCCAGCCGGCCTCGACGGCGAGGATCGCGGCCAGCACGGCGCGGTCCCCTGTCAGCGCCGCTACCAGGGGCGACGCCGAGACCGGACTGAGCAGGCCGGCATCATTCACTGGAAGTCCAGGAAGACTGTCTCGCCCTCGCCCTGGAGGCGGACATCCCAGGTAAGCCCGCCGTCGGGGTCGCGGCGCGCGATCAGCGTCCTGCGCCGCTCAGGGTCCAATGAGCTGAGCAGCGGGTCGTTGGCCAGCGCATCGGTGTCTTCAGGGAGGTAGATCCGGGTGAACAGCCGGTTGGTGAGGCCGCGCGCGAAAATGGCCACCGAAATGAACGGTGCCGCCCCCGGCCTGGTGGGGCCGGGATTCACTGTGGTGAAGGTGAAGACACCGGTGTTGCCCACGGCGCCGCGGCCCCACCCGGTAAAGGTGTAGCCGTCCCGGACCAGGGAGCCGGTCTTCTGGACCACCTTGCCCTCGGCGTCCGGCTGCCAGATTTCCAGGATGGCGTCCGGGATGGTGTGGCCCGCGCCATCGTAGACGGTGCCTTGCAGGCGGATGGATCCCGGCGAGCCGGGTGCCAGGAGTTCATTGTCCTTCTCGAACGGCAAGGCGTAGCCGTAAAACGGGCCGACGGTCTGGCCGGGCGTGGGGATGAGTTTGGTGGGGTTGCTCATGTGCCTGTCTGCCTATTCCTCGTCGCCTGCTGCACCAAGTGCTTCATTTTCCGTCCAGGTCCGCTTGGGGCCGGTCAGGATGATGTCCCAGTTGTAGCCGAGCGCCCATTCGGGCTCCGTGATGCTGTGATCGTACGTTGCCACCAGCCGGTCGCGGGCGTCCTGGTCCACGATGGTCTGGTAGATGGGGTCCAGCGGGAAGAGCTGGTCCCCGGGGAAGTACATCTGGGTGATGATGCGCTGGGTGAACTCGGTGCCGAACAGGGAGAAGTGGATGTGCGCGGGGCGCCAGGCGTTCAGGTGGTTCTTCCATGGGTACGCGCCGGGCTTGATGGTGATGAACCGGTAGGAGCCGTCCGGGCCGGTGATGCAGCGGCCGATGCCCGTGAAGTTGGGATCGATCGGCGCGGGATGCTGGTCACGCTTGTGGATGTAGCGGCCGGAGGCGTTGGCCTGCCAGATCTCCACCAGCTGGCCTGCCACCGGGCGGCCGTCGCCGTCCAGGACCTTGCCGGTCACGATGATCCGTTCACCTTGGGGCTCGCCGTTGTGCTGGATGGTGAGGTCGGACTCGAGTGCGTGCACGTCCTGGTGGCCGAACGCCGGCGAGTAGAGCTCGATGGTTTCCGGGTCCGCGTGCTGCAGGCTCTTGGTGGGGTGGCGCAGGATGCTGGAGCGGTAGGGCGGGTAGTCCAGCCGGGGCTGGGTCTCGGCGGGCGCACCGTCTTTCAGCGCGCGGGCGTAGGCCTCGCCCAGGGCGCTGATCTCGGCACTGAGGTCAGCCTGGGTTTCGATGGCACGGTCCAGCGGCAGGTGTGCTGCCTTCGGCTCGGCGGGCGGTACAGACTCGTCCGTTTCAAGCTGGGCGTTGGTTTCTTCCGGCACGGCTGGCTCCTTTCTGGTTTTTCGATTGATCGGTTGGTGGTGCTTGGCGTGCTGCTCAGGTGCGGTGCAGCGAGTCGTACTGGACTGCGTGGCGGACGGGGGCGTTGGGCGCCCCGTACCCGTCATAGCCGCCGCGGCGTTCCACCACCTCAAAGAACACACTGCCTACCGTGGCGGTGTAGAAGTGGAGGAATTCGCCCTCGGCATCCCGGTCGTAGAGGAGGTTGAGCTCCTTGAGGGTGGCCAGGAATCCCGGATCGAGGTCGAAGCGGGCGTCCAGGTCCTCGTAGTAATTGGCCGGAATCTGCAGGAAATCCAGCCCCCGGCCCCGCGCGGCCCTGGCGGCAGCCACGAGGTCGTCAACGGCGAAGGCGATGTGCTCCTGGTACGTCTTCCGGGCTTCGTTCTGCGCCTGCTGAATCGGGGCGAGGTTCAGGACGAGCCGCACGGCGCCGTCGGAGGTCTGCATGACCTGCGAGCGCACCAGCCCGCTGGGGCTGGGCACCTCGGCGAAGGGCTGGGGTTCCAGTGCCAGGGCGCTGGTGTAGAAGAGGACGGCCTCGTCGAAGTGCTGCCAGGGCTGGGCGAGGTTGACGTGGTCGATCACCGCGTTCTGCGACTGCCGCGGATGCTCAAGGCCCTCCCCGAATTCACGGGTCCAGGCAGCGGTGCCGCCGGGACTGCCCTGGCACAGGAAGATCTCGGTGGAGTCGGGGGCGGAGATTCCCTGGAACACTTCCTCGTCGGCCTGGACCTTGCGGGCCACCACGGGCGCCTTGAGCTGCTGGGCCCGGGCTGAGGCAATCACGGGCGAATCGACGTCGAACCCCAGCGCAGCGATGGCGGGCTCGGCGTGCTGCGCGGCCTGCTCGTTGATGATCACGCGCGCCTGGCCCATGGTCCACAGCTGGACGTCCTTGGTGCGGTGCCGGCCCTCGAACGCGAAGCCAAGCTGGCCCAGGAGTTTTTCCAGCTGCGCGGTGTCGTCCGCCTTGACCTCCGCGAAGTTGAAACCGGCGGGTTCACTCACCTTGGGCAGCGTGGCCAGTTCCATGGGATAACGACGGCGGGGCGCGGCTGCGGGGCCGGCTGCGGCACCCGCGGAGGTGCTTGCCAGCCAGGTGGCGCTCTGCTCCTCCAGCCAGATCAGCGAACGCATGGCATCCACGGCCGTGCGCTCGACGTCCGACTGGCGGAAGACGTCATTGAACACTTCCAGGGACACGGGGCCGGAGTAGCCGGCCCGGACCACGTGGCCCATGAATTTGGCGAGCTCGAACTGGCCCTCGCCCGGGAAGACGCGGTAGTGGCGGCTCCAGGAGAGGACGTCCATGGAGAGCTTGGGGGCGTCCGCCACCTGGACAAAGAAGATCTTTTCGGGGTTGAACGCCTCGATGTGCGAGGTGTCCCAGTCGCGGGACAGGATGTGGAAGGAATCCAGGCAGGTGCCGAAGTTGGGGTGGTCCACCATCTCCACCAGCTTGTACGCGTGCTCGTAGTCGTTGACGTACTTGCCCCAGGCCAGGGCCTCGTAGGCCACCTTGACGCCGTGGTCCCCGGCCAGTTCCGCAAGTTCGGCAAGCTGGGAGGCGCGGAGGCCGTCGTCGTCGATTGTTGCCGTGGCCACGTTCGAGCAGACCAGGACGGTGTCCATGCCCAGGCGGGACATCAGCTTGAACTTTGCCTCGGCCCGGCGGAGGTTGGCTTTGAGCAGGTCCGGCGTGACGCCGTCGAAATCCCGGAACGGCTGGTAGAGGTCCAGCCCCAAGCCCAGGTCCGCGGCCATCTTCCGCACGTCCTCGGGGCTCAGCGGCGAGGTGACCAGGTCCTGCTCGAAAATCTCAATGCCGTCGAAACCCGCGATTGCGCAGGCCTGCATCTTTTCCTTCAGTGTGCCGGAGAGGCAGACCGTGGCGATTCCGGTGCGCATCAGGCGGCCACCTCCTCGGCAGCCACGAGCTCCAGGAAGTGGGAGCGCATGCGGTCCGGATCGGCGTGGAGGCCGGTGAAGATACGGAAGGCGTCGGCAGCCTGGCCTACGGCCATCCGGCCGCCGTCCAGGACCTCGCAGCCCTTGGCGCGGGCAGCTCGGACCAGTTCGGTGTCGATGGGGCGGTACACAATGTCAGCCACCCAGTGGCGGGGCTCCAGCAGGTCCAGGTCCAGGGGGACGCCGGGGTGGGCGGCCATGCCCACCGGGGTGCAGTGCACCAGGCCGTCGGCCAGCCGCATCAGCTGCGGCAGCTCCGCCGTCGTCCGTGCCGCCACGGTGCTGTCCGGGAAGAACCCGGCCAGCTCCTCCGCGCGTGCGGCGCCGCGGGCGGCGTCCATGTCCACGAGGTCCAGGTGCCGGACCCCGGCACTGAGCAGCGCATAGGCCACGGCGGATCCCGCGCCGCCGGCACCGAGCTGGACCACGCGGTCCAGTTTGGCGCCTGGAAGCCCGGAGGCCAGTGCCGCGGCAAAGCCGGAAAAGTCGGTGTTGTGGCCGATGAAGCGGCCGTCCTCGATCACCACGGTGTTGACGGCGCCCAGCCGGCGGGCGTCCGGGGACACCTCGTCCAGGTGCTGCAGGACCAGCTGCTTGCAGGGGTGGGTGATGTTGAGTCCGTTGAAGCCAAGGTCCCGTGCGCTCTTCAGGAGCTCTCCCACGGATTCCCCGGAAAGGCCCAGTTCCAGCAGGTCGATGGGCCGGTAAAGGTAGCGCAGGCCCTGCACGTCCCCTTCCCGTTCGTGCATGGGCGGGGTGAGTGACGGCATCACGCCGTCGCCGACCAGTCCCACGAGGTAGGACTCAGTTCGATTACTCATCCGTGCAGCTCCTTTGGTACGGCACCGGCGGCCGCTCTGGGCGGCAGGTCCGGTGCTGGAAAATACGATACAACAAATGTTCACTCTTCGCACTCATGTTCGTAATACGAACATGAGAGGATGTTCCGGCAGGAATCAGCGCTGCGGGAGCCTGGCTGACAGCTCGGCGGCAGCCTCCTGCAGCAACGGCACATGCGCAACAAGCTGCTCCACGCTCAGGCGAAAGACCGGCACGGCCGTTGCCAGTGAAGCAAACGCATAACCCTGCGAGTTGAAGACCGGAACAGCGACAGCACGCATGCCCAGTTCGTTCTCCTCATCCATCACGGCGTAGCCACGGTTACGGACCTGCTCGATTTCGGCCCGGAAGGCATCCCTGTCCGTGATGGAGAACTTGGTCAGGGGCTCAAGCTCCAACTCCTCCACCAGGCGCTGCCGCTCGGCGTCCTCAGCGAATGCCACCAATGCCTTGCCCACGGACGTCGTGTGCAGGGAGCCCAGGTGGCCGGGGTCGCTGGTGACGCGGAACGTCTGCGGGCCGTCCACCTTGTTCACCGTGAGGTGGTGATGGCCGTCGCGGACACTCAGGATGGTGGCCTCGCCAGTCTGTTCCGTGACGCGCCGGAGGACAGGGAGCGCCGCACCCGCGAAGCCGTGGTGGTTGGAGACGCGCTGGCCCAGCTGGAAGATCCGCAGGCCGAGGTGGTACCGGCGGCCGTCCGGCTCATAGTCAACGAACCCGTCCCGGGTCAGCGAGCCCAGCAGGCGGTAGGTGGTGCTGAAGGGCAGGTCTGCGCGCCGGGAGATTTCCGCGGCACTCGCGCCGCGGGGTTCATCCCCCAGAAGGACCAGGAGGCCCAGGGCCTTGCCCACCATGTCGGTGCGGTCCGCCTTGGCCGGCCTGGCGTCGGCTTTGATATCGACAGCTGCATCATCGTCAGCTGTGGTTTGATTCACACTCATAAGTCGATGTTGCCACAATGTGAGAGCTATTTCTAGATGGTGATTATTTTCTTGACAGGTGACAGCCCTCACAGTCATCATTGCTGTATCGCACAAGTAGCTCTCACAATGTGGCTACTCGTCCGGGTCTTCTATCGGACTCCAGCCGCAACGCGCCCCGCCCGCACCAAGGCAGCGGCGGCTGCGACCCCCAGATCCATCCGCGACAATGTCGTCACACAAAGGAACTCCATGAGCCAGACACTTCCGTCCGCCGGAACGGACACTGCCACCCACGGCCGTACACCCAAGAAAGCAGCCGTCGCCAGCTTCCTGGGCAGCGCCGTCGAATACTACGACTTCTTCATCTTCGGCTCCGCTGCTGCACTGATCTTCCCCACGGTCTTCTTCCCCGACGCCGATGCCAACGCCGCCATCATGTCGTTCGCAACCTTTGGCTTCGCCTACGTGGCCCGTCCCGTGGGCGCCGTCATCCTGGGGCACTTCGGTGACAGGGTGGGACGCCGGAAGGTCCTCATGTTCACCCTCCTGCTCATGGGTGCCTCCACCTTCCTGATCGGCTGCCTGCCGGACTTCAACACCGTCGGCTGGTGGGCTCCCGCCCTGCTGGTGCTCGCCCGGCTGTGCCAGGGCCTCTCCGCGGCCGGTGAGCAGGCAGGCGCCTCCTCCATGACACTGGAGCACGCACCGGACAACCGCCGCTCCTTCTTCACCTCCTGGACCCTCACCGGCACCCAGGGCGGCCAGATCCTCGCCGCCCTCGTCTTCATCCCCGTCCTGGCACTTCCGGACGAGATCAAGTACGGCATCGGCTGGCGCATCCCCTTCTGGCTCAGCGCCGTCGTGGTTGTTGTTGCGTTCATCATCCGCCGCACCCTGCACGAGCCCCCGGCCTTCGAGGAAGCCCAGAAGTCCGCCCAGATCTCCAAGCTCCCGGTTGCCGACCTGCTCAAGGGCCACTGGCGCGACGTCCTCCGCGTCATCTGCTGCGCCTTCATCGCCGCCGTCTCCACCGTGTTCGGAACCCTGGCCATCAGCTACGCCAAGACAGTTGCCGGCGTGGACGGCACCACCACCCTGTGGCTCGTCGTCGGCGCCAACCTCGTTGCACTGGGCACCCAGCCGCTGTTCGGCATGCTGGCGGACAAGATCGGCCGCAAGCCCGTGTTCATCTACGGCGCCGTGGCCAGTGCCGCGCTGACACCCGTCTTCCTGCTCAGCCTGGAGTCCGGCAGTGTCCCGCTGATGTTCCTGGCCGCCATCGGCATGTTCTCCTGCGGCTATGCAGCCTCCAACGCCGTCTGGCCGTCTTTCTACGCGGAAATGTTCAGCACCAAGGTGCGTTTCTCCGGCCTGGCCATCGGCACCCAGCTGGGCTTCCTGATGGCAGGCTTCGCACCGGCCATCGTGGCCGCGATGGGCGGCATCAAGCCCGGCGGCTGGGTCCAGATCAGCATCTTCACCGCAGTGATCGCCGGCATCGCAGCCATCTCCGCGCTGACGGCGAAGGAATCGTACAAGATCCCCACGCAGCAGCTCGGCCTGAAGTAACAGCCAGCCGGGCCGGCGGCACACACTCCGGCCCGGGATTCAGCCCGGAAAGCCCGCCATTCCCCAAATGGCGGGCTTTCCCCGTAGAAAAATGGGCTGCCTTGGGCAGCGGGCTGCCGAAACCTAGGGCCGGCCGGTCTCCAGTACCGACACCAGGTCGAAGCTGACCGGCTCCTCCAGCTGGGCGTAGGTGCACGATTCGGGATCACGGTCCGGCCGCCAGCGGTTGAACTGGGCGGTGTGCCGGAACCGGTCCCCCTCCATATGGTCGTACCGGACCTCCACCACCAGTTCCGGACGCAGCGGCACGAAGGACAGGTCCTTGCCGGCGCTCCAGCGGCTGCCTTCGGCGTTCCGCGGGGTCCGCTCGCCTTCCTCCTGCTTGGCCCAGGCCCACGGATGGTTATCAAAATCGGTCACCAGCTGCTGGAGCTGTTCATACAGTTCCCGGCGGCGCTTCATGGGGAACGCGCCGATCACGCCCACGCTGGCCAGGCCGCCGTCGTCCTTGTACAGGCCCAGCAGCAGCGACCCGATGGCGTCGGGCCCGCTCTTGTGCAGCCGGTAGCCTGCCACCACGCAGTCCGCAGTCCGCTCGTGCTTCGTCTTGAACATGACCCGCTTGTCCGGCTCGTACCGGCCCTCGAGCCGTTTGGCCACCACCCCGTCCAGGCCGGCGCCCTCGAACTGCTCGAACCACCGTTGCGCAGTGTCCTTGTCTGTTGTGGCGGCCGTGAGATGCACCGGCGCCTTGCTCGCCGCGAGCGCCTTCTCCAGGGCTGCGCGCCGCTCCGTGAAGGGCCTGTCCATATAGCTGTCATCGCCAAGGGCCAGCAGGTCGAACGCCACGAAAGAGGCGGGCGTCTGCTCTGCCAGCAGCCTGACCCTGCTCGCTGCCGGATGGATGCGCTGCTGGAGGGCGTCGAAATCCAGCCGGTCGCCGGAAGGCCCGATCAGGACGATTTCACCGTCCACCACGCACCGCGGCGGCAGGTTTTCCTTAAGCGCCTCCACCAGCTCGGGAAAGTAGCGCGTCATCGGCTTTTCGTTGCGGCTGCCGATCTCCACGTCATCGCCGTCGCGGAAGATGATGGACCGGAACCCGTCCCACTTCGGCTCATAGCTGAGGTCGCCTTCGGGGATGCCGCTGACGGCCTTGGCGAGCATGGGCGGGACGGGCGGCATCACGGGAAGTTCCATGCTGCCCATTCTTGCCCGGCAACCGCCGCCCGCGATAGGCCAGGGGCCCCGTTGGTCCGGTGCAGCACCCGTCCATCGACCTATTCTGGATACATGTACCTGGTGTGGAGCGTACTGGGCGGGTGATGCCATGCCCGCTCCTGCGGCGCGGACCGCCTTGGGCGAATTCCTGCGCCTTTGGTTTCTCGGATACGCGGGCCCGTCCCGCCTCGCAGACCGGCTGCAGCAAAAACAGGGGTATGTGTGGGGCGTCGCGGCGCAGTCACTCCGCGGCGTCCTTGATTCGTTGCTCGTCTATCTCCCGGTCACCCTGCTCCACCGGATTCCCCCCATGCAGCCTTTTATCCCGGGGATCCCTCCCCAGGAGTATTACCTCTTCCTCACGGTCGCAACGCCGTTTGTCCTGGTTCTCCAGACCTTCCTGGTGGCGGGCTTCATTCACCTGGCACTGCGTGTGCTTGGCCGGCCAAGCCAGCTCGGACTTATCGTGAATATTGCCGGGTTCGCTGCCCTTGTGGTTGGTGCGGTGCTTATACCTTGGGACTGGATGTGGTTCGCCCTCGGTGCTGCCAACCAGTACCTCCTGGGGATTACGCCTTGCTATGGCTGTGATGCGCTCACCCTTCTAGCGGGTACTTAGCCGGCCAGGAGCCAAACGATGAGGATCAGCGCCGGGGCCGCCGCCGCCGTCGAAAGCAGGATTGTTTCGCGTGCCACCGCCACTCCCCGCCCGTATTTGCTGGCAAACAGGAACACGTTCTGGGCCGACGGAAGCGCCGCCATCAGCACCACGCCAAGGAGCATGGGCTGGTCCAGGTTGAAGGCAAAGCGGCCGACGGCGTACGCCACCGCCGGCATCACCGCGGACTTCAGGAGGGTGGCGGTGAGTATCTCCGCCTTGTTCCCGCCGCTTTGCAGCATTCTGGTGCCGTGCAGGGACATGCCGAAGGCCAGCAGGACCACGGGAACGGCCGCCCCGCCCAGGAGCTCCAGCGGCGCCATCACCGGGTCCGGAAGTTCCACGTTGAATGCCGCCAGGACCACACCCAGCAGGGACGCGATGATCATGGGGTTCCGGAACGGCTGCGTCACCAGCAGCCGCGGCGACACCCGGCCGGCCGCGGAGAAGTCCAGCAGGGTGAGGACCAGCGGGGCGAACAGGAGCAGCTGGACCAGCAGCACCGGTGCCACGGGGGTGGCATCACCCAGGGCATACAGGGTGATGGGGATGCCGATGTTGTTGGCGTTGACGTAGGAACTGGCCATCGCTCCCACGGCAGTCTCGGCCAGCGGCCGCCGGAACCACAGGCGGCTGGCCAGCACATACAGGAAGGCGGTGGCGGCCGCCGTCAGCAGGGCAAGCGGCACGTAGGCGGAAAACACCACTGTGAGGTCCGATTCAAGCACTACGGTGAACAGCAGGACGGGGTTGGTGATGAAGAAGGCCGTGCGCGTCAGCGCCGAGACCGTGGGCTCCCCGCCCAGGCCGCACCGCGCGGCGATGTACCCCACGGCAATGACGACGCCGATCACCGCCAGCCCGATCAGCACACCGCCCACAAGGGGTACTTCCTTCCCGTTCCGCCGCCTGCGCAGGCGCCGGGCATCCCGGAGGCGCAGTACTACAAGCCTCCAACTTATCTGACAAGTTGCAGCCCGGCTGCACGGCAGGCTTCCAACGGGCCGGCATCGGGACGAAACCCTCGACACCGCACCACCTTGGACGGTAGAGGTTAACGATGGTTACTGTCGGCTTTCACGCCTCGCACGAACAGATCAGTCCCGCCCAACTGCTCAAAGACGTCCAGCATGCGGAGCAGGCAGGGTTCGATGCCGCCATGTGCTCGGACCATATTGAACCCTGGTCCGCCCGGCAGGGCCACTCCGGGTTCGCCTGGTCCTGGTTGGGGGCAGCGCTGGCAACCACGAACCTCCGCTTCGGCGTGGTGACGGCGCCGGGCCAGCGCTACCACCCGGCCATCATTGCCCACGCCTCAGCCACCCTTGCCAGCATGTTCCCGGGCCGCTTCTGGTTCGCGCCGGGCAGCGGCGAGAACATGAACGAGCACATCACCGGGGACGGCTGGCCGGCCAAGGATATCCGCCAGCGCCGGCTGGAGGAATGCGTTGAGGTGATCCGGCAGCTGCACCGCGGCGAGGAGGTCACGCACCGCGGCCTGGTCACCGTGGAGCAGGCACGGATCTGGGATGTTCCGGACAGTCCGCCGCCGCTGATTGCCCCCGCGGTCAGCGTGGACACTGCACGCCGCGCGGCCGCCTGGGCGGATGGACTGGCCACGGTGAACCAGCCGCCGGAAAAGCTGCGGGAGATGCTGGCCGCCTACCGGGACAACGGGGGCAGGGGCAAGGCCGTCCTGCAGGTGCACCTGTCCTGGGCCGGCAGCGAGCAGGAGGCGGTGGCCGTTGCCCTGGACCAGTGGCGTACCAACACCTACCAGCCTCCCATCCCCTGGGACCTGCCGACGGCCGGACACTTCGACCTGGTGGGCGAACATGTTACCGAGGAGCAGGTCCGCTCAACGGTCAACATTTCGGCAAGCCTGGACCAGCACGCCGAGTGGCTGGGCGGGTACGCGGACCTGGGCTTCGACGAGCTCTACCTGCATTACGTGGGGCAGGAGCAGGCGCCCTTCATCGATGCGTTCGCCGCGCAGGTCCTTCCGCAGCTGCGCGCTTCCCGGGTGCAGGTGCAGGCGTGAGGATTGCCGAGACTTCGGACCTCTGGTGGAAGAACGCGGTGGTCTACTGCCTGGACGTGGAGACCTTCTTTGACGACGACGGTGACGGCACCGGCGACTTCGCGGGCCTCACCCAGCGCGTGGATTACCTGGCAGCCCTGGGCGTGACCTGCATCTGGCTGATGCCGTTCTACCCCTCTCCTGACCGGGACGACGGCTACGACGTCACCGATTTCTTCACCGTTGACCCCCGCCTGGGCACCATGGGGGACCTGGTGGAGTTCATCCGTGCCGCGAAGGACCGGGGCATGCGGGTAATCGCGGACTTCGTGGTCAACCACACTTCGGACCAGCACCCGTGGTTTGTCGAAGCCCGGAAATCCACGGACAACAAGTACCGGGACTACTATGTGTGGCGGAGCGACACTCCCCCGGACACCTCCTCAGAGGTGGTGTTCCCCGGCGAGGAGGACTCACTGTGGACCCGGGATGACGCCACCGGCGAGTGGTACCTGCACATGTTCGCCAAGCATCAGCCGGACCTGAACGTGACCAATCCCGCGGTCCGGAACGAGATCGCCAAAGCCATGGGCCTGTGGCTTGAACTGGGCCTGGACGGCTTCCGGCTGGACGCAGTGCCCTTTTTCCTGGAGACCCGGGGCCAGCCCAAGGACCAGGCCGCCAACCTTGATCCCCACGAATACCTTGCCGCGCTGCGCAGCTTCGTCAGCCGCCGCAACGGAAGTGCGGTCCTGTTGGGAGAGGTCAACCTGCCCTACAAGGAGCAGGTGGAGTACTTCGGCGGACCGGACGGCAACGAGCTGAACATGCAGTTCGATTTCATGTCCATGCAGCACATCTACCTCTCGCTTGCCCGCCAGGATGCGAGGGCACTGGCGGAAACCCTGAAGAGCCGCCCGCCCCTGCACCCGGACAACCAGTGGGCCATGTTCGTCCGGAACCACGACGAACTCACGCTGGACAAGCTGAGTGACGGCGAGCGGGAAGAGGTGTTCGCCGCCTTCGGGCCGGAAAAGACCATGCAGATCTACGGGCGGGGCCTGCGCCGCCGTCTTCCCCCCATGCTCGGCGGCGACGCGGAACGCATCCGCATGGTGTATTCCCTGATGTTCGCCCTGCCGGGCACCCCGGTGCTGTTTTACGGGGAGGAGATCGGCATGGGCGAGGACCTCCGCCAGAAAAGCCGCGCCGCCGTGCGTACGCCCATGCAGTGGAACGATGAAAAGAACGGCGGATTCTCCAGCGCCAAGGCTGCCGACCTGGTCGTTCCCCTGGTACGCGGTGAATACGGGCCGGACCACGTGAACGCGGCTGCCGCCAAACGTGACCCGCGTTCGTTGTTCAATTTCATGGCCACCCTGATCGCCCGCTACCGCGAGTCCGCAGAGCTGGGCTGGGGCTCGTTCGCCATCATTGACCAGCCGGAGTCCGCGGTCTTCGCCCATACCTGCAGCTCGGACGGCGGCACGCTGGTGCTCCTGCACAATTTCGCCGAAGCCCCGGTAAAAGTCAGTGGCACGGTTGGCCCGGAGGATGGACCGCGGAATGCGTTCAAGGACGCCATCCTGCTGGACCTGTTCGACGGCGACAGTGTGCCTTTGGAGCCAGACGGCGGCTTCACCGTTGAGCTGGGACGGTACGGTTACCGCTGGTACCGCGTCCACAGGAAAGGTGACCGCCTGGCTCCATAACGCCCTCGGCTCGCCCGGGAGGTGCGGGTCAGGCGACGCTCTCCAGAATGCCGGGCCGGGAGTCGAGTGCTGCGTAGGCACCCTTGAAGAATAGAAGGGGCTCTGCGCCAGCCCGGGCACTCAGTGAACGGACTGCACCCACAACGATGGTGTGGTCTCCGCCGTCGTACTCCTGCTCGAGCTCGCAATCCACCCATGCCAGGGCCTGGTCCAGGATTGGGCTTCCAAGCGGAGACGGCGAGTGGCTGACTCCAGCGAATTTGTCCGTGGCCGGGCGCCCAAACTGGGCCGCCAAATGCTGGTGTTCGGCGGGAAGGATGTTCACGGCGAACCGGCCTGCTGCCCTTAGCAGGGGCCAGGTGGTGGAGGTCCGCGCGGGGCTGAAGGACACCAGCGCCGGTTCCAGCGAAAGCGACGAAAACGACTGGCAGGTCATGCCGGCGAACCCGGCCTCAGTCGAGGCTGTGATCACCGTCAGGCCTGTGGCAAAGTGCCCCAGGATATGGCGCAGGCGCCGGGGACTGAGGTCATATTGGTCCGTCATGGGTGTCCTTTCAAAGGGGGGTGACCTCAATCAACCACCCCGGTATTCAGACCTCAACTTCAGCTGAAACCTGCCGACGCCTTCCGCAATCCGGGGCCGCCGGGCTTCATCCGGCGACCAGGAATGCCCCCTGCGGGGAACAAAGTGTTACCCCTGATTTCGTGCCGTGACGCAGGAGGACGGAAATCCCCCTGCCTTGCCCGGACTGGCCTAGATTGCTAAAAAGCCCCGCACATTACAGGAGGTGTACTGAGTGTCGTTGACTACGCAGCGGACTACCCACCGGCTCATCATCAAGGCCCCGGCCGACCTGGTCTTCACGGTACTGCGGGATTCCTCCCACTGGCCGTTCCTCGACGGGCTGACCGTCTACTCCGAACGGGTCAGCGGTGACGATGCCGACCATGAACTCCGCACGTCCATAGTGGCCAACGGTGCCCTGAACTCCAGCCACTGCCACCGCCTCTTCGATGCTGCCAGACACCGCGCAGAATTTTGGCAGGTCGGCTTGGAGCACCCACTGCTGAGACTCGGCGGCAGCTGGGTGATCCTCAGCGCGGACGGCGGGTCCGAGGTAACCCTTACCCACGAGTTTGAGGTGGATGGGGCAGCAGCCGGAGACCTCCCGGGGCTGATGCAGCGCACGATTGATGAATACAGCGGCCGTGAGCTCGAAGCGCTGCGCCTGAGTTCGGAGCGCCTGAGCCTGCTGGTGCAGCAGCACTCGGCGGGTGCCCACGCTAGCGAGGCCTAGAACGCAGCAGCGGGCGGCCCTGCGACAGATTTCCGCCCGCCGCAGGGCCGCCTACGCCATGACTGGGGTGCACGATGAAAAGTGCCCCGCCACTGCAGAATCAGCATGGGGGGCACCTATCAGCCAGGACTACGCAGGCTGTGGCACCGGGTTGTGGGAGTTGACAGGTATGGCGAGACCGTAGTGTTCGCGCAGTGTGCGTCCCGCGTATTCGCTCCGGAACAGGCCACGGTCCTGCAAAATTGGGACCACCTGGTCCACGAAAATCTCCAACCCGGAGGGCAATACCGGTGGCATGATATTGAATCCGTCGGCCGCACCTGCCTGGAACCAATCCTGGATGGCGTCCGCGACCTGGTCGGGAGTGCCGGAGAACGTCCGGTGCCCGCGGCCCCCGCCCAGCCGACCAATGAGCTGCCGCACGGTGAGATGTTCACGGCGCGCCAGGTTTACGATCAGCGTGTACCGGCTTTTGGCTCCCTCGATCTTGTCCTCGGATGGGAGGTCTGCCGGAAGCTGGGCGTCCAGCTTCAAGGATTCGGGTGCCACACGCAGCACGTTAGCGAGCTGCCGCCGGGCGTGTTCGGGCAGGATTAATTCATCCAACTCGCGCTCCAGCTTCAGGGCTTCGGCCTCGGAGGCGGCGATGACGGGAACAATGCCCGGCAGGATCTTGAGGGATCCCGGGTCCCGGCCGGCCGCCGTCGTCCGTCTCTTCAGGTCGGCATAGAAATCCTGCGCATCGGAGAGGGTCTGATGGGCAGTGAATACCGCCTCCGCGTACCGGGATGCGAACTCCTTCCCGTCCTCGGAGGAGCCGGCCTGGACCACGACCGGGCGCCCCTGGACGGATCTGGGGACATCCAAGGCGCCTTCCACCTGGAAATGCTTACCCTCGTGGTTGGCCGCGTGCACCCGGAAGGGGTCTGCCCACACTCCGGCGCCCTTGTCGGCCACCACAGCGCCGTCTTCCCAGCTGTCCCAAAGTTTTTGCGCCACGTCCAGGAACTCCGCAGCCCGTTCGTACCGCTGCGAGTGGCCCGGCTGGCCAGCCAGCGAGAAGTTCCGGGCTGCGGCGTCACCAGCTGTGGTCACCACGTTCCAGCCGGCCCTGCCCCCGCTGATGTGGTCCACCGAGGCGAACCGCCGCGCCAGGTTGTACGGCTCGTTGTAGGTGGTGGAGGCGGTGGCAATCAGCCCGATCCGCTCGGTAACGGCCGCTATGGCCGCGAGCAGGACAGTCGGCTCCAGGCTGGTGTACGGCCGCTGGGCCACATTCCCGTGCAGCACCGGTGAGTCGGCGAAGAAGATCGAATCCAGCTTTCCGCGCTCCGCAACCTTGGCCAGCCGCTGGAAATGCTTCACGTCCGTGCTGGCGGAACTGTTGCTCTCCGGCAGCCGCCACGATGCCTCGTGATGGCCGGTACTCATTAGGAATGCGTTCAGGTGCAGCTGCCGTGGGCCGCTTTCCGGAGCGCTCACTGGTTTGCCCCGGCTGCCGCGAAGGCCGGAGCCTGTGGGATTTCAGGCACGATGACGGTCTCCGAGTAGGCGGACGAGTCGCCCTTGATGGCGGTGCTGCTGCGGCCGTCCACGCCGCGGGGGACGTCGCCGGCGATGGTAACGCGGTTCAGCTGGCGGGGCTGGCCGTCGTAGTTGTCCGGCGCGTAGTGCTGGGTGATGCGGTTGTCGAACAGGACCAGTTGGTCCGGCTCCCAGTTCACCCGGACCACGTTCTCAGGCCTGGTCACGTACGCCTGCAGGAGGCGCAGAATGTCCTTGGATTCGGTGTTGGACAGGCCAACAATCCGGAGCCGCTGGGCGAACCCGCCGATGAAAAGCCCGCGCTCACCGGTCAGTGGATGGATACGGACAACGGGATGCGCCGATTCGAAGTGGATGCGCGTGAATTCCTTGCGCCGCTCGTCGGCGTTGGCATGTTCCAGGTTCTTCGGGACGGAGTAGTCGTAGTCGTTGGTGTGGATTGCCCAAAGGGTGTCGGCGAAGTTCCGCAGTTCCGCGGGCAGGTCCTGGTAGGCACCGGCCGAGGACGCGATCAGGGTTTCGCCGCCGTAAGCCGGCAGGGTGATGCTGCGCAGGGTGGACGCCTGCGGTGGGTTGACGACGAATGTGACATCCGTGTGCCAGTTGTTGGCACTCCCGTTTTCGCTGTCCACCGGGAGGACCGCCGGTTTGCCGTCCACCGAGGCCACCGTGGGGTGGGCCTTGGTGAGTGGCCCGAAGTGGCTGGCGAACCGCACCTGCTCCTCATCGGTCCGCACGTTGACTTCCCTGAAGACAAGCGCTTTGTGGGTGTTCAGTGCTGCACGGATCTGCGCCACGGTCTCGGGTGACAGGTCCTGGCTGAGGTCCAGGCCGCGGATTTCGGCGCCGATGCGGGCGCTCAGCTTGGTGAACTGGAGTTTGCTTTTGGTGATGACGGTCATTGGATCTTCCTTTGCAGTTCAGGGCAGTTCAGTGGGTTGATTTCAGGATGTGGAGCCGACGGCGGTGCGCCAGCGGGAGAAGTGCCGTTCCAGTGCCACGAGCAGAGCGTTGACGGCGAGGCCCAGCACGGAGACAGTCAGGATGCCGGCGTACATGTCCGGTATCAGAAAGCTCATTTGCGAATTGACAATCAGGTAGCCCAGCCCGGCCTTCGCACCCACCATCTCGGCGGCGATCAGGACCAGGATGGACGATGTCCCTGCCATCCTGATCCCGGTGAAAATCGTGGGGACCGCAGACGGCAGGATCACCTTCTGGAAGAGCCGGAAACTATTCAGCCCCAAGGACTTGGCGGCACGGATGAGCAGCGGGTCCACGGTCCGGACGCCGGCGATGGTGTTCAGCAGGACAGGGAAGAACGCGGCGTAGGCCACGATGGTGATCTTGGATTCCTCGCCGATGCCCAGCAGCAGGGTGAATACCGGCAGCAGTGCGAGGGTGGCCGTGTTCCGGAATAGCTCCAGGAGCGGGTTCAGGAATGAATTGAGCCAGCCGTACCAGGCGATCAGGAGCCCCAGGGCCACGGCGGTGACCACTGCAATCCCGAAACCGGACACCGAGCGGGTGAGGCTTGCCTGCAGATGGCTCTGCAGCTGCCCGGCCTCCACGAGCCTGGCCCCGGCGGCGAGGACTTCGTGCAGCGGCGGCAGGAACACTCGGGTGGAGGCACTGGCCAGGTACAGCGGCCCCACTTCCCAGAGTGTCAGGAACAGCACCACAGCCAAAGATTTCCAGCCGGCGCGGGCAGCCTGGTGTGCCACATAGGAGAGCCTGCCCGCCTTCCGGCGCTCCGCTGGGGGAATGGCTGGTGAGGGTTCGACGGCGGCAGGCGCCTCCGGTGGGCGGGTCAAGACTGTACTCATCAGGCTGCGCTCCTTTCGAGGGGCTGTTCATCGGGGGCGGTGCCGTCCGGCAGGATCTTCCGGTGGCCGGAGTCCCGGGCGAGGCGGACTTCGTCATGCAGCAGGGACCACACCTGGTGGCGGTGTTCCACGAAGGCGGGGTGCGAGCGGATGTCCGCGTCCCCTTCGCGGTCGGGGATGCTGATGTCCACGATTTCCTTGAGTTTTCCCGGCCGGGCGCTCAGCACCGCCACCCGCTGGCCGAGGTACACCGCCTCGTCGATCCCGTGGGTAATGAAGACGATGGTCTTGCCGGTCGCCTTCCAGATCCGCAGGAGCTCGTCCTGGAGCTGTTCGCGGGTCTGGGCGTCAAGGGCGGCGAAGGGCTCGTCCATCAGCAGCACGTCCGGCTCATAGGCCAGGCTTCTTGCGATGGCCACGCGCTGCTTCATACCGCCGGATAGCTCGTGCGGATACCGGTCCCCGAACCCCGCAAGGCCCACCAGGTCCAGGAACTCGCTGGCCTTCCCCGCCCTTTCCTTTTTAGACAGGCCGGTGTTCTCGAGGCCTATTGAAACGTTGGCCGACGCCGTCCGCCAGGGAAACAGTGCATACTGCTGGAAGACGACAGCCCGGTCCTGGCCCGGTCCGGTCACTTCCTTCCCGTCCACCAGGACCTCCCCCGATGTGGGGCGGGAAAGCCCGGCCAGCAGGTCCAGGAGCGTGGTCTTGCCGGAACCGCTGGGACCCACGAGGGTGAGGAACTCCCCGGCCGCCACGTCCAGGCTGAGGCTGTCGATGGCGGTGAGGACCGAGGGCCCGCCCTGGCGATGGCCGCCGGTGCCCTTGCCTTGCCGGATACTGAATTCCTTGGTGATGTTGCGAAGGCTGATTTTGGGGGTCATCGTCTATCCTTTCGGGGTTGCGGCCTGCACTGGAGCTTCCAGCAGGTTGAACTCGTTCGTGTAGAGCTTGGAGGTATCGAGGTCACCGCTGATGATCCCGGACGACTTCAGGTAGTCGGCCCAACGGGTGAAATCGGTGTCCTGGATCCGGCCGCCCGGCGAGGCAACGCCCACGCTCTTCCAGTACTTCAGCGCCTCGGCACTCTCGTTGCGGCCCCGCTTGGCAATGATTTCCTCGAACTTGGCGATCACCTGTTCCCGTGGGGTGCTCCGCTGCCATTCGATGGCTTTGGCCACGCCGGTGACCAGCGTCCGGCTAGTCTCCGGGTTCCTCGCCAGGAAGTCATTGCGAAGGACGTACTGCCCGGCGTCGAACGGTCCTCCGATGACGGCGACGTCGGTGAAGAGGGCACGCAGGCCTCCCTCGGCGAGCGCACGGTCCTGCAGCACTCCGCCCAGGGTTCCGACGTCGACCTGCTTCTTGCGCAGGGCCACTTCGGTTTCGTTCGGTGGAACCACCACCAGCTGCACCTGCTTGATTTCCTCGGCAGTAAGGCCGCTGTTCTTCAGGTGGGTGGTGATCACGGCTTCGTGGTGGGCGCCAAGGGTGTTCACGGCGATCTTCTTGCCGATCAGGTCCCTGGCGGTCCGGATGGGGCTGCCTTCCTCCACGTAGTACCCCGTGAAGGTTTCCTTGTCCTCGCCGTAGTAGTTGATGACGGCTTTGACGGGCGCACCGGCCTCGATCAGCTTGATCACGGCTCCGGTGAATGCTCCCCCCATGTCCGTCTGGTCGGTGGCCACGGACTGGATGCTCTGAGGTCCGCTGGTGGTGTTACTGACCCATTCGAGCTTGACGTCGCCCAGATAGCCGAGGTCTTCGGCCACTTCCACCAGGGCCACTGTGTTGGGCGAACCCTGGTACCGGACGGTTTTCACTTCGGATCTGCCCTCGCCCGCTGCCTTTTCTGCCGCTGCCGGACCGCCGCAACCGGACAGCGCCACCGTGACTGCCACGACTGCAGCCGCGGCAAATGCCGTGCCTGTGGTGCGGATGGCCCGTGCGGGCTGGAGTCGGTTTTTCATGGTTGTGGTCTTTCTGCAGTTCGGGTGTCGATCCGGACCTTGTGGCTCGTGGCAACCACTAGAACAGAGAAGAATCACCGGCAGAAGCGGTGGCTTAATTGCGCGAAACGGCCGGCAACACCGGGAAAAGGGGAGTAACAGGCGTCCTTGCGGCGTAGTGCGCGGACACTCCGCCGCACGTTGTGCCGTCCGGCGACACATGGCGCATCAGGACGTAACGCAATCGGGTTTTCGAGGTTCATGGGGGTTCATGCGGCGACGCGCAGGGCCACCGCGGCGCAATACACGCCTTTCTTCGAACAGTGGACGCCGCCGCCCTGCCCGCATGGGCGCCACCTCAAACGGCATGCGTTCTCAAAATGCCAGATAAATGGCGCAAATATTTCTGCCGAAGAACTTCGTTTGTTACCCGCGGCCCGCCATGGTTTGCTGCGAAACTGCAGCCGTGCGCCGCCGTCGTGCGTTTATGAAAAAATCAACCATGCGCCCCATGCAGCACTCCAGCAAGCTCCAGAACGTCCGCTACGAACTCCGTGGACCCATCCTCCAGGCCGCCAAGGCCATGGAGGCGGAGGGGCATCGGATCCTCAAGATGAATCTTGGGGACACCGCGCCCTTCGGCCTGGAAACGCCGGAGTCCGTGGTGGTGGACATGATTCACCACCTGCGCGGAGCACAGGGGTACAGCGACTCGAAGGGGATCTTCACCGCCCGGACCGCCATCTCGCAGTACTACCAGACGCGGGGCCTCATGCAGATCGGCGTGGAGGATATCTTCATCGGCAACGGCGTCAGCGAGCTCATTTCCATGTGCCTGCAGGCGTTCATGGAGGACGGCGACGAAATCCTGGTCCCCGCCCCGGACTATCCGCTCTGGACCGCTGCCGTCACGCTGACCGGCGGGAAACCGGTGCACTACATCTGCGACGAGGCTGAGAACTGGTGGCCGGACATGGCGGACGTCGAGGCCAAAATCACCGGCCGCACCAAGGGGATTGTCATCATCAATCCCAACAATCCCACCGGCGCTGTTTATCCCCGCCACATCCTGGAGCAGTTTGCCGAGCTGGCGAGGAAACACCACCTGGTCCTGTTCTCCGACGAGATTTACGAGAAGGTGCTCTACGGGGACGCCCAGCACATCCACACCGCCTCCGTGGCCGAGGACGTCTGCTGCCTGACCTTCAGCGGCCTGTCCAAGGCCTACCGGATGCCCGGTTACCGTGCCGGCTGGGTGGCGGTGACCGGACCCCTGGCCGCCACCGCGGCCTACCGCGAAGGGCTGGAACTGCTCGCCTCGCTCCGCTTGTGTCCCAACGTTCCCGCCCAGCACGCCATCCAGACCTGCCTTGGCGGCTACCAGAGCATCGAGGCGCTGGTGCGGCCCGGCGGCCGGCTCCGCGAACAGCGGGACCTTGCCTACCAGCTCCTGACGGAGATTCCCGGCGTGACCTGCGTGCCCGCGTCCGGGGCGATGTACCTGTTTCCCCGGCTGGATCCGGAGCTCTACCCCATCACCAGCGACGAGCAGTTCGTCCTGGCCCTGCTGCAGGACCAGAAGATCCTCGTCTCGCACGGATCGGCGTTCAACTGGCCCGCGCCGGACCACTTCCGCTTCGTCATCCTTCCATCCGTCCTGGACATCCGGGAGGCAGTCCGCCGGATCTCCACCTTCCTGGCGGCCTACCGCAGCAGCATGGAGCTGCGCTAGGAAACAGGTCCGGCGTGAAGAACTAACCCGGGCCTAACCGCGGGGAAACGCGGCCGCAACAATGGGTGGGCACACTGGATTCTGCAGGCAAGAGCCGGCACCCAGCCCCAGCCAGGAGGCCACGCCATGAAGCAGAAAGTTGCGCCCCATGTGACCAGAGTCCGCGCCCTGGACCAGCTCCACCGTGGTGATGAGATAGAAGCCCGGCTCTCCGTAGGGCCCTCCTACGACGACGTGGTGATCCGCCGCGGCAGTGTCCAGGAAACCGCACCGGGGATCGGCGTGGTCTGGATCCTGGACCGGCTCACCGGCCTGCGCAAAGCCATTAATACCGACGAATGCAGCGTCTGGCGGGTCGCCTGAACGCAGTCGCGTGCACATCGTCACCTGAACATCGGGACGCCGCTGCCGCGGGCGTAGCCAGTAAGGGCTGCCCGCAGCAGCGCTCCCGCCCGGTTGCGGGGCGGCCTAGCCGCCGGCCACTGACTGGATGACCAGCACCTCCTGGCCGGGAGACACCTTGGTGTCCAGCCCTTGCAGCCGCCGCACCTCGTCGCCATCTACATACACATTCACGAAGCGCCTCAGCGCCCCGGTCTCGTCGCGGAGCCGCCGGGCAAGCACCGCGAAGTCCGTGGTCACCGCATCCAGCAGTTTTCCCACGGTTACCGGCCCGTCGGCGGGCGCAGTCAGGACGGACTGCCCGCCGGCCAGGGGCTGCAGGACGCTGGGAAGCACCACCGCAATCTCAGGCACCCGCAACCACAGCCGCCCGCACGCACAGCACATCCGGAAGGTGCGACACCACCTCCTGGAACGTCCCGCCTTCGTCCGCGCTGGCGTAGACGGTGCCCCCGCGCGTTCCGAAATAGACTCCAGCGGGCTCCGCGGTATCCACTGAGGCCGCGTCCCGCAGCACGCTGTTGTATTCCCCGGTAGGCAGGCCCTTGCTGAGCCTCGTCCAGGTGCTGCCGGCGTCGTCCGTGCGGTGCACGGCGAGTTCGCCGTTCGGCGGAATGCGTTCGCCGTCAGCCTTCAGCGGCACCACCCAGGCCGTGCCCTCCCTGCGGGGATGGGCCAACATCACGAAACCGAAGTCGGCGGGCAGGCCATCCGCGATGGAGTTCCAGGTCTCGGCATTGTCGTCCGTGCGGTACACGCCGTGGTGGTTCTGGGCATAAAGGCGGCCGTCGACGGCGGCATCCGCTGCGATCTTGTGGACGCACTGGCCGAACTCCGGATTGGGGTCCGGCATGAAATACGCCGAAATGCCGCGGTTGCGCGGCTCCCAGGAGGCGCCGCCGTCGAGCGAGCGGTAGACACCCCCCGTGCTCATGGCCACGTGGATTGTGTCCCCGGAAGGGTGGACCACGATGGAGTGCGCGGCGGCGCCCCCGTAACCGGCGCCCCACTCACCGCGGTGGGGATGATCCCACAGGCCGCGGTTCAACTCGAAGTGTTCCCCGCCGTCGGTAGATTTCCAGACGGAGATGGGTTCCGCTCCCGCCCAGACGACGCCCGGACGGGAGGCTGCGTCCGGGTAGATCTGCCAAATGCGCTCAACCGCTGCCCCAGCGTCCTCCGGGAACGCGATGGCGCCCTGCTCCGGCTCGGACCAGGTGGCGCCAAGGTCATCGGAGTGTGCCACGGTAGGGCCCCAATGCTCACTCCGGACCCCCACCATGATCCGCGTCCTGCCGTCCCGGGTGTCGATCCCGATGCTGGGGATCTCATTCATGAGGAAGTGCGGGCCGGTGAAGGACCACTGCTGCCGGTCCGGACTGGTGGCCAGCCACAGCCCCTTTTTGGTTCCGATCGCCAGGACAAAACTCTGTGCGGTTGCCATGCCCACCATGCAACCACCGCCCCGGGCAACCCGCAACGGTTTCCAGGCGTCCGTTGCGGGAAAAGCTCAGTCCACGAATTCGGACTGCGTCTCGATGAAGTCCCAGTCCGCCTCGGTAAGGACCGCCGCCGGATTGTCCGGATGCGGCCCGCCCGCCTCGGCGATGCCCTGGAGCACCGGAAGGGGCAGCTCCTCGGCACGGAGGTTCTCCCGCAGCCACTCCTTGCTGGCCAAGTCCAGATCCAGCCACCACATGAAGATTTCCATGATTTTCACGTACCTTTCGTTGTGCTCCAACGTTAGGCCCGGCAGCATTCGCGGACAAGATACACCGCCGGGAGGCAGGCAGCCAGTGCAGGTAGTCCCCCAAGCGATGCGGGTACCCGCAGGTAACCCACACTGACCGAAGTCCGGAAAAGACGAGTATCCCCTACTCAGGACTGTCTTGGGCCCCCCACCTAGCCTGAAAACTCAAGCAAGCTGACCGTGCTGCTGGGGCAATCGGCACCTGCCAGTCCTCCTCATCATGGTCCGTTTCACCATCAAAAATCCTGGGGAGAAAAAATGAAACGTACCTTAGCCACACTGGGGGTGGCGGGGCTGGGTTTGATCGGCCTCACGGCCCCTGCCCTGGCCGCAGATGGCATCAACGTCTGTCAAAAGGACGGATGCGTGGCACCGTCCGTCGTGCAGCTGGTCGACGCTGCCGGCAACGGCGGCGGCGGCGGCGGAAACGGCGGCGGCGGCGGCGGAAACGGCGGCGGCGGCGGCGGCGGAAACGGCGGCGGCGTAAATGACGGCGGCAACAATGGCGGCGGCAACGGCGGCGGCGGCGGCAACAACGGCGGCGGCAACAACGGCGGCGGCAACGGCGGCGGCGGCAACGGCGGCGGCGGCGGCAACAACGGCGGCGGCGGCGGCAACAACGGCGGCGGAAACGGCGGCGGCGTAAATGACGGCGGCAACAATGGCGGCGGCAACGGCGGCGGCGTAAATGACGGCGGCAACAATGGCGGCGGCAACGGCGGCGGCGGCGGCAACAACGGCGGCGGCAACAACGGCGGCGGCAACAACGGCGGCGGCAACGGCGGCGGCGGCGGCAACAACGGCGGCGGCGGCGGCAACGGCGGCGGCGGCGGCAACAACGGCGGCGGCGGCGGCAACGGCGGCGGCGTAAATGACGGCGGCAACGGCGGCGGCAACGGCGGCGGCAACGGCGGCAACAACGGCGGCGGAAACGGTGGCGGCGGAAATGACGGCGGCAACAATGGCGGCGGCGGAAACGACGGCGGCAACGGCGGAGGCGGCGGCGGAAACGACGGCGGCAACGGCGGCGGCAACGGCGGCGGCAACGGCGGCGGCGGCGGCAATAACGACGGCGGCAACGGCGGAGGCGGAAACGACGGCGGCAACAACGACGGCGGCAACGGCGGAGGCGGCGGCGGAAACGACGGCGGCGGCGGCGATACAGGCGGACCCGGTGGCGGCGAAACAGGCGGAACCGGCGGAACCGGCGGCGGCGAAACAGTCGGTACTGCTGTAATTCCCGCGCAGTCTTTGGCCGCACAGCCCGCGGCACGCACCGGTGTTCCGGCAGCAACCTCTACCAGCCTCGGCACCAACCAGGGCTACAACGCACAGACCGCCGTGGGCGGCGCCGAAGGTTCGCCCGCCTGGCTCGGCGGACTGGGTGCACTGGCAGCAGCAGGAGCGGCGGTAGCAGTGCGCCGCCGGTCCGGCGCCACCAACTGACACCACGGCCCACGCCGCGTCACGCGGCCATCGACAAGGAAGGCATCCCGCCAGTGCCCGGCGGGATGCCTTCCTTCCTTTCCCAGTTCCCTTCCACCTCCACCGCCGAGGAGCACGATGGCAAAGATCCACAGCCGGCACGCAGCGGAAACCAAAGGGCGGCGGCGCCGATGGAACCGTGGCGACCTGGCCATCATGCTGTGCGGTGTCCTCGCCTTTCTATCCATCACCTTTGGCGCTCCCCTGATCAGCCAACCCAGCCGGGTCCCGGGCGGAGCGGTGGAGTCCATGGCCAGCGGGGTTCCCGTGGCCGAGCCGGCCCCCATCGCCGTAGCGGGAACTCCGGACGGGGCCACGGCGCCTCCCCGGCCGGCCGCCGGTTCAGTTGCCCAGCCCCAACTCCCGGAAGCGGCACAACCGCGCCGGATCCGATACCCGTCCGCAGCCTTCGATGTTCCCGTCCACCCGCTCGAACTGGACGGCGCGGCGCAGTCCAGCCAGACCATCGTGCCGCCAGCCACCAAGGACGGCTACTGGCTGACCCCCTTCGGCACGCCAGGCCAGGGTTCGGCCAACACCACCTATGTCATCGGTCACAGCTGGGAAGGCGCGGAGGCACCCTTCAACAACCTCAGCTCAGCGGCCGCGGTGGGTGACCTGTTCCAGGTAGAGACCGCCATGGGCACCATCTCCTACCGGGTGGACAGTGTGACCACCTATCTCAAGTCCAGCCTGAAGGACAGCCCCATCTGGGAGATAGTGCCCAACCGCTTGGTCCTGATCAGTTGCTTCACCGAGGACCCCTGGGGGAAAAACGTCGTCATTACGGCTTCACCTGCGGTTTCCTAGCCCGCTTCTTCCTGCTGGTCCCAGCTGTGGCCGCCGGCCTGACTGTGCAAGCACGTTTCCCCGGGCGGACAATAGGCTATGACCTCAGAACGATTCAATGGGACGGCCCCACTCCTGGTGGGCGTCATGCCCAAGCAGCATCCCGAAGTCCTGCAGACCGCAACCACCCTCGCCGCACGCTTGGGTGCACCCCTGGTCTGCGCCTACGTGGACGAGGCCAGCTACCTCGTGGAATGGGATCCTGCACGCTCAGCCCACCGGCTGTCCCTCCATCCGGACGCTGACGACAAGGAAATCCGTGCCCTCACATCGGAGCTGGAGTCAGTGATACAGGCAGCGGCGGCGAAGGTGCCGGCCGGTGACGACGGCGTGGAATGGACCTTGCGGACGCTGGCAGGAGATCCGGCCCGCGCGCTGGCGCAGCTTGCTGCGGAAACCGACGCCCCAATGATCATCGTGGGCACCTCTGAACGCGGGTTCTCCCACCGGATCGCGGAAGCCCTGAACGGATCGGTGGGCGCCTGGCTGACCCACCACCAAAGCAGGCCCGTCCTGGTGGTCCCCTACCGGATGCCCGCCCACGAAGACAGGCCCTAGTCAGCCGCTGCAGGGCTCCGCGCCTGCTGGAGCATGCTCGAAAAATAAAGCGAAAGTAGTTATTCCGCATGCTGGCGGCTTGCGCTACCAGACAGTAAGCTGATTCAAGCAGGCCGGTTCCAACCACCAGGGAACGGGAACTGCCCAAGAGCTGCTCCGGAGTGCGTATCCCCCAATAACGCACTCCGGAGCTTTTTTGTGCCCGGAAAGATGTGGGGGACGTAGCTCTGCGGATACCCCCATGGGGTACTTGAATTTATACCCCTTGGGGGTATATGGTGAATTTCATGAACACCACGGAAGAAGCGGTTCAGGCTGCCCAGGCACCCGGGCAGGACCTCGCGCCGCACGGCTACACCGCCAACAAGGAGGCATACCTCCGCAGGCTGAAGCGCATCGAGGGCCAGGTCCGCGGAATTGCACGCATGGTGGATGAGGACAAGTACTGCATCGATATCCTCACCCAGGTTTCAGCCGTCACCAAGGCGTTGCACGCAGTCAGCCTGGGACTGGTGGAAGAACACATTGGCCACTGCGTTGTGGGCGCCGCCAATGAGCCCGACCCCGCAGTCCGCGCCGAAGCGATCGACGTAAAGGTCAAGGAAGCGGCCGACGCCATCGGCCGGCTGCTTCGCTGACCCGGATCCCGACCCCACGAACCCTTACCCCTGGACCCCTCAATGCCGGCCACCGCCGGCCAACCCTTTAGGAGCAAGCCATGAGCACCACCTCCCCTACCACCACCACAGTCAGCGTCTCCGGGATGACCTGCGGGCACTGCGTCTCGGCAGTCAGTGAGGAACTCGAGGCACTGGCTGGCGTTGAAGAGGTCAACGTCGAGCTGAACGCCGGCGGCATTTCCACCGTGACCATCACCTCCAGCAACGAATTGTCGCCGGCTGAAATCGGCGAGGCTGTGGCTGAAGCCGGCTATCTGGTCGTCGCCAACGAGGCCTGAAGCCACCACTGATTTGGGAGCCGCATGAGCAACCAGGAACTTCTCCACCAGCCGGCAACCCGCGTGGTGGAACTCGACATCGAAGGCATGACCTGCGCCTCCTGCGTTAACCGCGTGGAGAAAAAGCTCGGCAAGCTCGACGGCGTGCAGGCTTCAGTCAACCTCCCGCTCGAGTCAGCGCACGTGACAGTCCCGGCGGGGATCACTGATGAGCAACTGATAGAAACCGTCAACGCAGCGGGCTATAAAGCGAAGATCCATGGGATACCAGAAGGCGCGGGTGAGGAAACCAGCGCATCCGGGAACGTGCCGGCAGGCGGTGACGGCGGGGATTTGCGGCAGCATGCGTCCAAGCTGGACCCACCGCGGCAGGGTTCCTTGGACGAGCTTGCGAGGCCAGGGAACCGCCGGGGAGGAACGAGCGAGCACGCAGAGCAAGTCGCCGTTGGCACCGCGGACGCTACACCCGTTGCCAGCGCAGCCGCCAAGCTCCGCCCGCGCCTGATCCTGGCGGCAATCCTGACAGTCCCTGTTTTCCTGGTCTCCATGGTCCCCGTGGCCCAGTTCCCCCACTGGGGCTGGGTGGCGGCGCTGCTTGCACTGCCGGTGGTGACCTGGGCGGCATGGCCCTTCCACCGGGCGGCGGCCATCAATGCCAGGCACCTGGCTTCCACGATGGACACGCTGGTGTCCATCGGCGTGGCAGCCGCCTACCTGTTCTCCGCCTGGCAGCTGTTGGCCGATCCGCGGATGACCGAACATCCGGGGATGGAAGGCATGGAGACCGGCGGCCTCTACTTTGAAGTGGCCGCCGTGGTGACCACCTTCCTCCTGCTGGGCCGGTACCTGGAGGCCAGCGCCAAGCAGAAAGCCGGCGACGCGCTGCGGGCCCTCCTGAACCTGGGTGCCAAGGACGCCACCGTCCTGCGTGACGGCAGGGAGGAGAGGATCCGCGCGGACCAGCTGCAGGTGGGTGATGTCCTGGTGGTCCGCCCCGGCGAGAAGATCGCCACCGATGGCGTGGTTGCAGACGGCAACTCCGCGGTGGACGCCTCCCTGGTGACGGGCGAATCGGTCCCGGTGGAAGTGGGCCCTGGCAGCCGCGTCACCGGCGCCACCATCAACACCTCGGGACGCCTGCTGGTACGGGCAACCCGCGTGGGCTCCGAAACAACCCTCGCCCAGATGGCCCGCCTGGTCTCCCAGGCACAGACCGGCAAAGCGCCCATCGCGCGCCTGGCAGACCGCATCAGCGCGGTCTTCGTTCCGGTGGTCCTGGCTATCGCCGCGCTCACATTCCTGCTCTGGCTGCTTATCACGGGACCCGATGCCAGCAGCGGCGACCTGCGCTCCGCGTTCACCGCCGCCGTCGCCGTCCTGGTGATCGCCTGCCCCTGCGCCCTGGGGCTGGCCACGCCCGTGGGCCTGCTGACCGGCACCGGGCGGGGAGCCCAACTGGGCATCCTCATCAAGGGGCCGCAGGTCCTGGAGGACACCCGGACCGTTGACACCATCCTGCTGGACAAGACCGGCACGGTGACCACCGGTGTCCTGGCCGTGGACGCAACCCTTGCCTTCGAGGGCTTCGCCGAGGGCGAGGTGCTGCGGCTTGCGGGAGCGGTGGAGGCGGCATCGGAACATCCCGTGGCCCGCGCCATTGCCGCTGCCGCCCAGGCGAGAGCCAGGGACAGCCAGGCATGGGACGACGGCGGGGCGCTGCCTTCCGTGGCGGACTTCCGTTCCGCCCCCGGCGGCGGCGTCTCAGGGACTGTCGAAGGCAGGCTGGTGACGGCCGGCCGCACGGGGTGGCTGGAGCAAAACTGCACCAAACCCACACCGGAGCAGCAGTCTTCACTGGCAGCAGCGGAAGCAACCGGTGCCACGGCCATCTGGGTTGCGGTGGACGGCGCCGTTGCCGGCATCATCAGCCTTCGGGACACGGTCAAGGAGGGCTCGGCTGCCGCGATCGCCCGGCTGCGGGAACTCGGCCTGCGGCCCATTCTGCTCACCGGCGACAACGCAGCCGTGGCTGCACAGGTGGCGGCCGCCGTCGGCATTGACAAGGAAGACGTCTATGCCGGGGTCCTGCCGGAAGGGAAAGTCGAGGCAGTCCGGGAGCTGCAGGCGCGCGGAGCCACCGTGGCTATGGCAGGGGACGGAGTCAACGACGCAGCCGCGCTTGCGCAGGCGGATCTCGGCATTGCAATGGGATCGGGAACGGACGTGGCCATCGAGGCGGCGGACCTCACCGTCATGGGCAACAATCTCGCCCAGGTGGCCCAGGCCATCGAACTCTCCCGCAGGACGCTGGCCACTATCAAGACCAACCTCTTCTGGGCGTTCTTCTACAACGCCGTGGGCATCCCGGTGGCCGCGCTGGGCCTGCTCAACCCAATGATCGCCGGTGCCGCCATGGCCGCCAGCTCAGTCCTGGTGGTGGCCAACTCGCTCCGGCTGCGGAGCTTTGGAAAGCAGCAGGGCACGTAGGCAGGGAATGTCAGGCAGCCCCGTACCGGACTGCCGCGCGGGCCTTGGCCTTTGCCGCCTCCGTTTCGCGGTCCTTGGGCGGGGCCTGCGACACCAGTGCGTCAAGGAGGTGCTGGGTGACGTGCGCGATCTCGTGGACCGCGGCGTCAAAGGCCTCCTGGTTCGCCTTCGATGGCTTGGTACTGCCGCTGATCTTGCGTACATACTGCAGGGCAGCGGCGTGCACTTCCTCCGACGTGGCGTGCGGTTCGAAGTTGTGGAGGGTTCGGATATTCCGGCACATACAGCCATGCTAGGCTCTGGAACGCCTGGGATCGACCCTCCTCCCGCCGCCGCCGGCCGTGCCATGTGGAGGCCGCATGGGCAGGGGTGCCCATCGACACTGTTTCGAGGGCCACGGTAGGTTTTAGGCAATGGATCTTCCGGATGAGCCGGGAGGCCGCTGGGGATGCCGACTTGGTTCGGATCCATGACTCTATGAGGAGAAAAACTGATGGCTATTTGGGGTGCAGACGTTCAGCAGCTTCGTCAGCTGGGCAGCAAGCTTCAGTCGGGTGCCGCCGAGATCGAGAACCAGAAGTCGGCCCTTACCAATCTCCTGAACGGCACTGACTGGAAGGGCCCGGACGCGGAGAAGTTCCGCGACGAATGGAGCGGTACCCACACCACCATGCTGACCAAGGTGGCGGAAGCGCTCAAGGAAGCCGGCGGCAAGGCCAAGCGCAACGCCGAGGAGCAGGACCAGGCCTCGCGCTGATTCCTGCAGCTTCACGCACGCACCGCCAGCAGGCCCGGACGCACAGTCCGGGCCTGCTGCGGCTTAAGGCCTTTGGCTATGGGACAGGCTCGACGTCGTTGGCGTGTTCCAGCGGGGACGGGGCCTTTGCTGCGTGCGCGCCGTCCGCCACAGGCGCCGCTGCCGGGCCCCGAAGTTCATCAAGGCGGACCAGGATGACGCCGCCCACGATCAGCACTCCGCCAAGGAGTTGGATGGCCCCCGGAAGTTCGCCGAGCAGCAGCCATGCCCAGATCACGGCGAAGAGCACCTCGGTCAACGACACGAAGGACGCCACCTTGGAGCCCAGCGCGCGCGCCGCCATAATCCCGGATACGTAGGCCAGCACCGTGGCCAGGACCACCAGCCCCGCCAACGAAACCCACCACGGCGTAACCCAGGGACCCAGGGCGGTATCGGCGGTGCTGAAGGCCATAGGCGCCAGGCCGGTTGCTGCGGCAAGCCACATCACGGCCGCGCCCACCAGGAGCCCGCCGGATGCCAGCACGATGGGCGGCAGGGAGTCATTCTCCTTGGCGGTGATGAAGAAGTACATGGCCAGGCACACTGCGGCCGCGACACCCCAAAGGACACCCACCACATCGATCTTTACGGCACCGGTCAAGTCGAGGACCAGGACCAGGCCGGCGATGGACAGCAGCGTTCCACCGAAGGTCAGGGCCCGGGGCTGTTTCCGGCTGGCCGCCCACAGCCAGAGCACGATGATCACCGGCGCCAGGTACTCCAGGAGGAGTGCCACCCCCACGGAGAGCCTGGCCACGGCGTTGAAGTAGAACAGCTGGCAGGCTGCCACGCCCACCAACCCGAAAAGCAGAATGGTCAACCAGTTGTCCCGGAGCTGGTGCCAGCGGCCCTTCAGGGCAGGAATCGCGGGCACCGCGAGAATCAGGGCCGCGCCGGTGAGCCGGGCAGTTACGGCAGCCCCGGGCGTCCAGCCGGTCTCCAGCAACGCCTTGGCGAAGGATCCAGAGAGGCCGAAGACCGCGGAAGAGAAGAGGGCGATGCCGAGCCCGGAGGCAACGAAGCTGCGGCCTCCGGCGTGTGGCTGACTGCGCGGACGGCTGGTTGCAGCGGACATCATTGCCCTCCTGTCAGGAGTAAAGTGGGGTAATGGTCATGACAGTACGGGAACAGCCTGTAAGGAGTCAAGATGGTTTTTGCACCTGACACTGAGGTGGCGCTGCGGACCGTGGTGAACCTGATCAACTCCGCGGCGAACGGGGCCGAAGCCCTTGCCACCCCGGCGGACCTGGACCGCTTCCTGGCGGCGGAAGGCTTTACCGGTTCCCGGACCCGGGACGGCGCGGAGCTGGAAAGCGTGCGGCAACTGCGCGGGCAGCTGGCGGAACTGTGGACTGCGGATGAAGAATCGGCCGTCCGGACGGTGAACCGCCTGCTGCGTGAGGCACGGGCCCTGCCCCAACTGGTTAAGCACGACGAGTGGGACTGGCACCTGCATGCCACCACCCCCGAGGCCCCTCTGGTGGACAGGATGAGCACAGAGGCGGCGATGGCACTGGCGGACGTCATCCGCGGCAAGGAGATGGACCGGATGCGCACCTGCGAAGCCGAGGATTGCGACGCTGCGGTATTGGACCTTAGCCGGAACCGGTCTAAGCGGTACTGCGACACCGGCAACTGCGCCAACCGGGCGCACGTTGCCGCCTACCGGGCCCGGCAGGCAGCCTCCAGCTAGCGGTTGTCCCGGGGTTCCTGCCCGTCAGCCGGTGCAGCGGGGCCCTGGGTGCTGCCCGGGGCGCCGAAGCCATGGGAAGGCTTTCGTGCTGAACTGAGGTTTACTCCCGAACCCTTGCCCAGGTGCTCGGCATTCTCCTTGTGGCTCATTGAGAGCATGGCAGCCACCACAAGCGTGACAATGAAAGCGATGCCTGCGGCAGTGAAAGCCAGGTCGAAACGGGGGGCGCGTGCACTGCCGCCCGAGGCAAAGACCACCACGGCCAGGAAGGCCACCACTGCCCAGAACGCAGAGAACATCAGCGGGCCCTTCACCGAGGTCCGCAGCTTGCGCGGTTTTCCCTGATGCTGGTCTGCCACGGTGATTCCTCCCTGCAGGCGGCACGCAGGCCGGCCTGGTTTTCCAGTATTGCGGTGGTTTGCCCGGCAAAATTTCTACAAGAAGTAGAACCGCGCTTTCCTAGTTTACGGCTTTCCTGCAGCACTGCGGGCATCGTGCCGAAGCGTCAGCCCGGAAAGTACCCACAAAACGCCCGAAATAATCGCGCCTCCACCCACCACACCCAGCAGGGCGTGGGCGCCCAGGCTGATGAAGAAAGGCAGGACGGCTGCGGTGCCAAGGCCCACTACTCCGGACGCGATCCAATCGCGGGCCAGTACATGGCGCCCGCGCAGGGTCAGCCCGCACGCGAGTTCCAGGGCCCCCGCCACCCCCAGCCCCGCGGCTGCCACCACACCAAACACGAGGTCGCCGTGCAGCAGCACCAGGGAGAATCCGGCGCCTGCCAGCACGGCGCCTGCGGCGGAGAGCATTTTGCCCGGCGCCGCATCCCGCTGGAATCCTGTTGCCCCAACGCTCCTGAGCAGCAGCGCGCCCGTGGCCAGAAGATACAGCCCCCCGGCCCATCCCATGACCTCCACGGACGGGGCGGCCCAGAATATGGTCACCGCGCCGAACACCAGGGCTGCCACGGAACGGAGCAGGACCGGCTGCCACAGATCCGGCCGGGGGTTGGTTCCGGGAGCGGTGCCTGCGGGTGTCCTTGGTTGCGTCACCGGTCCAGTTTAGTAGCGGCAGGGACGCGGGTAGAACCTGGAACGGAATCGGGCCCTAGTCCGAGCCGAGCACCATCCACCGGTCGGAGCGGGCCCGGAGGCCCAGGGTAAGGGCACGGGCCGCCATATATCCAAGCGCAAAGGCCGCCCACAGCCAGCCCAGGCCAGCCGCGCCCGGCAGGCCCAGTACCGCCACCGCAACCAGCATGGGCAGGTAGGCTGCCAGGTTCGCCAGCCCAGCCAACGCAAGGTATCTCGCGTCGCCGGCACCGATCAGCACACCGTCCAGCACGAAGACATAGCCTGCAACCGGCTGGCCGGCAGCGACGACCCAGAGGGCAAGGGCCAGGACGGCCTGCACCTCGGGATCGGAGGTGAAGAGGCGCCCGGCAAAGGGCGCCGCAAGGGCTAGCAGCACCCCGGTCACCACACCGAATCCCAGTCCCCAGCGGACCATGGTTCCCGTCAGGAGACGCGCCTTGAGGGCGTTTGACGCGCCTAGTTCCTTGCCGATCAGGGCCTGGGCGGCAATGGCCAGGGCGTCCAGGGCGAAGGCCAGGAAAGAAAAGATGGTCATGGCCAGTTGGTGGGCGGCCAGGTTCACGGCGCCCTGCGCCGTGACAACCAGCACCGTGGCCAGGATGGCAACCCGGAGACTGAGCGTGCGCAGCATCAGCCACGATCCCACCCGGGTCATGCTTCGGATCCCCCGCCAGTTCGGCGCCAGCGGCACCCCGTGGCGGACGGCATTTTGCCGGACTATCACCAGATACACGGCAGCCATCGCCCACTGTGCCACGCTGGTTCCCACGGCCGAGCCCGTGACGGACCAGCCAAGCCCGTACACCAGCCACAGGTTCAGGACGATGTTCAGGCCGAATCCGGACGTGGCCACCAGCAGCGGCGTTCGAGTGTCCTGCATTCCGCGGAGCAGGCCGGTACCCGCAAAGATCAGGAGCATTGCCACCAGCCCTGGCATGGACCAGCGGAGATAGTCCACGGCGAAGGTGCGGACCTCCCCCTCGGCCCCCAGGAGGCCGATCAGCGGGTCCGCGGCCAGGAAGCCCGCCACGGCGAGGACCAGGCCCAGCAGCAGTGCCAGCCACACGCCGTCGCGCCCGGCCGCCAGGGCCTTTCCCCACTGGCCGTCACCCATTGCGCGGGCCACGGCAGGAGTCGTGGAATAGGCAAGGAAGACCATCAGGCCGACGGCGGTGTGCAGCACGGCGGATGCGAGCCCCACGCCAGCCAGCTGTGCCACGCCAAGGTGGCCCACGATGGCTGAATCCGCGAGCAGGAACAACGGTTCCGCCACCAGGGCACCGAAGGCAGGAACGGCCAGCCGAAGGATCTCGCGGCTCTGTCCCTTGTGCGGCACGGCAGTATCGGGGGCAGGTAAGCGGGGCACGCTGCCAGCCTAATCTGCCCGCCGGGGATGGCCAGCCGGACATGACAAGGGACACAATGTGACGCAAATAGTTGACTCTTCAAGTATTTGTCGGAAACACTGGAGCCATGAACCAGTCACGACTTACCACCACAGCCATCACCGCCCTCCGCATCATCCTCGGTTTCCTGTTTGCAGCCCACGGCTGGCAGAAGTTCAACGAATGGACGATCGCTGGCACGCAGGCTTCCTTCGCCAAAATGGGCGTGCCGGCCGCGGAAATTGCAGCACCCGCCATCGCCGTGCTCGAATTCGCCGGGGGCATCGCCCTGATCCTGGGAATCTTCACCCGCGTGATTGCGGCCCTCCTGGTCCTTGACATGCTTGGGGCACTGGTCCTGGTGCACGGCCCCGCCGGTGTCTTCGCGGCAAACGGCGGCTACGAGCTGGTGCTGCTCCTCGCCGCAGCAGCCTTCGCCCTGGCCCTGACCGGCGCGGGCCGGCTCTCTGTGGACCGCGCCCTCTTCGGGCGCAGCAATTCCAGGCTGGCCGTCCTGGCCTGACCATCCGCGTCCGGCCAGCGGGAAACGTCCGACGGCGGGTGGGGCACCCAGGTGCCCCACTCGCCGTCGCGCTTTATCACCACCGGTCCGCCACATCCCCGAGGTCGCGGGAAAGCTGCGGTTTCGCCATTCCGGAACGGCGACGTAGGCGCGTTCCGGCGATCGCGGTGCGGCACCGCCCGAACCGGCGGGTAACCGCCGGCGTCAGTATGATCGCACCATGACCGAGACCCATGCCGCCAACTCCGTGACCCTCCGCTTCCTGGCCGCGCCCATGGACGTGGGACACAGCGGCTCCGTGGATGCCGGAACCGTCCTGGAGTGGGTGGACAAGGCCGCCTACGCTGCGGCCGTGGGCTGGGCAAAGTCCTACTGTGTCACCGCCTATGTGGGTAACATCCATTTCGCCGACCCCGTGAACAGCGGGGATATGGTGGAAGTTGAAGCCACCATCGTCTACACGGGCCGGTCATCGATGCACATCCGCACCGTGGTTTCCTCCGGCGATCCCAAAGGTGGGCCGGCCACCATGCGCAGCCAGTGCATGGTGATCTTCGTGGCTGTGGGAGAGGACGGAAAACCCATCCCCGTGAAGCAGTTCGAGCCCGCCACCCTTGAAGAGATTGAAGAGCGGGATCACGCCGTTGCCCGGATCAAGGTGCGGGAACAAATCGTTGAAGCCATGAACGGCCAGGAATACACCGACGCCGGCACGGCCGAAAGGGTAACCCTGCGCTTCATGGCTGCCCCCACGGACGTCAACTGGGGCGGCAAGGTCCACGGCGGGATCGTCATGAAGTGGATCGACGAGGCCGCTTACGTGTGCGCCTCCCGCTACTGCGGCATGGATACCGTGGCAGTGTTTTCCGGTGGCGTCCGGTTCTACCGGCCACTGCTGATCGGCCACGTGGTGGAGGTGGAGGCACGCCTCGTGTACACGGGGACCAAAGGCATGCACATTGCAGTACATGTCCGCTCGGGCGATCCCAAGAGCCGCGAAATGAACCTCACCACCTACTGCCTGACGGTCATGGTGGCTCGTGACGCCCAGGGGAACTCCGTTCCGGTCCCCCCATGGGTGCCGGCCAGCGAGGAGGACAAGAGGCTGCACGCACACGCCCGCGAGCTGCTGGAAATCCGGGGCACCGCCCCGGGCAACCGCCTGCCCAACCACCTGCTGAAGCAGGGCTGAGCCGCCGGCGCACCGGCTGAGCGGGTGCTAGAAGCCGCCCCCGCCGGCGTCGGCCGCCATGTTGGCGAACCGGGAGTAGTGGCCCTGGAAGGCGACCACAATATCCTTCGTGGGGCCGTTACGGTGTTTGGCAACCAGGATGTCAGCTTCACCGGCGCGCGGTGATTCCTTGTCGTAGACATCCTCGCGGTGGAGCAGGATCACCATGTCCGCATCCTGCTCGATGGAGCCGGATTCGCGGAGGTCCGAGACCATGGGCCGCTTGTCCTGGCGTTGCTCGGATCCACGGTTCAGCTGCGACAGCGCGATGACCGGGACCTGCAGCTCCTTGGCCAGGAGCTTCAGCGCACGAGAGAACTCGGACACTTCCTGCTGGCGGGATTCAACCTTCTTGCCCGAGCTCATGAGCTGCAGGTAGTCGAGGATGACGAGCTTGAGGTCGTGCTGCTGCTTCAGGCGCCTGCACTTGGCGCGGATCTCCATCAGGGACATGTTGGGGCTGTCATCAATGAAGAGCGGGGCATCGTTCATCCTGCCCATGGTGGTGGCGATCTTGGACCACTGCTCGTCCTTGATGGTTCCCTTGCGCAGGTCCTGCAGACCGATGGTTGCCTCTGCGGAGAGGAGACGCATGGCGATTTCATTCCGGCCCATTTCCAGCGAAAACATCACGGTGGCCAGGTTGTTCTTGATGGCGGCGGAGCGCGCAAAATCAAGGGCAAACGTGGACTTACCCACGGCGGGGCGGGCGGCGATGACAATCATCTGGCCGGGGTGGAGGCCGTGCGTCAGCTCGTCCAGTTCGTAGAAGCCGGTGGGAACGCCGGTCATGCCTTCACCGCGGTGGCCGGATGCCTCGATCTCGTCCACGGTGGACTCCATGACGTCCTTGAGGACCACGTAGTCCTCCGCGGTGCGCCTTTCGGCGACGGCGTACACCTCGGCCTGGGCCTGGTTCACCAGGTCCTCCACCTCGCCGTCTGACCCGTAGCCCAGCTGGACGATCTTGGTGCCGGCGTTGACGAGGCGGCGCAGGACAGCCCGTTCAGCTACGATTTCGGCGTAATACCCGGCGTTGGCAGCCGTGGGGACGGTCTGGATCAGCTCGTGAAGGTACGCAGGCCCGCCGATCCTGTTGATCTCGGCGCGTTTGGTCAGTTCGTCCGAAACCGTCACTGCGTCCGCGGGCTCACCCCGGCCGTAGAGATCGATGATGGCTTCATAGATGGTCTCGTGGGCGGGGCGGTAGAAATCCTGCCCGCGGAGAATCTCAACAACATCCGCGATTGCATCCTTGGACAGCATCATGCCGCCCAGGACGGATTGCTCTGCCGGGATATCCTGCGGGGGCTTCCGGCTCGCGTCCGATCCGCGGGTTGTTTCGACCGGGTCCAGATGCGCGATTGACAAAGCTGCCGTCCTCCATGTGATCCGGGACCCGCCCGGGACTTAAACATCCTGCCGTGGCGTTGCCGGCAAGCCGTGCACCGCTACCTGTTCAGGTGTACCAGCGGGGTCTGACAACGGAGTGCGGCCAGCCGCCCGTGGCGGGAACAACGAGAGTTATCCCCATATCCACAGGTTTTCCACAACGGCCCTTTTTCTGGTTCCCGTCGATCCACCTGGCTGCTCTTTCGACAGCGAGCCGGGGTCTCCGAGGCCCTGAAGAACAGGCACTCCGCTACGCTAGCCCCCTTGGCTCCAGCCACCAAGCCAGCATGCCGGCTGGGCTGTGGATAACCTGTGCACTAAGTGGCATAGCTTGTGCACAGCCTGTGGGAAAGGCTGTGGAAACTAAAAAAGTTTGCTGCACCACGAGGCCTTGACCTGCGGAAACACTACTTCAAGCATGTGGAGTAAATATTTCTTTCCGGGAATTTCATCCACAGCCTGACGCGCCGGCTATGGGCAAAACCGTAGGCCCCTCTGTCCAGTGACCCAGTTCATGCAGGCCCCGACCCTGCCGCCAACATTCTCTTCCCGGATCCCTTTCTGCGGCAGGCGGGCCAATATGCGCACAGGTGAATATTGCTGTGGATAAAGGCGATCTGGCATAAGCTCTATGTATGGGCGAACTGCTGCTGGTACTGCTGCCGGCACTTGTTTTGGCGGCGCTCATCTGGGGGCTGGCCACGGCCCTCAGTCCGCGCGATTCGGGCGTGTCCGAAGCCGAAAAGCACCAGCGCGACCTTGCCGAGCGCTCGGCCCGGCACTACGCCGCGCAGGTCCAGGCTGCGACGGATGCGCGGGCGCGCCTTGAGGCCAAGACGCGGCCAAGCCAGAACGCCCAGGCGATGCAATCAGACCTCGCCAAGACCAGGAAGTACACAGAACGGCTTTGAAAATGGAATCGCTTGTGGTCCCCGTCCTCATCCTCCTGGCCGTGGCTGCCGCCGTCATCCTGGCTTCCCGCGCCTTCAGCAGGAGAAGGGCCGCCGCCGCGGCGGTGCCGCGGGAGCCCGCCGCCAACCCCGCCGATCTTGCCCGCGCAGCCGCCGCGAAACTGTCCGAGGAAGAACACCGGAGGCTCTACGCGCTGATCGCCCAAGGCCAGGCCATGGCGGCCATCAAGCTGTACTACGAGGTAACGGGCGACGGCCTGCGCGCATCCCGTGACGCCGTGGGCGCCCTGGCTGCCCACCCCCAGCCCTACCGCGGCCCGGAGGCGACGCCGGCAGAGGCCGACGACGATGAGGACGACGCTCCTCAGCGGTTCCCCTACCGCTACCGGGCAATCGCCAGCAAGGGCGACGTGACCCGCGAGGTCAGCAGCAACATGCTCAACGATGAGATCTACGGCAGGATCCGGACGTTGGCCCGCAGCGGAGACACGGAGGCGGCCGCCATCGCGCTGACCCGGCATTCTGATATTTCCATGAAGCAGGCACGGGAGTTCATCGCCCTGCTGGATGATTGACGCGCCTGGGTGCGGAAGCGCTGGGGTGAGTGGCGAGGCCCGGGCCTGCCTGGGCAAGCCGCGCTAGAAGTCGAACAGCTCGCCCAGCCAGCCTTCCTTCTTTTTGTGCCGCCGCCGGTCGTAATCCCGGTCATACCCCTGCTGGCCGTACTTGCGGTCATCGTGGCGGGGCTGCTCCCGGCGGGGTTCGAAATTGGGATAGAGCGGCGGAGGCGTGGGGCCCGGAGCGGGCGCCGCAGGCCTGGCCGGGCCTGGGGCGGCCGGCAGGTACTCGGCGGCCCGGTCCAGGATCTTGTCCAGCTCTCCGCGGTCTAGCCACACTCCCCGGCATTGCGGGCAGTAGTCGATTTCCACCCCACTGCGTTCGGTCATCATCAGTTCCACTGCATCCACGGGACATTTCATGTTCCGCACAACGAGCGGCGTAGCCGGAACGTTCGCCTGGTTCCGGTCAGGGTCAGCGTGCCCCCGAGATCCCCGCCAGCAGCTGCTCGAAGGGCAGCGACTCCATGGGCTCAGGCTTGCGGCCCGGCTGGGGTCCCTCAAGAAGCTGCACAAACTCCCCCGCCGCCCGGTCGATCCGCTGCGAAAGTGAAGTGCCGCCGTCGTCCGCGGTTCCCCAGTCCTGGGGACCGGCGAAGACGCCTGTGGGAGCCATCCTGGTGCGCAGGTAGCTGAACAGCGGACGCATGGCGTAGTCCAAAACCATCTGGTGGCGGTCAGTGCCGCCGGTGGCTCCGAGCAGGACAGCCTTCCCGTCCAGCGACTTGGGGTCGAGGACGTCGATGAAGGACTTGAACAGCCCGCTATAGGAGGCACTGAATACCGGTGAGACCGCGATGACTCCGTCTGAGGCTTCCAGGTTCGCGATCACCTCGGCCAGGCGGGGTGCGGCATAGCCCGTCACGAAGTTGTTTGCGATGTCCACGGCCACGTCACGGAGTTCTACGACGTCCACCTGGACATCGAAGCCCGCCTCGCGCAACTGCCGCACAGCGGACGCGGCCAGCTGGTCAGCCAGCAGTCGGCTCGACGACGGTACGCCGAGCCCGGCGGAAAGGACTGTGATGCGGCGGGTCTCCATGGCAATCTCCTGTTGCTCGTTCATCTTCATCATATATGCGTTTGCATCTATCCTGTGAACATGGGGAGCCGCCGGAGTATTCCCGCATCGACTTACAGCAGCACCGACCCCCGAATGCACGTGGCGGAAGCGCCGCCCACCCAGATTTCGCCGTCATCAGCCTGGACGTGGATGCGTCCTGCCCGGCCAAGTACGGTCCCTTGGGCTGCGACGTACTCGTTCGGCGCCCTGTTGCTGCCGATCAACCACTGGGCAACTCCGGCGTTGAAACTCCCGGTCACCGGGTCCTCAAGCATCGCATCGCCCGGAATGAAGGTGCGGATTTCAAAGTCGGCGCCGGCACCAGCGGGGTGCGGTCCCACAACTCCCACCTTCAGGTTGCCCATGGCGGCGTAATCCGGCTGCACGGCGAGGACGTCCGCGGCGGATTCCAGGAGCACGCCTACCCACTCGGGCCCGTTGACCAGCCAGGAGGCGTCCAGGAACGCGGAGACCGGCAGGCGCAGGCCGGCCGCCAGCCGGTTACGAACATCGTCCTCGACGGGCTCGAAGCGCGTCAGGGCCGGGGCAGCGAATGCCAGCCTGCCGTCGTCGCGCCGAACCCGGACCAGGCCGGCGCCGCACTCCTGCACCACGAAACGCTCCGACTGCGGCACACCGCCGGCCTCAAGCCAGGTATGGGCTGATCCCAGCGTGGGATGCCCGGCGAAGGGAAACTCCTCATTGCCGGTGAAAATCCGGACCCTGTAGTCGGCCCGGGAATCAGTTGGCGGCAGCAGGAACGTGGTTTCAGACAGGTTTGTCCAGTTGGCGAAGCCCTGCATTTCCTCGGCGCTGAGATCCGCAGCGTCGAGGACGACGGCCAGCGGGTTGCCCCGGTATGGCTCACTGGAGAATACATCGACCTGATGGAAGGGGCGGTTGCGCAAGGGTGAAGTCACCGCTGCAGGCTATCACCGGCGGAGGAACCCACTGGCAGAGGTACTGGCGTTCCCCCCGCCCCCTAGGAGTGCGGCTGGGACAGCGTCATTACGGCCAGCGGGAAAGCAAGGATTGCGGAGCAGAAGCCCAGATTGATCCATTTGTACTTCACCAGAATGGCAATAAACTCGCGGAGGAACGCACTGGGCATGAAATAGCCTGCGGTCCTGGCGCCGGTGACGTGCGCACGCATCCCGGCCCGGCGCGTGAACATGGCCGCCCGGAACACGTGGTAGCTGCTGGTGACAACGGTGACTGGCCGGTCCGGCCGGTCCATCAGGTTCCGGGAGAAAACCAGGTTCTCGAGGGTGGTGGTGGCTTTATCTTCAATCAGAATGCTGGCGGCGGGAATGCCCTGCTCCTGGAGGTACCGGGCCATTGCCGCCCCTTCAGTGGTCAGCTCGTCGGCACCCCGGCCACCGCTGGGAATGAGGGCCCTGATGGTCCCGCCGTGCTTTCCCCGGTACAGGCTTACCGCAGCATCGAGCCGGGCCGCCAGCAGCGGCGGGACGGCGTTTCCAGCAAGTCCGGAGCCTAAGACCACCACATACTCCGGCCGGCGCCTGGGCGGCAGGCTTGAGTAGATCAGGGAGTACGCGAGGTAACTGGCGAAGACGAAACCAAAGTAGCCAACCAGGACGGCCATGGTGCCCGTGAGGACGCCTAGGTTGGGAGCGGCCGAGTGCAGGAGTGCCAGGCTGAGCGGCCCTGCCACCATGGCCAGTCCCGCCAGGAGCGAAAGCATGTTGGCCAGGCTGCGCCCTTCACGCCGGAGCATCACAATGCCGTTGAGGATCAGGAAGACCGCCAGGACCGGAACGGACAGGATGAACAGAACCACCAGGGCCAGTGTCATGAACACCGGGGCAGAGTCGCTTCCAGCCACTCCAAGCAGGCCGAGCCAGCCGAATCCCAGGGCCAGGAGGAGGAGAACGCCGTTGCGGAGGCGTCTTCGGTCCGACGCAAAGCTGATCGCCGCGGCCACCAGGAGGATGCTGCTGAGGGCAAGGTATGGCAAAGCAAAATCCCTTCGCAGAATGTGGACTGGCCTGCGCACAACGGCGAACCAAAAAGGGCCTCCGCTGCCGGAATCCGGCGGCGGAGGCCCTTTTTATGCAGTCAGATACTACTTGCCAGCTACTACGTCGAGTTCGATCACAGCAGCAACGTCCTCGTGCAGACGGACGTTGGCCTGGTAGGAACCAACCGACTTGATGTGGACAGGCAGTTCAACCTTGCGCTTGTCGATGCGGCCAAGGCCAGCGGCCTCAACAGCGTCAGCGACGTCGCCCTGCTTGACGGTGCCGAACAGGCGTCCGGTTTCGCCAGCCTTGACAACGAGCTTGACCGGCTTGGACTGCAGTGCAGCAGCCTGCTTCTGAGCATCTTCCAGGGAAGCGTGCTCGCGGGCAGCGCGGGCAGCCTTGATGGACTCAACCTGCTTCTCGCCGCCCTTCGACCAGGTCAGGGCAAAGTTGCGGGGCAGCAGGTAGTTACGTGCGTAACCGTCCTTGACCTCGACAACGTCGCCAGCAGCACCGAGACCGGTTACTTCGTGGGTCAGAATGAGCTTTGCCATTTTAGTTAATCCCTTCCTTAGCCGCGGCCAGCGCCGGAGTAAGGCAGCAGAGCAACTTCGCGGGCGTTCTTGATTGCCTGGGCGATCTTGCGCTGTTCCTGCACCGTGACGCCGGTGACGCGACGGGCGCGGATCTTTCCGCGGTCGGAGATGAACTTGCGCAGCAATGCTACGTCCTTGTAGTCGATGACAGTGATGTCAGCGGCCTTCAAGGGGTTGGACTTTGGTTTGGGCTTACGGAGTTCAGCCTTAGCCATCGTGGAGCTCCTATTCTAGGGAGCCCGTGGATGTTGATCCACGGGATGGTGGTGGTCCGACGGCGGCAGTCACCATGGTGCCTGGAGGCACTTCCGGCGGTCCCGGCCTCGGGCCTTAATGGGGTGTTTTAGAAGGGAGGTTCGGAATCGGGGCCGTTGCCCCAGCCACCTGCATTGGAGACACCGGGCGTCGCCCAGGGGTCGTCCTGTGCAGCCTGCTGGTTGCCGCCGCCCCAGCCTCCACCGGAGTTGCCGCCCTGGTTTCCACCAGGGTTGCCGCCTCCGAAGCCACCGCCGCTGTTGCCTCCGCCGAAGCCGCCCTGCCCGCCGGCGCCGGAGCGCTGGGTGCGGTTGACCTTGGCGTTGGCGTAGCGCAGGCTGGGGCCGATTTCGTCGACCTCAAGCTCGATAACAGTGCGCTTTTCGCCTTCTTTGGTTTCGTAGGAACGGCTCTTCAGGCGGCCGGTAACAATCACGCGCATGCCCTTGGTGAGGGACTCGGCGACGTTCTCGGCTGCTTCACGCCAGACAGCGGCGCGGAGGAACAGGGTTTCCCCGTCCTTCCACTCGTTGGACTGGCGGTCAAAGGTACGGGGGGAGGAAGCGATGGTGAAGTTCGCTACTGCTGAACCGGACGGTGTGAACCGCAATTCCGGGTCATTGGTGAGATTACCGATGACCGTAATGGTGGTTTCGCCTGCCATCTACTGCCTCCTTGTTCGGACCTGGGTGAAGAGTGCGTTTCCTGCGGGGTAAAGAATGAAAATCGGTGCTGAAATTACTCAGCAACAACCTTCTGCTCTTCGGGGCGGGTGATCTTGGTGCGCATGATGGTCTCGTTAAGAGACAGCTGGCGGTCAAGTTCCTTGGCGGTTTCCGGCTTGGCGGTGAAGTTCACCACGGCGTAGATACCTTCGGACTTCTTCTTGATCTCGTAAGCCAGACGACGACGGCCCCAGATGTCAACCTTTTCGATGGTTCCACCATCGTTGGTGATGACGTTCAGGAACTTCTGAAGCGACGGCTCAACGGTACGCTCTTCGACCTCGGGGTCGATGATTACCATCAATTCGTAAGGACGCATATGTGAACCCACCTCCTTTGGGCTAAGCGGTTACGGCATTTCCGTAACAGGAGGTTCATTTGCGATTCCGGCAATGCCCCGCCACCGGAACGGAGGCAGGACGCAGCACAGACTTCAATATCTTAGTGCATCTGGACCGGATAGGCGATTCACGCTTGACTCAAGGCTATCCGCCGTGGCAACCGGGAGGCAGCACCGGAGCCTGTATGTGGAAAACCCCAGTACCGGGACATCTTCACCTGAACCTTGTCTCCGTCCACGGATACCGGGCCCCGCGCGTAGGAATCGACATTCGGTCTTGGTTTCCCAGTCCGGGTTGGCCTTGCTGAAGTCGCTGTGAATCCAGGGAAAAGGCCGCGGGTGCCAGTCACATGGCGGGCAGGTGTGGATAACCCCTGCGGCAGCACAGCTGCCACCACCACCCGCGCATCCGCCAACGCCCCGCACGCGCTGAAAGGACACGTGGTCCTTAAAGAAGGAACCGCCCGCCCGGAGCCATGTTCTGGCTCCCGGGCAGGGCGGATTCCTGTGAAGCAGATCTGGTGGGTTACGACGCCGTGCCGGCCTTCACCACGACCTCCGGGCTTTCCCCGTGGTGCAGTTCGCCGGAGCCGGGGCGCGTGCCGAACTTGCGGTAGCGCCATACCCCGATGCCGACGACGACGGCGGCCAGTGCCACGGAGAGCAGCAGCGACTCGCGGGTGGATTCAAGGATGACCATGCCGATGAGCAGTGCCACGATGCTGACGATCGCGAGCCAGGTCAGGTAGGGGAAGAACCACATCTTCAACTCGAGGTCCTTGCCCGCCGCCCCCATGCGCTTGCGGAGGATCAGCTGCGAGGACGCGATGACCAGCCACACGAACAGGGCGATGGCGCCGGAGGTGTTCACCAGGAAGAGGAACACGGTGTCCGGTGCGATGTAGTTCAGGCCCACTGTGACAAAGCCCACCACCGTGGATGCCAGCACAGCAGCAACGGGAACACCGCGCTTGGAGATCCTGGTCCAGGCGGATGGGGCGTCCCCCCGCTTGGAGAGCGAGAACAGCATCCTGCTGGCGGTGTAGAGGCCGGAGTTCAGGCAGGACAGGACGGACGTCAGCACGACCACATCCATGATGGTGCCGGCGCCGGGGATCCCGAAAAGCTCAATGACCGCAACGTAGGGGCTTTTGGCGACGCTGGCGTCATTCCAGGGCAGGAGGGTGACGACAATGGCGATGGAGCCGATGTAGAACACCAGGATCCGCCAGACAGTGGACTTCACGGCCTTCTTGACGGCGTCCACCGGGTTTTCCGACTCACCTGCAGCGATGGTGGCGATTTCCGCGCCGAAAAAGGAGAACACAACCACCAGGATGCCGGCCAGGACCGCGCCGGGGCCGTTGGGCAGGAAGCCCCCGTTCTCCACCAGGTTGGAGAGGCCCGGGGCCGGGACGCCCGGGACCAGGCCGAGGATGGCGGCGGCGCCAAACAGCAGGAAGAGCACGATTGCCGCAACCTTGATGGAGGCAAACCAGAACTCGAACTCACCGTAGGACTTCACCGAACCGAGGTTGGTCAGAGTCAGCAGGACCATGAGGATCAGCGCCCAGACCCATTGGTCGATGCCGGGCACCCAGCGGTGCATGATGGCCGCCCCGGCCGTTGCTTCGATGCCCAGCACAATGATCCAGAACCAGGCGTAGAGCCAGCCGATGCTGAATCCTGCCCACCGGCCGAGGGCCTTGTCCGCATAGGTTGAAAACGAACCGGTCTCCGGGTTGGCCGCAGCCATCTCCCCGAGCATGCGCATCACCAGGATCACCACGATGCCTGCCGCCATGTAGGCCAGCAGGATGCCCGGCCCGGCCTGCTGGATGGCAGCCCCGGAGCCCACGAAGAGACCGGCGCCGATGACGCCTGCGATCGCGATCATGGACAGGTGCCGCGGCTTGAGCGACTTGGCTAATTGTTGGTCAGCGGGCATAGGTGCGCCGTCCTTCGTTCTTCAGCGGATATTACGAAACCTGCGGGAAGCCAGCGGGCCCCCGCGGCAGGGCCATGCATTGTACGGATCCGTGGGGTGGATCACACGTGCATCCCACCCTAAGGGCGGGAGGGAAGCAGGAGTTATGTGCACCAGCACAGGAGGCAATGGCCGAAAACAGATCTTGTCACAGATGCGGACCACGACAGGAATCAAGTGGTTCGCCACAGGCAACGTTGAAATCTTGACGAAATGCAGGTGCCAATCTTGATCCAATCCAGTGTCTAAGTTGTGGTTCCCTTCAGAGGCGGGGCGTTATATTCACTTCTACGGCTGGGAACCGTGCTGGAGGCGACCAGCCGAAGGCGCTGCATTACCGGAAACTAAAGCAAGAAAAGTGGTCTCCTTCTGCGATGGATGGGGACCATATGTCGTTAATCGGGCGGAACAAGGAGCTGGACCGGGTCCTTTCAGTGATCCGGGGACCCAAAGACGGCTCCTTGGCAGTAGTGGGCCGGCGGGGTGTGGGCAAATCAGCCCTGCTGGCGGAAATTCCCCGGCTCTCCGATTACCGGACCATTTTCCTGCAGGCCAGCGCAGCCGAGTCTGACTGGCCGCTGTCCGGACTCACGGCCCTCCTGAACGGCATGGACGATCCCGTGCTGAACCGGATAGCGGACGAAGTGCTCCACGATACCGCCGGCACGATGGACGTCCCCACCGTGTCATCCCTGCTCCTCAACGGACTCCATCAGCGCTCATCATCACGGACGGTCATCGTCATCGACGACGCCGACCAGCTGGACCCGAGCAGCCAGGCCGTCATCGGCTTCCTGGCCCGCCGCCTGGCAGGCACCGAGATCGCACTATTCATCAGTGTCCGCGACACTGCACCGGACCATGGTGCCTTCGCCGGCCTGCCCGCCCTGCATTTGGGACCCATGGGTTACAGCGACACGGTAAGGATGCTCGAGGCCATCCCCGCACGCCAAACAACGACGGCGGCTGCCCACGCGGTTGCCGCAGCAACCCAGGGGAACCCGCTTGCCGCCGTCGAACTTTACCTCCGGCTGCTGGAACGGCAGGCGGAGGGAAAGTACGCCCTCCCTGTTCCCCTGCCCTGCAAGGGCAGCTTTGAGGCGGAGTTCGCCTCAGTGATCGGAGGGCTGACCCCCGCCGCCCGTACAGTCCTTGACCTGCTGTCGCTGTCCTACCGCAGCGACATTGCCACCTTGGAAAAGGTCACCAGTGACATTTGGGCCGGAGTGGACGAGCTGCTGGCGTGCGGCATGGTGAGCCGCACCGGCCCCCACCTCAGGATCCGCGACCAGCTCCTCAGGGGCTACGTCTTTGCTGCCATGACTCCAGCGGTCCGCACCGCCAGCCACCGCGCCATGGCTGCAGCGGCGGAAGCGACTGACCCCTATGCCCGCCGCTGGCACCTCAGCTTCACGGCGCTGGAACGGCAGACACCTTTCGGGTTGCTCCGGCATGCGGTGGACCTGATCCGTGGCGGGGAAGTGGCCTTCGCTATTGAGTACATCGAGCGTGCCCTCACCATCAATCCCTGGGAAGCGGAAACGGCCGCCCGGCTTTCCAATGTTGCGAAGATGCTGTTCAACCGCGGGGAGTTTGTGTACGCCAGGCGCTACCTGGACTGGGCCCAGCGGGTGACCCGGAATCCCGCCCTGATCCTGCGGCTGACCGGCCTCTCCTTCGAGATCCAGTTCATCCAGGGGGCCGCCGTCCGTTCAAGCATGGTCCTGCGCCTTGCCAAGGAATTCGGCGGGCACGACCCCGCTTATACGGCGAACCTGTTGGCCGTCGCCGCCCTGTACTACGCGGAACGCTGGGAGCTCAAGGACGCCGCCGCAGTGCTTCGGCATGGCGAAGAGTTCAAGGACTCCGCATCGGCCGAATGCCTTGCCATCACCGACTGCGCCCGGTTGCTGACCGAAACCATCAGCGGCAACACCGCACGGCTCAGTCGCCAGCATGTGCACGGCGGCGGCGCCAAGGTGGCAAGCCTGCTGGCGCAGGGGCGCGCCCTGAGCTACGCCGAGCACTACGACCATGCGGCCGAGGCCTTCGCCATGGTGCGGACTTTTGCGGACGACAGCCACATCAACTGGCGGGAAACCGCGGCCTTCCTCGCAGTGGACAACGAAATCCGCGCCGGGAACGTCCGTACCGCGGTCCGGCTCATTGACGAGCTTGAGCTCCACGAACCCGAGATCAAGTACCACCGCGGGCTGCGGTACATCTTCCGTGTGTGGCGGGCCCACGCGATGGGGGATGAGGCGCTGGCCCAGGTCCACCTGGCCGAAGCCCAGCGTCACTCGAGCGCGGACAGCCATCCCGCGGTCACCGCCCGGCTCGCCGCCTGCCAGGGCCACTTTGCGCTGCTGCGGGGTGACCTCGCGGAGTCCTTGGCGCAGCTCACCCGTGCCGTGGAAATCGGGATGGAATTTGGAAACCCCGCGCTGCTGCGCTGCGAGGCGGACCTCGTGGAAGTCCTGGTCCGGCTTGGCCGGCACCGTGAGGCCACCCAGGCACTGGTGCGGCTGGAGAGCCGGGCTGTAGGCCTGCGCTCCCCCTGGCTGATGACTGCCGTTGCCCGCAGCCGGGCCATGCTTGCTGACGGAGAGCAGTCGCTGCAGCTGTTCAGCCAGGCGCTGGAAAACCGGAACGCCCACGATTCACTGCTTGAAAGGGCCCGGACCCTGCTGTGCTACGCCGAGCGCCTCCATGCCTTTGGCCGGTTGCGGGACGCCCGTGACGCCCTGCTGCGGGCCAAAGTGATGTTCGATGAAGCGGGTGCCGACGCGTGGACCCAGCATGTGGATTCACTCCTGCTCGACGAAAGGGTGGAGCCGGCCCGGCCCCAAGGGAACCCTGCCATGCTCATGCTGGCGGACCATGAACGCGCACTGGCAAAAATGGTGGCCCGGGGCATGCGCAACAAGGAAATTGCCGCCACCCTTTACGTGTCAGTACGGACCGTCGAAGTACGCCTCACCGCCATCTACCGGAAGCTTGGCGTGGAGTCCCGCGCCCAGCTCACAGCCCTGGCAGCAGGCAAGGAACCGGCGCCGGCGGAGGCCTACGTCCTGCCTGCAATCTAGGCTCTGACGCCTGCAAATGCAGGTACCCGCAGTTTCCACACTGTTCCTCCACAGGACCCACAAAGCCCCGTCCGAACCCCGCCACAGGCCCTTTTCCACAGCTAGTTTTGCTTCACGGTCAGAGCAAAAGCGGACATGCCGGAAGGGGTCACCATGGCAGAAATACCAGTCACCCGAACTCCGCGTGCTGCCTTCAACTGGCCCGTTGCACCCGTTGCTGCACAGCGGATGCAATCCGTGCCGTTGGCGGCGGCCGAGACCGCAGGAACCCGGCTTCTGCTGCCGCCAACTGCCGCCCCGCAAACAGGAGCTGCCGGCCCTTCCACGCCAGGTACCACAGGCAAGGCGTCCGGCCGCAAACGGGCAGCATCCTGGATTGCCGCCCACACCAATCTCCTCCGGGCCGCGGACTCACTCCTGGTGGTGGGAGCGGTCTACGGAGGCTACCTGCTCTCCAATGTTGGCTTCGCCCCCGGCGGGCCTGGCGACGCAGGAACCATCCTCACGGCCGTGGCCGTGGCAGGCACGTGGCTGGCAGCGCTGGAGATCTACCGGACGCGCGACTCGAAGGTCATGGGGGTGGGGGCGGACGAGTACAAACGCGTTGCGTCGGCGACGCTGCGGATCTTCGGGCTCATGGCCATCACGGCAGTGGTTTTCAACCTTCACGGAGCGGGAGCCTTCGTCACGGTCTCGCTCCCGCTGGGGCTGTTGGGCCTCACGGCGAACCGCTGGATGTTCCGCCGGCGCCTCACCGCAGAGAAGGCGAAGGGGCGGCATCTCTCCCGGGCCATTGTTGTGGGTGACGCGGAGGACGTCCGCTACGTGGTGAAGCAGGTGTCCCGGAAGTCCGGGGCCGTCTACCAAATCCTGGGAGTTTGCCTCCCGGGCGCGCGGCGGGGTGCCAGCCTGAAGGTGGATACAACCTTCGTCCCGGTGCTTTCCTCCACAGACGACATTGCCCGGACCGTCCGGCTGGCCCAGGCCGATTCGGTGATCGTGGCGGGCCCCCTTCCCGGCGGGAACAAATTCATCCGCGAACTGGGATGGAAGCTCGAAGAGTGCTCCGCAGAGCTGATCCTTGCCGCCACCCTCACCAATGTGGCCGGTCCCCGCATCCACTGGCGTCCGGTGGAGGGCCTGCCCCTGATGCACGTGGACATTCCCCAGTACACCGGGGCCAAGCACGCCCTTAAGAGGGTGCTCGATGTTGCGGCGGCGCTGGCCGCGCTCCTGGTTCTCTCACCGCTGCTGCTGGTCCTCGCCGTCACTGTGCGGCTGGACAGCCCCGGACCGGTCTTTTTCCGGCAGGACCGGATCGGCAAGGGCGGCAGGGTCTTCGGGATGTTCAAGTTCCGGTCCATGGTGGTGGACGCCGAAGCGCGGCTGGCCGCCCTGGGCGGGCAAAACCAGGGGGCTGGCGTGCTGTTCAAGATGCGCGACGATCCCCGGGTCACGCGGTGCGGCCGGTGGATGCGCAAATACTCCCTGGACGAACTGCCCCAACTGTGGAACGTGGTGCTGGGCCATATGAGCATGGTGGGGCCGCGGCCCCCGCTGGACCGCGAAGTCAGCGGTTACGAACGCCACACGCGCCGCAGGCTGCTGATCAAACCGGGCATCACCGGGCTTTGGCAGATCAACGGACGCTCCGACCTTCCATGGGACGAGGCTGTGCGGCTTGACCTCTACTACGTCGAAAACTGGTCCATTGCCGGCGACCTGCTGATCCTCTGGCGGACGTTCCGGGCAGTCATCCGGCCGTCTGGCGCCTACTGACCATCGGACTTCTGGAAAGGGAGTGCTATGAGATCCTTCACTAATCCGTTCACCGCCCCCGCCCCACGGCAGGCTGCGCAGAAGCTGCGCATCGCCGTCGTTGGAGCCGGCTACTGGGGGCCCAACCTGGCCAGGAACCTGCAGGCCAGCCCGGAGTGGGACCTGGTGGCCATCTGCGACCTGGACCTGGAGAAGGCCCGCAGGCTGGCGGCCACCCTTGGGGATATTCCGGTGGTGGAGTCCCTGGACGAACTGCTGGACACGTTCGACGTGGATGCGGTAGCCATCGCCACGCCGGCCCGCACGCATCACGGAACGGTGATGACGGCCCTGCGGGCAGGAAAGCACGTGCTGGTGGAAAAGCCGCTGGCGGACAGCAGGGCGCACGGGCTGGAGATGGTGGCCGAAGCCGAAGCCAACGGCCTGATACTCATGGCGGACCACACGTATTGCTACACGCCGGCGGTGCTGAAGATGCAGGAGCTGGTGCAGGCGGGATCACTGGGCGAGATCCTGTTCGTGGACTCCACGCGCATCAACCTGGGGCTGGTGCAGCCCGACGTCGACGTGTTCTGGGACCTCGCACCCCATGACCTGGCCATCCTGGACTTCGTTCTTCCCGGCGGCCTCAACCCGGTTGAGGTTTCGGCGTTCGGTGCGGACCCGCTGGGAACCGGCAGGGACTGCGTCGGCCACCTGAACTTCCGGCTTCCCAATGACGCCACGGCCCATGTCCACGTGAACTGGCTGAGCCCCACGAAGATCAGGCAGATGGTGATCGGCGGCTCGCAGCGGACCCTGGTGTGGGACGACCTTAACCCGCAGCAGCGGCTCAGCGTCTACGACCGGGGGGTCAACCTTGACCGGCAGCCGCAATCGGCGGGCGAAAGGGCGGCCTCGGCTGTTTCCTACCGGCTCGGCGACACATGGTCCCCGGCGCTGCCCGAACGCGAGGCACTGAGCCAGGTGGTGGAAGAACTGGCCCTTTGCATTAGGAGCGGCCGGCAGGCACGCACGGGCGGGGAATCCGGACTCCGTGTCCTGTCCGTCCTCGAAGCGGCCACCCGGAGCCTGACCCTCGACGGCCACCCCTCCAAGGTGGCAGGCGCAGCAATGGCCGGTTCCGGCGTCGAAATGGAGGAAGTGCTGTGAGCGAACTTGAGGGAGCCAACGTCCTGGTGACCGGTGGGGCCGGAACCATCGGATCCACCCTGGTGGATGCCCTGCTGGACGCCGGGGTAAACCGCATTGATGTGCTGGACAACCTGGTCCGCGGCCGCCTGGCGAACCTGGAAGGGGCCCTGGCCGGCGGCCGGGTGGAACTGGTGCCCGGAACCATCCAGGACCGGGACCTCGTGAACGACCTGACCAAAGGCAAAGACCTGGTGTTCCACCAGGCGGCCATCAGGATTACCCAGTGCGCGGAGGAACCCCGGCTGGCGCTGGAAGTCATGGTGGACGGAACCTTCAACGTCATGGAGGCCGCCGCCAGGCACAAGGTGGACAAGCTGGTTGCTGCCTCCAGCGCCTCCGTGTACGGGATGGCGGAGGAGTTCCCCACCCCGGAGAGGCACCACCACGCCAATAACGACACGTTTTACGGGGCCGCCAAATCCTTTAACGAAGGGATGGCCAGGAGTTTCCACGCCATGGCCGGGCTGGATTACGTCATGCTCCGCTACTTCAACGTCTACGGTCCCCGGATGGACGTCCACGGCCTCTATACGGAGGTGCTGGTCCGCTGGATGGAAAGGATCATGGACGGCCAGCCGCCGCTGATCTTCGGCGACGGCCTGCAGACGATGGACTTCGTCTACACGGCGGATGTGGCACGGGCCAACGTGCTGGCCGCCGCCAGCGACGCCACCCACGGTACCTACAACATCGCCAGCGGAACGGAGACCAGCCTGCTGGAGATGGCACGGGCGCTGCTGCGGGTCATGGGTTCCGACCTGGAAGTGGAACACGGCCCGTCGCGTCTGGTCAACGGAGTGGTCCGGCGCCTTGCGGATACGTCCGCCGCCGCCCGGGAGCTCGGATTCAAGGCAGAAGTGGAACTGGAAGAAGGCCTTCGCGAACTTGTCACCTGGTGGATGCCGCTGCGGGACGAGATCGCCGCCACAAGGAAAGTTGGTGCCCGATGACCGCCGAGACAGTCGTTGCCCGGATCAACGTGATGAAGCCGTGGCTTGGTGAAGAGGAAGCCGCGGCACTGGCCGAGGTGGTTGCGTCCGGGTGGGTTGCACAAGGTCCGAAAGTGAAGGAGTTCGAGGCCCGGTTCGCCGAATCGCAGGGGGTGCGGCACGCCGTCGCAACCTCCAGCTGCACCACGGCCCTGCACCTGGCCCTGGTGGTGGCCGGCATCGGGCCGGGCGACGACGTCGTCGTGCCGTCGCTGTCCTTCATCGCCACCGCCAACGCAGTGACGTATGTGGGGGCCCGGCCGGTGTTTTGCGACGTGGACCCGGCCACCGGCAACGTGACGGCGGAAACGATCCATGCCGCCCTCACACTGGATACGCGTGCCGTGATCGTGGTGGACCAGGGCGGCGTGCCCCTTGACCTGGACCCCATCCGGGACCTTTGCGACCGCCACGAGATCACCGTGATCGAGGATGCCGCCTGCGGTGTTGGCTCTACCTACAAAGGCCGGCCGGTAGGTGCGGGGGCGGACGTTGCCGTGTGGTCCTTCCACCCCCGCAAGATCCTGACCACCGGGGAAGGCGGCATGCTCACCACCAACCGGGCCGATTGGGCCGCCAGGGCCAGGACGCTCCGGGAGCATTCCATGAGCGTGTCCGCCACGGACAGGCACGGTTCGGTCCTGGCCCATCCGGAGGTCTACCTCGAGGTCGGGTTCAACTACCGGATGACGGACCTGCAGGCCGCCGTCGGAATTGTCCAGCTGGGCAAGCTCCCGGAAGTCCTGCAGCGGCGGCGGGACATCGCCGCCCGGTACGTTGCCGGGCTGTCCGGGGTAAGGGGCCTGCGGCTGGTGTGTGATCCGCCGTACGGGACCAGCAACTTCCAGTCCTTCTGGATCGAGGTCCTGCCCACCTTCCGCACATCGCGGGAGGGGCTGATGGCGCAGTTGGCCGGGGCGGGAATTTCTGCCCGCCGGGGCATTATGGCGGCCCACCGCCAGCCCGCGTACCGGTGGCGGGACACCGGGAGCCCGCTCCTGCAGCACACGGAGCGGCTCAATGACAGGACTCTCATCCTTCCCGTCTTCCACGAACTCGACGACGAGGGACTGGACCGGATCATCGGCACCGTGCGTGCCGCCGCCACCGGGGTGGCCGTATGAGCGAGCTGATCCTCATTGCCGCCAGCGGCCTGGCCAGGGAGGTCCTGGCCATGGTCCGCAGCAGCGGCCAGTACGACGTCGTTGGCCTGCTGGACGACGACAAGGAGATGGCAGGGGTCATTGTTGACGGCGCCCCTGTGCTGGGGCGCATTGACGACGCCGCGAAGTACACGCACGCCCTCCTGCTGGTCTGCATCGGCGCGGGGAAATCCCGCGAAGCGGTGGTGCACCGGCTCACCGCCCTGGGGCTGAACGAATCCCGCTACGCCACAGCCATAGACCCAACCGTGCAATACCCGGAAGGTTGCCGGATCGGCCGTGGCAGCATCCTGCTCCGCAACGTCACGCTCACCGCCGCCGTCACGCTCGGCGCCCACGTGGTTGCCATGCCGTCGGTGACGTTCACGCACGACGACGACGTGGCGGACTTTGCCACGTTCGCTTCGGGAGTGTCCCTGGGCGGCGGAGTCCGGATCGGCCGCGCGGCCTACCTCGGAATGAACGCGAGCGTCCGCGAACGGACCTCGGTGGGTGCCTACGCGACCGTGGGCATGGGCGCCGCTGTCCTGAGCAACGTGCCCGACGGCGAGACCTGGGTGGGCGTCCCCGCGCACGAGATCGACCGGGAGAGTTTCCATTTCGGGAGTGTGCGGTGAGCGCCGGGGTTGAAGTCCAGTCCGATGCTGCTGTGCCGCTGGTTGACCTTGCCGCGCAGCAGGCGGATGTCCATGAGGAGGTCATGGCGGAACTGGCTGACGTCTTTAAGGAGGCGTCGTTTATTGGCGGCGCCGCTGTCGCCCTGTTCGAAGCTGCCTACGCTTCCTTTGTCAGTGCCCGTCATTGCATAGGTGTGGCCAACGGAACGGACGCCTTGGAACTGGCCCTTCGCGCAGGCGGGGTCACCCCGGGCGGCGAGGTCATCCTTCCCGCCAACACGTTCATCGCTACAGCGGAGGCCGTGAGCCGCATCGGCGCTGTACCGGTTCCCGTTGATGTGGACCCGGCGTACTTACTAATAAATTCTTCCGCCGTTGCCGCGGCCGTGACCTCCCGGACACAGGCTATTGTGCCGGTGCACCTCTTCGGCCAGACGGCGTTCGTTGAGCAGTTGGTTCCACTTGCCGATGCCTGCGGCGCGGTGATTATTGAAGACGCTGCACAGGCGCAGGGAGCGAGGCGTTTTGGGCGCTGTGCCGGGACTCTCGGGCTTGCCGCCAGCACCAGTTTCTATCCAGGGAAGAATCTGGGAGCTGCCGGTGACGCAGGAGCCGTCCTGACGAACGACCCTTCGATTGCCGACCAGGTGCGGATGCTGGGCGCCCACGGCAGCATGGAGAAGTACCGGCACGATGCTGTTGGCATGAACTCCCGGCTCGATACCGTCCAAGCTGTGGTTCTCAAGGCCAAACTGGAGCGGCTGGAGTCCTGGAACTTGCTCCGGCGGGCAGCTGCTGAGCGGTACTCGGAACTCCTCGCGGATGTTCCCGGAGTTGTACTTCCTCTAGAGGCACCCGGAAACGTTGATGTGTGGCATCTGTACGTAGTGCGGGTTCCAGAGCGTGATGCCGTACTGGCAGCTCTACATTCGGCCGGAATCCAGGCGGGGATCCACTATCCGGTTCCGGTGCACCTGAGTGCGGCCTACGCGTCTGCCGGCTACGGTCCTGGTTCCTTCCCTGTGGCCGAAGAAGCCGCCGGACAAATCCTCTCCCTGCCGATCTTCCCCCACATCACCACCGAGCAACAGGAACGTGTTGTGGAGGCGCTGCGTGCGGCGCTTACAGGGGGCAATGGACGGTGCATAGAAAATGACCGATGAAATCAGCTTCCGCGTGACGACGCAGGAGTCCCTTCCCCGCCAGCACAAGAAAGGTCCTACCTCCAACGCGGACTTGGGTTCAGCCGTAAGACGCGGGGCCGTGTGGACAGCAGGCAGCACAGTGCTACTGCGCCTGGGCAACATCGCACTCATGGCGGTCGTCGCCAGAATTGTGTCACCAAGGGAACTGGGCATCTTCACGCTGGCGGTGACCGTTCATGCGGTGATCGTCAGTGTCGCGGAACTCGGCGTGGCCTCTTCCATTGCACGATCCGATTTGGATTTCGACCGCATTGCCCCCACAGTGGCCTCGATTTCAATAGTCAGCAGCTTTCTTATGGCTGCACCGATGTTCATTTTCGCTGACAGCATCGCTGCGGTACTTGGCACGGCAGCGGCTGGCCCGGCCTTGAAAATACTGGCCGTCGGAGTCGCACTCATCGGCCCGTTTGCCGTACCGGGAGCCCAGCTTCAGCGTGATTTTCGCCAGCACGTGATCTTCTGGGCCTCCGCCATCGCTTTCGTCCCAGGCAGCGCTACTTTGGTTCTCCTTGCCCTCCAAGGCAGCGGACCCGAGGCCTTCGCCTGGTCGCGGATTGTCGGCCAGGTGGTGATGGGCGTGGTCATCCTGGCGGCAACAGGCAGGCCCTTGGTGCCGCGATTGAACAAGAGCATGATGAGGCCTCTTCTCGCCTTCGGGCTGCCGCTTGCGGGAGCAAACCTCCTAAGCCAGGTACTGCTGAACGCCGATTACCTTTTTATCGGCCCGATGTTGGGCGCCGCCGAACTCGGTATTTATTTCCTCGCCTTCAGTATCGCAATGTGGCCCACTGCAGTGATTGGCTCGATGCTGAACGGACTGGTCCTTCCCGCCATCTCCGCGGTACGCCGCGATGGCGGGGATATGGCGGGAGCCGTAACGTTGGGCCTAAGGACGGTCGCGCTCATCGCATTCCCTTTGGCGGCGTTCCTTAGTGTCTTCTCCCTCGAACTGGTGAAAACCATTTACGGACCTGCCTGGCTTCCCGCGGCACCCGTGCTGTCAGTCCTCGCCATCTATGGCGCCGTGTCCGTCGTGGGACTCTTCCTGGCCAACGTCATCATCGCCAGTGGGCGGACCGGCGTGCTGCTCGGGGTCCAGCTGTGTGCCCTGGCGGTGCTTCTGCCGGGCCTTCCGGCTGCTATCCACCTGGGCGGCATCCAGGGTGCTGCGCTCATGCACGTCATCGTGGTCGTTGCGGTGACTTCTCCGGTCTATGTCGTCGCCCTGCGGCGCTCCACTGGACTCCGTATCCCGGCGCTCCTGGCGGCACTACAACTTCCGGCCGCGACAACCGCGTTGACGGGACTGGCCGCATGGCTGGTCACCCTTGCCCTTGAGGACCCGCTGCTCAAACTCATCGTCGCGGGCAATATCGGCATGTGCGTTTACGCGTTACTCAACTGGCGGGATATCTCCGCTCTGATCCCAGCCAGATTCCTTATCCGTCTCGCACGGGTGAAAAGCCACTTCTGCGGCCATCCGAGCAGTCAAGAGAGGAGTTCACAATGAGGGTCGGAATCATTTACCCCGTTCCGGAGCCACTTGCTGCCCTCAACTGGTCCGGTACACCGCATGGCCTCGCTTCCGGGTTCATATCCATGGGAGCCGACGTGGTGCCGCTGGGAGTCAAGGTGCCGCGGGTTCTGCACGAAGCAGTCGCACTCCTTTCCCACGCTACCGGCCGGCGAGGTGCTGTCGCCGACCGAATGCAAATCCGGCAGTGGGCCAGGACTAACGCCCTCAGGGCGTGCATTGCAGAAGCGCTGCCCCTCGACGCCGTCGTTGCCATGGGCACCGAAATGTACGACTTGCCCCGGATCCTGCCGGCAGGTCTTCCCATCGCGACCTACGACGACGGAACCCTACTGCAGATGTACGCGGACCCCCTGTCCGACATCAGTCAATCGCGGTTCCCCGCCCGGCATGTCAGCCGCTGGATTGACCGGCAGAAGCGGTCAAGCCGGGCCGCCCACATGTGTTGCGTCAGTACTGACTGGGCTGCAGCGTCTTTCGTGGCGGACTACAACATTCCTTCCCGGCGCGTTGCGGTTGTAGGTATGGGGCACCGGCCGCGCCGTGGTGTTGCCGGTGTCGTCCGGGACTGGACGGTACCCAGGTTTCTCTTTGTAGGTGTTGACTGGCAGCGCAAGAACGGTAATGCCGTGCTGGAGGCATTTCGGGAAGTCCGGCACCGGTACCCGGAAGCGACCCTCGACATTGTAGGTAACCATCCGGCCCTGGACGTCCCAGGCGTCACCGGGCACGGGTTCCTTTCACGTGTGGATGCAGCCGCACAGCAGCGACTTGATTGCCTTTACGCTGGCGCCACCTGCTTTGTTCTGCCGAGCCGGTTTGATCCCTCGCCGATCGCCTACCTCGAAGCCGCATCTTCCGGACTGCCCGTCATCGCGACTACCAGGGGCGGTGCTGGAAGCCTATTGAAAGAGGGAGCGCTTGTCGTTGAGCCCAACGACCGGGAGGCACTGGTAGCAGCCATGCTCACCTACTCAGATCCAACCGCAGCCGCCAGAGCCGGGGCGGCTGCCGCTGACAGTGCGGCGGCATCGTCCTGGACCCACGTCGCCCTCCGCATCGGTGACGCTCTGGGCCTCGACGAGGGCCGCGGAAGCATTACGGCGATCGGAACGGAAGGCAAGCACCATGTTTAGGCGTGTCCGGCAGGGACTGGGCGACCGCCAACCCGAGGTCCTGGTCATCGTCCCGTGCTACAACTACGGTCGCTACCTTGAGTCCTGCGTCGTGAGCCTGCTGTCCCAAAAAGGTGTCTCAGTCCGGGTCCACATTCTCGACGACGCTTCAACCGACGGGAGTGACGAGGCTGCTCAAGCGATGGCGGACCGGGACCCGCGCGTCCAAGTGACGCTGCACCCCAGCAACCGCGGACATATCGCAACCTATAACGAAGGGCTCGTGGCTGCCGACTCAGACTACGTAGTGCTGCTGTCCGCTGATGACATGCTCGCACCCGGCGCTCTGGCACGCGCCACCGACCTGATGGGCGCCTTTCCTTCCGTGGGCTTGGTTTACGGCCATCCTCAAGCCTTCGAATCGGAGCCGGCTCCAGAGACCGGCCGGCTCCGGAACTGGTCGATATGGCAAGGGGACCGCTGGATCGCCGCCCAGTGCAGGCGGGGACTCAGCATCATCAGCAGCCCGGAGGCCGTGGTCCGGACATCCGTTCAGCACAGGGTGGGTTACTACAATCCGGAACTGCCGCATTCGGGTGATCTCGAGATGTGGCTTCGGATCGCGGACGTTTCAGGGGTGGGGCGAATCAACGGGGTCGACCAGGCATACCGTCGCGTGCACCCAGCCAGCATGATGTCAACCAATTACGGCACCCTGCAAGCAGATCTGGAACACCGGGTTAGGGCCTACGAGTCCTTCTTTGCCGGCACTGCACTCGGTACCACCAGGAGTGAACAGCTGCGGCGGGTCGTAATAAGGCGGATGGCGGCGGAAGCACTGGAATGGTCAGCGGCATCGTGCCAAGCAGGCAATGTACCCGTCGATGAAATAGACAAAGCCGTTTCCTTCGCTCTTGAGATCTATCCAGAGGCGGCGTCATCGCCAGCCTACATGGACTACCAGTACCGCTCGGGGTCCGCGGGAACACCGGACCTGGCCATGGCGGTGGGCGCTTGGCGGGGGTCCATCCAACGCGACTTTGGCCCCCGTCTCCGGTGGCGCCAATGGAGGAGATATGGAATCTAAAAAGCGTGGCCTCGTTGTCGTCACCCCCAGCTATGCCCCGGACAGCGAACTCTGTCGCGATCTGAACCGATCTGTCCTGCAATGGACACCCCCGGACGTCCAGCACCACATCATCGTGCCCCATCAGGATCTCGGGGTCTTCCGCATGCTTGCCAACAACAGAACAGTCATCCACGACGATAGAGAGTTCCTGTCGTCCACAATCAGGAGACTGCCGTTACTGAACCTATGGATGAACAAGAGGCGACCATGGCTTCCTGTCCGCGGTTGGATCACTCAGCAACTGCTTAAGCTCTCTGCCGCAGCAACTCTGGACGCGGAAGCCATCCTGCTGGTGGATTCCGACATGGTCTTCGTCTCCAGCACCGGATTGAAATCCTTCCAGCAGAACGGGGCACCCGTGCTCTACCGGAAGCCCGGAGCTGTCCATTCGGGACTGCCCAGACACCGGCAGTGGCTGGAATCGGCGCACCACCTGCTGGGGTTGGAACAGCCCGGCCCGGAGGATCTGACGGACTACATCTGCTGGCCCTGCGCTTGGGATCCCAGAACGGTCCGGTCCATGCTCCGTCGAGTGGAAGACGTAACAGGGCTCCCATGGCAGTCAGCCATAGCATGCCAACTTCATTTCTCCGAGATGATGCTCTACGGCGCCTACGTTGACGGGGTCCTGGGTGGTGCACCGGCTACGACGTCTTCAATGAACAGTGTCATCTACTCTGCGGAGACACCACTGAGCCCTGCTGAAATCAGCGCCCTGCTCAATAGGGCCACTGGAACCGTGCAAGCGGTAATGATCTCCGCCAAGTCCGGGATTGCCTACGACGTCCGAGCAAAGGCGCTGCAGGAATATGCGGACTCCAGCAGCAGAGCCGGAGGCTTGCAGTGACTTCGATACAGCGTGTCCTCTGGGGTCTTTGGCCGCTGTACCGGGCTCAGGGGATAGCCGGTGTAACCACGACTGTGGCACGCCAAGTCGTGAACAAGATTAACGAGCACATGGATCTTGTCTCCGCTGATCTGCCCGTGCGGCCTGAAGACCTCGCAGACTCCAGTGCCCTTCCTCGGGGAATCACGGGTGAAGCACGGGAGGGAAAACTGCGAATTGGCTGGGTGTGCGCCCCGCCAGCCGGTGGTTCAGGTGGCCACACCACCCTGTTCCGAATGGTTGAAATGGCCGAGCAACGCGGCCACCAGTGCACGCTCTTCCTCTACGACCGGAACTCGGACGACGTCCACCGCCATGAAGCGATCATCAGACGGCACTGGAAGAATCTCAAGGCAGACATCCGCAGTGCCACCACGGGAATGGACGGTATGGATGCCGTCATCGCCAGTTCCTGGGGTTCGGCGCACGTGGTGGCTAGTCGCGCGCCGAAAACGGCCAACAAGTTCTATTTCATACAAGACTTCGAACCGTACTTCTATCCGCGGGGCGCCCTCTACACCTTTGCAGAGGACACTTACCGGTTCGGGTTCACCAACATCGTGTTGGGCGAGATGGTTGCCTCCAGGCTTCGCGCAGAAATCGGCATTGAACCCGACACGGTGGTGCCGTTCGGCTGTGATGATGGGGAGTACCGGCTACTGCGCCGGGATGGCGCCTCCACACCTCGCGCCGGAGTGGTTTACTACGCCAAACGCTCGGTGGATCGGCGCGGCTACCTGCTGGCCAAACTTGCGCTGGAGAGGTTCCACCATGATCACCCGGAACATGAAATTCACGTTTTCGGCGACCGGGTGTCTGGGTGGTCGGTTCCGGTGACGAATCATGGGTCTTTGACGCCAAGGGATCTGAACGTCCTCTACAACCGGACGATTGCCAGCCTCACATTTTCCTTCACCAACATCAGCCTTGTTGCGGAGGAGTTGATGGCGGCGGGAAACGTCCCTGTTCTGAACGATCACGACTTTGCCCAGGCGGACCTATTCGCCCCTTATGCGATGTGGACGAGACCGAACCCCGCGGCGATGGCCCGGGCCTTGTCCGCAGCGGTCACAGCACCGGATATCGAAGAACGGGCCCGGCTTCTCAATGCATCAGCCCGCCGCGGCTGGACCACGACAGCAGTCACGGTCTCCGAAACAATCGAGCGTGTCTGCGCTTTTCCGCAGTCCCGAACGGCTGACACCCAATTCGTGGAGCCACAACAATGAACAGTGTGGGGTGGGCTGGGAGGGCTTCGGGAGGAAGTTCAGCAGTGGCACTTGAGGTCCGCGGCCGCCCGCAAGTTCCTTTGATCGTGCGGGCCATGGCCTTCTGCATCTTCTTTTTCCCGTCTTCGATGGTGTTCAAGCCCATTGGGGCTGCCGGAACCGCCCCGATGATCCTGGCCCTGCTCGTTTTCGGGCTGTGGCTCTCCAGTGTCCTTTTTGGCCTGCACGACCCGCTCAGCGTCAAGCATCCAGGACGCCTGGCAGTGGGTGTCCTTTTCCTGGCCACAAGTGCTTCATATGTTGCTCTCTACGCGGGAATCACTGGCGGAAGTACCGAATTGGCCCGGGCATCTGCGGACCGCTGGATGCTTCTGCTACTGGCCAGTGCCGGCGTTGTCATTGTCGTGGGTGAGGTGATACGGACAATGGACGATGCGATGGTGTTTCTTCGCGCGCTGCTAGCGGGTGCCAGCTTTTGCAGTCTGGTGGCGGTTGTGCAATTCACCCTCCAGTTGAACCCGATGGAATGGTTCCGCGTAGCGATGCCCGGATTTGACTACAACGGCGGTGACACACCTTTTCAATCCCGCGGGGCGCTGCTTCGCGTTGCCGGCAGCACGTTCCACTCCATTGAATTGGCTGTCGTGTCTGCCATGCTCCTGCCACTGTCCATCTGGCGCGTGATTTACGACCAACGCGGGCACCTTATAGGCCGGGTACTTGGGCCGGCCCTGCTCATCTTCGCTATTGCATCCACAGTGTCCCGTTCTGGAATTCTCGGGCTGCTTGCCGGGCTCGTGATCTTCATTCCATTCCTTCCCAGCATTCCCCGGTTGTGGGCACTGCTGGGAGCTCCGGTAGCACTGGCAGCCCTGTTCCTCGGAGTGCCCGGACTGGTTAGTACGCTCACAGGCACTGTCACCACATCCAGCTCGGACCCGTCGATTACGACACGGACCAACAACTTCCCCCGGGTCGAGGCGATGGTGTCCGAACGCCCCTGGCTGGGTCTCGGCCCGGGGAACTACGTTGCGGACACCGCGATCCATATCCTAGACAACCAGTATCTGAACGCAGCCGTCACCCAGGGAATTATAGGGCTGGTGGCCATCATCATCTATTTGACGTTGCCGGGCGTCAGCACTGTCATGGCCGCGCGTGCCACCGCCGATCCGCAGCTCAGGTCCTTAGCGGGCGCCGTCGGCGCGGGAGCCCTGGTGGCGGCCGTATGTTCTCTGACTTTCGATTCCATGTCATTCCCGGTTTTTGCTCTCACCTATCCCGTTCTAGTCGGGCTGGGCGGGGCGGTATGGGTGATGGTCAAGCGCGAGAAGACGGCAGATTCACTGAATGAGCTTGGTTTTTTGAGACCTGTTCCTGACACGGGACCAGGTCAGCCCCTGAGAGGAGACATCCCATGGACCCGCTAGCAGTCGTGAGGACCATTTGGCGGCATCGAATCGTTTCGATCCCAATCGTAGTGCTGACAGCACTGGCCGCCCTTTATGTCTTCCAGTTTGCCCCCCGGTCCTACGAATCGTCGTCGACGTTTGCGATGATCAACCCAGACATACCGACCGAACTGGACATGATCAAGCACCCCGAGCTGAAGGACTTGAATAACAAGAATCCGTATTTGCGTTCCTCAGATCCTTCATTGATCGTCCAGGTTTTGTTGACCCGGCTCAACGACGCATCCACAGCTGATCTACTCATCGAAAAGGGTTTGAGCGACCAGTACACGGTCAGCCGTGGCGTAGGTGGTTTGAACGGCTTCCTGGTGGACATCACTGGTGAGGGCGAAACACCGGAGAAGTCCATTGCTACGACGCAGGCACTGGGTCAACTGCTGCAGGAATACCTGTATGAGGCACAGAAGGTCAACGAGGCCGACGACGTCTACCTCTTTTCCGCTCTCGTGGTCGCTACCCCTGATAAAGCCACTGAACAATTCTCCAGCCGGCTTCGCGCCCTGATCGTTGTGTTCCTCAGTGGAGTGGTGACAATGTTTGGCGCGGTCTCAGTGGCACGATCGCTGGCAGCGGCCAAGGAGCGCCGTCTGCTGTTATCCGACAAAGCAGCCAACAGAAGGAAACGCCCCAAAGGTGGTCGCGACAGCAGCGAAGCGGAAGACCCTGCAGTCACGGCCGAGTCAATAGCGCTGGTCAATCAACTCGAAAGCGGGCTTGACCTGAATGAGCCAAAAACGCTCGACACGCGTATAGGACGACGCTTGTCCGGGGTCAAGCAATGACAACTGAGTCCGTACCCGACGCCTTGCGACTGGGATACCTTGTTCCTGAGTTTCCGGGCCAGACGCACGGTTTTTTCTGGCGCGAACTAGGGGTCCTGAAGCAGCTAGGTGTCTCACCAGGTGTCGTCTCAACCCGGCATCCAGGCAGGAATGCTTCCAGGAATGACTGGGGGGAACACGCTGCGTCGATCACCCCGTATCTGGCCTCGGTCTCCGTGCCGGCGTTCCTTTCCTGCGTGCGGGAACTCCGCGCCCTGACACCCGGCAGGCTGGCAGAGGTCCTCCGGCATGCCGCCCGCATGTCAAAGGTTGGAGACCGGGCACCCCGCTTTGCCCGGCCTCGCGGGTTTATCACCCAGCTCGTATGGCTGGCCCTCGGAGCGAGGTTGTCTGGCCTGGCAAGGGAACAGGACTGGCAGCATGTGCACGTGCACTCCTGCGGTAACGCAGCCTACATTGCCCTGTACGCCCGGCTCCTTTCCGGGCTGCCATACAGCCTGACCCTGCATGGGCCACTTGCCGACTATGGAGGCAATCAGGAGTATAAGTGGTCCAATGCCGCCTTTGCGCTCGTCATAACAGAACAACTAGAGGGCCAAGTCCGACAGTCACTGAGAACCGCACTGCCTACCGTCAGGGTGGCTCCCATGGGTGTGGATGTGAATGTATTCAAAAGGAGCCAACCATACGTTCCGTGGACTGCACCCGGGACATTCCGGATCTTCTCCTGCGGCCGCCTTAATCCAAGCAAGGGCCACGACGTTCTCCTGGCCGCGGTCAGGATGCTGGTTGAAAATGGTGCCGATGTGCAACTTGTCATCGCCGGCGAGGATGAGGCCGGCGGGAGGGGATATCGCCAAGTAATCGAACGCCTGATCGACAACATGGGCCTCCAGGACCGTGTGCGGCTCCTCGGTTGCGTGCCAGACAAGGTGATCCGGCAGGAATTAAGCTTGGCGCACGTATTTACTTTGGCCAGCCATGCTGAGCCGCTTGGCGTAGCGATCATGGAAGCGATGAGCATGGGGCTTCCTGTAGTGGCCACGGCTGCTGGTGGGGTTTCCGAGCTAGTGGTGCCCGGTCGGACCGGAGTCCTAGTCAAGTCTGGCGACCCGGGATCACTGGCGGAGGGGTTGGTTCAACTGATGGGCGATCCCCTGTTGTGCGCGAACATGGGCCAAGCCGGGCGCCAGCGTGCCACCACCCTTTTCAGCTACCGCCGAAGCGCCGAAGTGCTTGTCCAAATGGCGCGGGCCGGGGTGGTCCTGAACGCGGAACCAAACAGCTGAAGGAGGCGTTCAGTTCCTCACCGCTGCCCATTCTGAAACAGGTCAATTTCTCCGTTTGGTCCGTTCAGCCCACCCATAATTGCCAGCAGGAGTTCATATGCCCACAAACGCCCACCGCGTTGCCGTCAGCAATCGGTCTGCAGTCCGTGCCTTCGCCCTGACCGCCGTCATGGGCCTGACCCTGTCCGCTGCGCTAACTTCCTGCGATGAGCTTGCCGTTGGTTCGGAGGGGCCCGCCGGCAGTTCGATATCCTCAATCCGCAACCTGCCGAAGGTCCCATGGGAAGGTGGTCCGGCCTACTGGAACAGGTTCCCCAAGGCCGCTGCAGCGGGTTGGAACGATCCCTCGTTCTTTCCGATTTCCGTGTTCATGGGTAAACCCGAGCACGCTCCCCAGTTGAAGGCACTCGGCATCAACACCTACATGGGGGCAGAGCATGACGGCTCGCCCCTGTCCGAGGTTACTGGCAGCGGCCTGTTTGTCCTGCCCCAGGACGAATGGTCAACGGCGGAAGTCGGCCAGGACCCGCGTGCCGTGGGCTGGTTCGTGTCCGACGAATGTGACATCGGATTGGGCTGCTCGGGCCTGGACGCCGCTGCCAATCTCCTGGATCAGCAGCAAAAAGTCGACAGGATCCGCGGGCTCAAGGACGGCCGCTTTACGATGGCCAATTACTCAAACGGCGTCCTCGACACCTACTGGGCTCAGGGATCAATGGCCGAGCTTATGAAAGTCGTTGATGTCGCCAGTGTGGACAAGTATGCCTACACCAGTCCCTTCGTTGATGATCAGTTAGCCCATTCGCCGCATTGGCCAAATGGCGCAGAACCCGCCACTTCCGGCGCGTACGGCTGGCTGGTGGACCGGATGCGGTCTTACCAGGATCCCGTCGGCGCCCATCCCAACTGGATATTCATCGAGGCGGCACGGCCTCTCCTTCTGGAGGACGGTTCCCTCACCATTTCCCTGGAGCAGATGGAAGGCGCCGCCTGGTCTGCCATCATCCACGAAGCACGAGGCCTGGCATATTTCCAGCACAACAACGGCACCACCTGCGGCTTCTACTCCCTGGTGGAATGTGATGCTGACAGGTTGAAGGGGATCCGCGCCATCAACGCGGGTATTCAGGCCCTGGCACCGGTCCTGAATACGCAGTCCTACCAATACAGCTTCAACACCACAACGGACACGATGCTCAAGGAATTCGAGGGATCCGCATACATCTTTGCCGGCATCGGACTCACACACTCGCCAGGCCAAAAGACTTTCACTCTCCCGGCGGGCGTCACGGCCTCTGCTGTCGAAGTGGTTGGTGAGAACCGGACGTTGGACGTCGCAGACGGGGCGTTCACCGACAACTTCGAGGCTGAATACTCGCATCATACTTACAAATTTTCGCTGTAAGTCCCGATCCCCCGGGCTGCCTTCAGTGAAGGTCAGGACGGCTTGAGTCGTCCCGCTCCCATGCGGTACCACCGGGCCGGGCCTGACGTCCAAGGAGGGCGAAGGCAGCGTAGACGGCCGCATCAAACACCGATCCTGGCGTCTTGGCGGACCCAAGCAGTTGGCGGACGGTCCTCCCTGTAGCGGCGCCCGGCATTGCGCGTAATTCGCTGTTGCCTCTGTAGACCCGTCGCAGGACAGCAATAAGAGCCCGCGTGGACCGGGGTGTGCGGATGATGACTGGTGGACACGGAAGGACGGTCTTTTCAGAACTGTCAAAGAGGCGGTCGATGTAGCAGTCGTCGGCGATGACTGGGGGAAATTCGCCAAATCTCTCGTGACCCCTGCGATTCAGTCCGTAGACTCCTGCTCCCCACATTGATTCCGAAGCCTTCGGCAGGCGGTTTCGGGCACGGTAGTAGGCCCGCACCGGCCAGCTCGCACCATCTGTGTTGTACGTGAACTGAGGACGCGCGCATTGAATGGTTCCGTCCCCGGCCAGCTGTTCGAACGTGGCACTGAGTGCTTCGGCGGGCAACTCGATGTCCGCGTCAAGGTATACCCGTGGCCACAGTGTTGCCGCACGGTCTCCCGCGTTCAGTGCCGCGACCTTTGATGCCTCAGTGATGCGGACGACTTGGACGCCAGCAAACGATTTCGCTATTGCTTCCGTCCCGTCCGTGCACGCGTTGCACGCGACAATCACTTCCACAGCGCCGCTTGCCAGCGGGATGGCCAATGCCTTCAGCGTCCGCCGCAGGACGGCCTCTTCGTTGTGTGCCGGTATGATGACTGCCCCAGTCGGAAACCCTCCTCGGCTCGTTGCGGTCGCCGGATAGCGCGTGGCATGTGGCAGCTGCTCCCATAGCCGTTCCCGGGTTGCAACAGAAAGGATTTCCTTGCCTCCCGGCAACGGTGAACGCAGCAGGGCTGCGAGCATGACGGCGGCCTGAAATCCGCAAGCGTAACCCGCCGAATGGAACTTCCGCACATATCTGATGCGGTTAACGGTCATCAGGGCGTCAAGCGCGAACGAACTGCCCGAACCTCCCCGGCTGTGCTCCATCCGTGCCAGCGGTTCGAACCAGACAGTGGCTCCCGCCTCTCGGACCCGCCTTAAATAGTCCGTTTCTTCGGAGTACAGGAAATATTCTTCCTCCCAGTTCCCCACCAGCCCGGCCACCTCATGCCGGATCAGAAGAGCTGCTCCAGTTGCCCAGTCGATCTTATGGGCATGAAGGTAGCTTTCTGGATCAGAATCCATCTCGGATAACCAGGCTGGACGCCCCGGGAGCTTGCTTCCCAGCAGTGCATCTCCGATAGCCCGGGAAACACTCGGCTCCCGACGCAGCGAAGGGTAGACCGTGCCGTCATCATCGAACAACAACGGGACCACAACACCGGCCCCGGACAATGCCATCCTGTCCCGAAGCGCCCGCACCGATCCGCGCACCACCCGCATGTCTGGGTTGAGTATCAGATAAGCATCGGTGGCACCTGCCTTTTCAACGGCTGCATTGATTGCAGCGGCGTAACCCAGGTTTCCCCCTGTCGGGAAGGCGAAGACATCAGTCTGATCTTTTAGAGCGGAAAGAGTGGACGGTGAGGGGGAGTTGTCCGCAACAATTACCTTGATGGATTGGTCCGCTGTCTCCGGGCGCAGACTTTCGAGGAGCGCAGCGATATCCTTTTCGCTGTTGTAGGTGACTACCAGAACGGCAACGTCGGTATGCTCATCCGTCCCCGAGAACCCCCGCACACGCCCGGGGATCGCAACTGAAACTTGCTCCGCCCATGCCTGCATGAACTTTCCCGAGCGGGCACCGCCCGTCAAGCTTTCTTGGTGGCCCGCACGGCTGCACCGCCGGAGTTTCAGGTAGGCTTCCGGCCCGTCAACCAGGTAGCGGCGCGCGAGCCGCCTGGGCTCCAGGGCAAGTCGCCAGGCCCATTCCAAACCAGCGTCACTGACACGGGCGGGAGCCCTGCGCACTCGCCCTGCAAGAAAGTCCACTACGGCGCCGAAGGCGAGCAGCACCTTCGCACCCGTCAGCTGGCCGAACTCTGAGATCCAGAGTTCTTGGCGGGGCTTGCCCAGGCACACAACCAGGACGTCCGTCCCCGCTTTCGAAATTTCGGCCGCTAGGGCGTGGGAGGCCGCGGCGTCCGCGAGCGAACTGCGTTCAGGAGCCCAAAGACCGGACACGGTGAGGCCGGGATGGTCCTCGGTGAACTTTTCGCGTATCAAGTCGTGGCACGCCCCAGTCCCCCCAACGATTCCCACCCTCAGTCCAGCCGTTTCAGCGACGTCCAGCAGCGGCAGAATGAGGTCACTTCCGGAGAGCCGCGGCCACTTCCGCTCAGTGATCATCTCAGCCTGGGAGACGAGCGGGGAGCCATCCAGGAGCGTGAGCCATTCCACTGACGCCTGGTGGTCCAAGGTATCGGCCCACCGGCCGCCCTGACCAAAGTGCTTCACATGATCAAGGTTCGCGGAGGCAACAGCCAGTGGTCGACTTCCGCCGTCCCGTGCCCTGTCAATGATGATCTTCAGCGCCTGTTCGCGTTCCAGCAATTTGACGGGAACGCCCCCCAGCGTCACCTCTTCGCCGAACTTGCCCTGCGTGGCCGGTCCGGCTTCCCTGGTTGCGACTTGGTGAGGGCGTTCAGGCCGCAGGAGTGCTGCGGCCTGAACGAGGCTTCGAAGAGAGGCTAATTCGGTCATAAGGTCCTACCTTTCGTGAATGCTCAAGGTCCCTTGTCCATGGCTACGAACGGGTGAAAACGACGTCGACCCAGTAGTTAGTGTTTTTGAAGCTTTCCGTTGGGAAGGCCGAACTGCCGTAGCGATAGACGCCGTTTGCTCCGTCGACCCCACTGGCCAGCCCGTGCAACGGTGGGTTGTCCGCCGATGCACCGCTGAAGTAGTCCTTAGTCGAGGAATAAAAGCCCAGAGGTGCGTGGTAGGAAACCACGTAGGTGGTGTTTGCAGTGATCGCAACAGGTGTAGCAAACAGCGCCTGCTGCCAGCCGGAGCCGGTCTCGCCGGTGAAGGTAACGGACGCGAGCAAGGCTCCAGTTGAGGACCATAAATGTCCGGTATGCGTACCCGTGTTGGAACTTCCCTTGAAGAACCGGACTCCCGTTACGGTCCCGGCAACATCGGAACGGAACTTCATGCCCACTTCCACGGCTTTCCTGTCATTCGAGTTGGGCACGGCTGGAACGGCGGCGGGACTAAAAACGCTGCAGGGACAGGCTGCAGGCGCAGCCTTGGTCTTGAACGCCCAGGAGTAAGGCGCAGTCATTGCCGTACCGGCGGAATTCGTCGCACCGCTGACGGTGGCCGTGAAAACGGTGCCGAAGGCCAGCGCCGCTGCCGGCGAGAATGTGGCTGTGTTCGTAGCCGAATCGTAGGCGGTTGACCCGGGTACGGCAGTTCCGGCGGCATCGGTCAGACTGAAGACCACCGAAGACCCCGTCACCGGTTGTTCGAAGGTTGCCGTCGGCCGCACGCGCTCAGATACGTCCATTGCGTTGTTTGCTGGTGAAACGGCAGCCACCGCCGGCGCTGCTCCTGATGCGCTGGCGTTGAAGACGACATCCACCCAGTAGTTCGTGCTGTTGAAGCTGTCTGTGGGAAACGCCGTCGCATCATAACGGTAGACGCCATTTGGTCCGTCGGTTCCATTCGAGAGGCCATGCAGGGGTGCCCGGTCAACGGAGGAAGCGAAGTATCCACTGCTCGATGAATAGAATCCGTTGGGTGCGAAGTATGAAACCACGTAGGTGGTGTTGGCAGCAATCGGAACGGGTGATGAGAAGAGCGCCTGCTGCCATCCGCTTGCCGTTTCTCCTGCGAACGTCACCGATGCCAGGAGTGTTCCTGTCGATGACCAGAGGTGTCCGGTATGCGTCCCCGTGTTCTGTTCACCTTTGTAGAACCGTACGCCGGCAACGGTGCCGGCAGTATCAGAGCGGAACTTCATCCCGAGTTCCACGGCATTGTTATCCGCGGTTGAGATCGTGGCCGGTACGGCATCCGGACTGAACACTGTGCATGGACAGGAGGCGGGCGCTGACGCCGTCGAAAAAGTCCAGGAGTAGGGTGCGCTCATGCTTTGCCCGCTGGAATTCGTCGCCCCACTGACTGTCGCGGTGTAGGTGGTGCTGTAGCTGAGTGCGGCGCCTGGCGTGAACGTGGCGGTGGCTGTTGCCGCGTCGTAAGCCACGGTCCCGGAAATTGCCGCGCCGGCAGCGTCCTTCAACGTGAAGACAATGGAGGACGCGCTCACGCCCTGGTTGAACGTCGCAGCCGGTGCCACCGCAACAGCCACATTCGTAGCGTTGTTTGCCGGGTTGGCAGAAGATACGGCCGGCAGTATGGCGGCCGCGGTAGTGGTGAAGGACCAGGCGTAGGGCGCACCCATGGTTTGACCGGTGGCGTTGGTGGCACCACTGACTGTTGCCGTGTACGCAGTGCTGTAGGAGAGCGAGGTGGAAGGCGTCAAGGTCATCGTGTTTGTGGCGGCGTCGTAGGACGTGGATCCGGTTATGCTCGCGCCGGCTGGGTCCTTCAGGGTGAACACGACCGAGGATGCCGTCACCGGTTGGTCGAAGGTGGCCGTCGGATTCACCTGCACTGCAACACCCGTGGCACCGCTGGCAGGTGTAACTTTCGTTACAGATGGGGCCGTCCCACTTGCCGTCGTGCTGAACACCACGTCGACCCAATAGTTCGTATTGTTGTAACTGTCCGTAGGAAATGCCGAGTTTCCATAACGGTAGACGCCGTTGGACCCGTCGACGCCGCTTGCCAAGCCATGTAGCGGCGCGCGGTCTGCGGAAGTGCCGAAAAATCCGGTGTTCGCCGCGTAGTGGCCGTTCGGTGCGTGATAGGAAACCACGTACGTTGTATTTGCGGTGATATTTACCGGGGCCGAGAAGTTGGCTTGCTGCCAGCCTGTCGCCGTCTCGCCCGTGAACGTGACAGACGCCAGGAGCGTTCCGGTAACGGACCAAAGATGGCCGGTATGTGTGCCCGTGTTGCCGCTGCCCTTGTAGAACCGAACCCCGGTGACAGCCCCCGCCACGTCTGAACGGAACTTCATTCCTAGCTCAACGGCATTGGCATCACCGTCGGCTGGCACAGCAGGGACCGAAGTCGGACTGAACACGGTACACGGGCAGCTCGCGGGCGCGGCAGCAGTAGCGAACGTCCAGGAATACGGCGCCGCCATCGCCAATCCGGAGGCGTTCGTGGCACCGCTGACTGTCGCGGTGTATCCCGTGCTGTAGGCAAGGGCGACGGAGGGACTAAACACGGCGGTGTTTGAGCCCGCGTCATAAGTTACGGAGCCTACGACGGTTGTACCGGCCGCGTCCTTCAGCCCGAAAACCACTGAGGAACCGGAGACCGCCTGATCAAAGGTCGCTGTCGGTTTGGTGCTGACGGCCGCGTCCGATGTACTGCTCATGGGCGACACGGATGACACTGTCGGAGCGGTTGGAGTCGCGGCAGTCGTGAACGTCCACGAGTACGGGGCAGTCATCGTCTGTCCGGAAGCATTGGTGACTCCACTGACGGTGGCAGTGTACGTAACCGCGTACTTCAAGGCATTAGCCGGGGTAAATGTACTGGTATTAGTTGCCGCGTTGTATGCCTGCGTACCGCTTACGACAACCCCGGCAGAATCCTTCAGCGTGAAAACCACCGATGAATCGGTCACCGGCTGGTTGAACGTCGCCGTCGGCTTGACATCGAGAGCGACTCCGGAGGTGTTATTGGGAGGTGACACTGATGAAACCGCCGGGGCCACCGCCTGTGACGGCGTGAATGAAACATCAAGCCAGTAGTACTCTGCGTCAAAAATCTGGTCGGGGAAACTGGATGTGGAGTTGTAGCGGTAGAAGCCGTTCGGCGATCCTGGAGTACTCCTGGTGAAGTGCAATGGAGAACTGTCCGTGCTGTTCGATCCACCGGACGGAGATGGGTTGTTGTAAAAGTAGCCAGGATCTTGGGCATAATGTCCGGCCGGGGCGAAATAGGAAACCACATAGTTGGTTTTCGCAGTAATGGTCAAGGGCGGCGATAAGGTGGCAGTTTGCCAGCCGGAGGCGGTCTCACCGGTGAATGTGGCGGTCGCCAACCTTTGCCCCGACTCGCTCCATACGTTGCCGATGTGGGTGCCGGTGTTCTTGGCGGACTTGTAGAACCGCACTGCACTGACGGTTCCTGGGACGTCGGAGTAAAACTTCGCGCCAAGCTCAATCGACCCCGGATCCCCAGCGTCCGCGCTTACTGGGGTGACATTTGCTCCCACGAGCGAGCAGGGGCAGGAAACACTCACAGCATTCCCTGAGGAAACCGGTCCTATGTTGCCGCTGTCATCCACGGCCCGGGATCGCAGCACTGAAGTGGGGCTACCGTGCGCATTCCACGTATAGGTCCAGTTTGTAGTCCCATTAGCGCGGCGCCAAGTTGTTCCTCCGTCCGTGGAGACTTCCACTCCAGCCACAGCGCCGCCGACGTCAGCGGCGGTCCCTGAAACCGTGACGATGGTGCCGTCGGCAACTGTCGACCCTGCGGCCGGTGAAACCACTTGGGACGTCGGGGCCGTGACGTCGTTTGACGCCAGTGCTGCAGAGAGGCCTGAAACCAGAGTTGCAGGCTGAGTCCGCATGTCAGCGAACAGATTTACGGTGGCCTGTTGCATGTTGCGGTCCACAGGCTTACCAGTGGTGTACCCGTCGAGGCCCCAGGACCATTGGACCGTTCCTGATCCGAAGACCAGGGCACCGCTGCCCGCCTTGTACAACGTCATATTGTGAGTCGCGGGCTGACCGGGCAGAACGGTAGAGCCGTAGTCGGTAAAAATTTCAGCGGAAGTACTATTCGTATGAGACAGCCGGAAGGCACCCGGTGGACGGAAGCCGTTGTCCGCGTCAATGTCCCACTCGTAGCCCAGCGTCCCCAATCCGTCTCCGAGGGTCACCACGGAACCGTCAGCCATACCTGGGATGGAGGTACCCCGCCAGAACCGAAGTTGTTTGAATGCTGAGGGGACATCGATGTCCGCCGTCCCGGAATTGACCAAAAAGTACTGCCCGGTCAGGGAGTTCTCTGGTTTCCCTCCGCCGGTGGCCGTGCCATACCGAGGATCGCGCCAAGTGCCCGTCCAGGAAACCGGATCAGTAGGGCCGTTGAAGTGGGTGTCCTTGTAGGAGACCAGGGTCCGTCCGGCGGTGCTGGTCCCGTCGGCACTCGGTTCCCAGCGGGTTTTCCAGAACATCTCATTGCCGCTAAAGAACGCAAGATGCACGCCGGCATCGCGCGCCGCCTCCACGTTGGACCGCTGCTCAGCGGACCAATACTCGTCGTGGCCCACTGACAAAAATGCCTTGTGGTTCAGCAGTAGCGGCGCCTTGGTGGCCACATCCAAACCGCTCATATAGCTCACGTCGTAGCCGTTGGCCTCCAGGAAACGGATCATGGGATATTCGGCGTACATCAGCCAACTGCGGCCCTGGTCATCCAACGCCGAGTTGAACGGCCTGTTGTAGGACACCTTGTATGCGGCTTTGTAGGCAAGCGGGTTACCGGCCGGGCAAGCAACCGTGCACTGGTAGAGGCTGTTGCCGCCATAAGTGTTATAGGCCTGCCATGTAGTGTCGGACGTCTGGAACAGCATGTCGGATTTGGCAGCGTCATCACGCACCACGAACGGAATTACGCTTGCTCCGCTGTTGTCCGTCCGGACCAGGCGGGCAAGGTACACGCCGGAAACCGCGGCAGCCGGAACCGGCCAGGACGCGGACACACCCCAGTTGCCGCAGTCGATCAGGCCGGTGGCGGAAAAAGTGGCGCAGTTGGGCTGGTTTTGCGGCAACGGAACGGAGGGAAGGATGTTTGCGGCAACCTTGCGCGCCCCGAGCCCCTGGTAGTAGCCCAAGCGGTAAATATCGATCCGGTAGGCAGAGGCAGTGGTCTTGACCTTGAAGGTGACAGTTTGGCCCACGTTCACGCTCATTGACGTGGCATATCCCTGGATGGTGCTGTCTCCCGCACCGGTCACGCGCCATTCGCTGGCCGGGCTCCCCGGCTGGGTATTCTCGCAGGCCACCTTGCTGACCACGGGCGCATCACAGGGCCCGGCGGCCCGGGCCGGCGGCAGCCACGAGGGGTCCACTGCCATCGAAAACATGGAGGCCAGAAGGGCGAGAACCAGTGCAGGTACCCAGCGTCGGACGATCCAGCGGGGGAGGATTCCAGGTGCAGACGTCATCTTTTGGCTCCATGGTCGCGGCGCAACCAGGCAGCAGCCGGGTGGGGTCTGCACTCCCCGCTCGGCCGGAGACCGGGATAGCCCGGCACCTCGCCTGTTGCGTCAGTCAGTAGTCACGGACATCCTGCCGGTGGCGAGGCCATTGAGCCTCCCCTGGATCGCGGCCCGGAACCATGGGCCGTAAACCCCCACAGGGCTTCCGTGTCTTCAACCGTAAGTCCGGCCAAACAACACGGCTAGGCGAAGGGGAGCTACTCTGCGGGTATCCGCACCAACAATGTGGTGCTCCCCAGCAGGGAACTACACAGCGGTCCGGAAGAACAGTTCCGTCACGGCAGCCAACCGCCATGGGTCCTCCACACCGCACATTTCCCTCGCGGAGTGCATGGAAAGCAGCGGCACGCCCACGTCCACCGTCCGGATACCCAAACGCGTGGCGGTCAATGGCCCGATCGTGGAGCCGCACGGGATCGCGTTGTTGGACACAAACTCCTGGTACGGCACCCCGGCCGCACCACAGAGGCGGCCCCAGAAAGCAGCGCCGGGCGCGTCCGTGGCATAGCGCTGGTTCGCATTGATCTTCAGGAGCGGGCCGCCGTTGAGGACAGGGTGGTTCGCGGGGTCGTGCCGCTCGGCGTAGTTGGGGTGTACGGCGTGGCCGGCGTCGGCGGAGACACAGAACGACGCCGAGAGGGCCTGCCGCCGCTGGCTCACCGTCGCGCCAAGGCCGTCGGATATACGCACCAGCACGTCTTCGAGAATGGGTCCGCAGGCGCCGGACCGGGAGTTCGAGCCGATCTCCTCGTGGTCGAAGGCCGCCAGCACTGCGATCGGTCCCGCGGGAGCGGGGCCGGAGCCGTGCGCTATCAGCGCCGCGAGTCCTGCATGGGTGGACGACAGGTTGTCCAGCCGCCCGGACGCGAAGAACTCCCCGTTCCCCCGGAAAACCGCAGGTGCCTGCGTGTCCGCAATGACGACGTCGTACCCGCCGATCCGCGAAGGGTCCACTGAGGCGCCGGAAACATGGGAAGCCAGCACCGCGAGCAGGTCGAAGTCGGAAGGATTCCCCAGCCCCCAGACGGGGTTCATGTGGCGCTGCTTGTCCAGCACCAGCCCGTCATTCACCGCACGGTCCAGGTGGATGGCCAGCTGCGGGAACCGGAGCATCGGACCGGTCGCGGTCAGGTGTTCTGTCCCGTCCAGCATCACCAGGCGCCCGGCAAGCTGCAGTTCGCGGTCCAGCCACGAGTTCAGCAGCGGCCCGCCATAAACCTCCACCCCCGCCTGCAGCCAGCCGTGCCCTCCGGTCGTCGGCTTGGGCTTGAGCTTGAACGTGGGCGAGTCAGTATGCGCCCCCAGGATGTTGAAACCCGTCGCCGGGCCCGCCCCTTCGGGTACCACCCAGGCAATCAGCGCGCCGTCCCGGATCATGAAGAACGCGCCCGCCCCACCCTCCCACGGCTCCACCTCGTCCAGCCGGACGAATCCTGCTTCGGCAAGCCTTCGCCCCGCCTCCTGCACTGCATGGAAGCTCGACGGCGAGGCGCTGACGAAGTGGCCAAGGTCCTGGATGTGGTCGGCGGCAGAGGTAAGGGTAGGCATGGTTTCGAGTCTAGACGGACCCGCGCCCCGCCCTCAGTAGTCCGGGTTGCTCGGCACCACCAGGCCGGTCTCATAGGCGTAAACCACGGCCTGAACCCGATCACGCAGGTGCAGCTTGGTGAGGATGCGCCGCACATGCGTTTTCACGGTCGCTTCGGACAGGAAGTACCGGTGCGCAATCTCAGCATTGGACAGCCCTTCAGCCATGGCCTCGAGCATCTCCGTTTCCCGGGGCGTCAGGTCCGCCAGCAGCGGGTCGGGGGCCGGCGCCGGGCGAACGGGGAGTTCGGCTCCCCGCACATACGTTTCCAGCAGCCGCTGGGTGACCCTGGGCGCCACCACTGCGTCCCCGCTGGCCACCACGCGGACGGCCTGGATCAACTCCGACGGCGCCACGTCCTTGAGGAGGAATGCCGAGGCACCGGCCTGGAGGCCGGCAAAAGCATACTCATCCACATCGAAAGTGGTGAGGATGATGATCCGGGCACTGGAACCGGCAGCGGCAATCGCGCGCGTCGCCTCTATGCCGTCCAGGACGGGCATCCGGACGTCCATCAGCACCACGTCCGGGTTCAGTTCCCTGGCCAGCCGCACGGCCTCGGCGCCGTCCGAAGCTTCTCCCGCGATGCTCAGGTCTTCTTCACCCTCAAGGATCAGGCGGAAGCCCATTCGCAGCAGGGGCTGGTCATCCACCAGCAGGACGTTAATGGCGGGATTTTCAATCATGGTTGGCCTTGCAGCTTGTTCGGACGGAAGGACGTGGGGGACGGGGCTCAGTGCCCGGCCAGGAGAGCACGGCATAAACGCGCCAGCCCCGGCCGCTGCGGCCTGCTTCCACCGTGCCGGCGTAAATCCTGGCCCGCTCGGCCATACCTGCAAGTCCCTGTCCGGAACCGTAGGAACCGCCGGAACCCGGGTGGAGGGTATCGCGGAGGGCAGTACTTCCGTCCCGGGCGGGATGGGCAGCAACGCCGGCACCGTCGTCGAGCACTTCAATGGTGACGGTGGAACCGGTGCGGACAACGTTGACCTCCACCCTGCCAAGGGCGCGGCCGTAGCGGAGCACATTGGTGAGGGATTCCTGTACGATCCGGTACACCGTGAGCTGGAACGCCGGATCGTCGGGCAGAGCGGGCCCAGTGTGGGAGTAGTGCAGCGGCAGGCCGGCGGCACGGAAGCCGTCCAGCAGCGGAGGCAGGCTGGACCCGGCGGTGATCGGCCGCCTGGGTGCGGCGGCATCGTCACGCAGCACACCCAGGACCCGCCGCATATCGGCCAGGGCAGTCCGTCCCGTTCTGGACAGTTCGCCAAGCACTTCAGCTGCCCGCTCAGGGCTCTTCCGGACCACGACGGCGGCACCATCCGACAGGCTGACCATCACCGTCAGCGAGTGGGCAACGACGTCGTGCATCTCCCGCGCGATCCGGTTGCGTTCATTGACGGAGGCGAGGCTCGCCGTCCGGGCGGCCCAGGCCGCAACTTCCTGTTCATGCTCACGGCGTTGCCGTACCCCGATGCCAATGCCGGTGGCCAGGAGGTTGGACAAGGCAATGGTGGCTCCCGTGGCAATGCTGGTCAACAGGTGGAAGTCGCCCGGGTTCACGCCGGGGTCATGGACGAAGGAATTTTCCATGGGTCCCACGGCCGCCAGAAGGTACAGGAGGGCCACCGGTGCGGTGGCAGCGGCCATGGTGATCAGCGCGAAGCGGCGGGTATGCGCCGCTGCCACGGCGTAAAGCGAGAACCACAATCCGGCTGACACGTTGGAGCCCCAGGGGTGCAGCAGCGTAACCGCCACTTCCACCACGGCAATAAAGGCCACCAGCCCCACGGGGTGGAAGCGCCGCAGGAACATGGATCCGGCCACCAGGGCAAGCAGGGCTGCCGCAATCCAGTTGCCCGAGGCGGTGGCATCCACCACTGTTGGCGCCACCAGCAGACTGTAGCCCGCAGCCACCACGGCGTCCATGAGGAAGGGGTGCTGGTGCAGGTACCTCCTCAGCCATCCCCTGCGCCGTGCCGTGAGCTCGGCAAAGGACGCGTCGGCCTCACCGGCAGGCGCGTCCTTGGTAAATGCCGCTTGGTTCATACTTTGCAGTTCAGGGGTCCGTCCTAGACGTCGCGCTTCTTCAGGACCACCATGGCCGCCACCAGCGGAACCACCACCCAGGCACCAAGCCAGGTGGCCGCCTGCCAGACTTCCAGCGCCCCTTCTGCCGGCGAAGCTGTAACGATGCGTTCGAACAGATTGTCCGGAAGGTACTTCCGCGCCTCTTCGAAGAATTCCCCCGGAATCAGCTGGAAAGCGATGGGAACCACGAAGAACAGGCCCACCAAAGACATGATTCCGCCAGCGGAGTTCCGCAGCAGGGTCCCGAGGGACATTCCGATCGCGGCCACCGCGGCCACGTACACGCCGCTGACAAGGAGCAGGCGCTGTGAGTGTTCGGACCCGAGGTCGATATCGAACCCGTAGTTGTCCAGGATGGGGGTGGCCGCCAGGTAGGCGAGGAGCGATGACACCACGGTCACCACAAAGGCGCACACGGTGACCACCAGCAGTTTGGCGATGAAGGCTGGAATCCGCTTGGGGACCGCCGTGAAAGTGGACCGGGCCATGCCCGTGGTGAATTCGGAGCTCATCAAAAGGACTGCCAGGGATCCAATGATGAGCTGGGCAAAGGCGATGCCCGACGTCGGAACTCCCGCCGTCAGGTCTGCGCCCTGGGCGGCAAAGGCGGCAGCCGCCTGGGGGTCGCTTTTGGAAGCCTCGGAGAACTGTCCCACACCCCAAGCGTTCAGGGCTGCGAAGCCCACCATCACCACCACGGTCGACGCCACCAGGATCAGGGTGGAGAGCAGGGTCCGGAACTTGATGAACTCGGAATTAAGTACCCGCAGGAAGCTCGGACCCGGTCCAACCTCGCTGTGGGTACGGCGGGAGTCGCGGGTTGCCGTGCTCATTGCTGTCCTCCGGTCTGGCCGGGAGCCGTGGCCCCCGTGGTGATGAGGGAGTGGTACTCCACCTCGTCCTTGGTGAGTTCCATGTAGGCCTCCTCCAGGCTGGCCTGGAGGGGCGTGAGTTCATAAACCATGATCCGGTTGTCCAGGGCTGTCCGTGCAATCTCCTTCGGGGGCACACCCGTGACCTCCAGGAGTTCCTGGTCCTGGACTTCCACCGAAACGCCGTCGCTGGCCAGCAGGCGCATGAGCTGCTGTGGCTGGTCCGTGCGGACGCGTGCCCGTGACTGGCCCTTTCCGGTGATGATTTCGCCAATAGGGGCATCCGCGATGATCCTGCCGCGGCCAATCACGATCAGGTGGTCGGCAGTTACGGCCATTTCGCTCATCAGGTGGCTGGACAGGAAAACGGTACGCCCTTCCGAGGCGAGGTACTTCACCAGGTTCCGCACCCAGACCACGCCTTCGGGATCGAGGCCGTTGACCGGCTCATCCAGAATGATGGTCTGCGGATCACCCAGCAGGGCCGCCGCAATGCCAAGCCGTTGGCCCATGCCCAGCGAGAAGCCTTTGACCTTCTTCTTTGCCACCTCACCGAGGCCGGTCATCTCAATCACCTCCCGCACCCGCCTCCGGGGGATGCTGTGGGTGGCGGCCATGGCCAGGAGGTGGTTGTAGGCGGTCCGGCCGGTGTGCACGGCCTTGGCGTCCAGCAGGGAGCCGATCTCGCGGAGCGGTGCAGCGTGCTGGGCAAAGGGAACCCCATTTACGGTAACGGAGCCTGCCGATGGCCGGTCAAGCCCCATGATCATCCTCATGGTGGTCGACTTGCCTGCGCCGTTGGGCCCCAGGAAGCCGGTCACGTGCCCCGCCTGGACGGTAAAGCTGACGCCGTCCACAGCGGTTTTATCGCCGTAGACCTTGGTCAGCCCTCTTGCCTCAATCATGGAAATTTCCTTCGAATGGCAGCTGCGGACTGCAGGATGCATGCCCGGAAGATGTGTAAGCACCACGCTACCCACAGCAGGCGCCGGATGCGCCGGTCTCAGGGATGATTCAGGGGCAGGTCAGGGTAGTCCCCTTGGATGACCGCCGGACGGGTAGCTAGGGATGGGGCGAGTAGTAGGCAAGGGCCTGGGGCCGGATGCTGTACTCCACGCTTTGCACGCCAGCCAGCGCTTCACCGTCAACAGCGAGGGCCATGGGCGAACCCCCGGCGTCGATGCGCACCCGTGTTGCCTCGGACAGGTGGGTGATCCGAGAGGTGGCGACTGTCCCCGTCAGTACCGACCAGAGCAGCCGCAACCTTGCAAAGGACTCGTCGGCCGTGATCATGCGGACGTCCAGCACGCCGTCATCCATGACCGGACGAAGCAGGGGTGCGTGGTCCCGCGGGTAGTAGCGGCCGCGTCCCACATACGCGATCCAGACCTTGTGCGTCCTGCCGTCGACCGTGAGCGTGGTGGGAGTGCCGGCAGCAAAGGTCCGGAACATCGCCACGACGCCGGCCAACGGTTTTCCAAGGGCCGGCTGCAGTTGTTCCCGGCGACGCACGAAATTCGGGTACAGGCCGACGCTCGATGTGTTCAGCATGATCAACTGGGCAGACTCGGGATTACCGGCAAGTCCCCGCTCAACGGTGACGGTCCCCACGTCGGCCAGCGCAGCTTCCCCTCTCGAGGCCGCCGCCACTGCATCCTTCAGGCTTCCCGTTCCGGCGTCGCGGGCAAAGTGGTTCAGTGTGCCGCCGGGCAGGACCAGCAGCGGGAGTGACCTTTCGACGGCGGCCGCTGCTGCCGCTCCCACTGTTCCGTCCCCGCCCCACACGCCCACTGCAACGGTGCCCGGATGATCGGCCGTTTTGCGGATCTCCTGCAACAGGTCCTCGTCCGGGCGGACGGTATTGATATGCGCTTCCGGGAATACTTCTTGGAGCGCGGCCGCGGTCTCCTCCGTGAAGGAGCCGCCAAGCGTGTTGACAACGATGCTGAGCCCCTTGCCGCCGGAAAGCTCGGGTGCAGGAGTCCAGGTTCTGGCCACTTGCGGAAAAGGAGGGCGCACGGGCCACCAGTGCCGGGTGACCAGCGCAGCCCCGGCACCGAGCGCGGAACCGAAGACCACGTCGGACGGCCAGTGGGCCCCGGTATGGACACGGGAATAGGCAACTCCAACGGCGGCCGGTGCCAGCGCTGCACCAAGCATGGGGTGGACCAGGCCCACGCCGGTAGCGAAAGCGATGGCCGATGCAGAATGCCCCGAAGGCATCGAGGAACTTGTGGGCTGGGGGTGGACGAACCGGAAAACCGGCAGATGTTCGGGCAGCGGCCGGGCTCGGGGCAGGAGCGTCTTGAAGACGCCATTCGTCACGGCCGACGCAACCGCCTGGGCTATCAGTCCATGCAGCGCGGCACGGCGGGGCCGGCCGCGAAATGCGGACATGACGGCTGCCGCGCCAATCCACAGCTTTCCATGGTTCGCAGATGCCGAGAGCCGGCGAAAAAAATCATCATGGTTTCCACCTGGCAGGTCTGAGACATGCCGGACCAGGTATCTGTCCAGGCGGCTTATCCAACGATGGCTGCGGCGCCATGTGCTGTGCATTCCCCCACCCTACCGCCACACTAAGGGCGGACTACTTGACTTCCGCCCCCTGTTTCAGCCTTAGCGGCTTGGCTGCTCCGGCCAGCAGGAGGGCCAGGAGAATCGGGGCCAGGATGGCAAGCAATGCCAGGTGGATACCGGTCAGGTCCCCGAGGTACCCGAGCAGGGGAGGGCCGGCAAGGAACGAGATATAACCGAGAGTGGATACAACGGATACCCTTGCCGCCGCATGCTTGGGATCGTCGGCCGCTGCGGACATCCCCATCGGAAATGCCAGCGCTGCCCCTACGCCCCACAGGGCAGCACCAACGGCTGCCAGCCATACGTTTCCGGCCAGGACGAAGAGGCAGAGACCGGCGGCCGCCGCCGCCATGCTTGCGCGCAACACCGCTACCCGCCCGTATTTGTCAATGACCTGGCCTCCGAAGAACCGCATGGCGGTCATGGCCAGGACGAAGAGCGCAAACATCAGGGCCCCCGTGGACTCGGAGGTTCCGAGTCCGTCGACCGAGGCCTTGGCAATCCAGTCGTTGCCGGCGCCCTCCGTCAGGGTGGCTCCGAGCACCACAACGCCGATGAGCAGCGTGCGGCTGTCCCGCCACGCGGAGGGTCCCTTGGCCGGCTTCGCTTCGCCAGCGGGAGTGGCGGTTGAAATATGGGGCAGGAAGTAGCGGGGCGCGATCATGGTGACCACAACGACGATGCCAACGATGACCAGGAGGTGTACCGGCAGGTCCACGCCCAGGTTTGAAAGACCCGCACCGATGAGCGCACCCACGAAGGCGCCGCCACTGAATGCTGCGTGGAACTGCGGCATGATGGTACGCCGCATCTTGTGTTCAACATCGGCCCCTTCAATGTTCTGGGACACGTCCCACAGGCCAATGGCAATGCCGAAGAAGAAGAGGGAGATTGCCGTACCGGGAATCGAAGCGATGGACAGCGACAGGGCGATGCCCACGCCCGCCGCGGCAGCCAGCAGCCCGCCTAGGCGGACGGTATTGGCGGTCCCCAGACGGCCAACCACCAGGCCGGCCGTGGGCAGGGCGAGCAGCGAACCCACGGCAGTGCACAGCAGGAGCGTCCCCATCTGGCCTGAGGTGATCTGAAGTGTTTCGGTCACCGCGGGAATTCGTGCAGCCCAGCTGGCGAAGACCAGGCCGTTGATACCAAAGACCACGAACGTGGCCACCGCTGCCGCCTTCAATCCCGCTTCGGATGGCGTACCGGTATTCAGGCTCATACATTCACTACTTCCACTGAGTATTTATCGAGTTGTGCGCGTTCTTCTGCGCTGAATTCTTTGTCCGTCACCATCACATCCACCCGCTCCAGGCCTGCCACAAGTACCCTTGCCTGTGCGTGCCACTTTGCCGCGGCTGCTGCCAGCACCACCCGTGCACCTGCTTCGAGGCCTGCGCGCTTTACCGCAGCATCCTCCAGGTCATGGGCCAACAGCCCGTCTTTGAAGTCCACAGCGCACGGCGTAACAACAGCAGTGTCAAAACGCAGGGACCTGATGTTGGACTCTGCCAGCGGGCCGCGGAAGCACAGTTCCCCGGGGACCAGGCTTCCGCCGGGCAAAAGGAGCGACGGCCGCACCCCCGCACCGCCCTCCTCCGCGGCTGCAGCGTTGAGTGCCCGCAACGACATGGGCATCACCGTCAGCTCCCTGCCAGCCACCGCACGGGCCACCTCCGTTGCCGTAGTGCCGCTGTCCAGCCAGACGTGTTCGCCGTCCCGGAAAAGTCTTGCAACTGCCGCCGCGATCCGTTTCTTGACGTCCTGGTCCTCCAGCTCGCGCTGGCCGTAACCCGGATTCGCGCCCTGCTTGATCAGGCTCCTGGCTCCGCCGTGGATGCGCCGAAGGACCCCATTGGCGGCCAGGACTTCAAGGTCGCGCCGGATCGTAGCCCCGGACGCATCGCAGACGAGGATGAGCTCGTCGACGCTGACCTCGGAGCGTTTCCGCAGCATCTCCGCAATGGTGCGGTGCCGCTCATCCGTCTTCATGATCAAATGATAGCAGCGCTTGATCATTTGATCAGAAAAACGTCAGCGGGCGCGCTCCACCCGCTTCTCGTCCCAGACAGGCTCGGCGGATTCGTAGACTTTGCCATCGGCTCCGAACACCAGAAAGCGGTCGAAGGTGCGCGCGAACCAGCGGTCGTGCGTCACCGCCAGGACGGTGCCCTCGAAGTGGTCGATGGCGCGTTCCAGCGCCTCGGCGGAGTGGAGGTCCAGGTTGTCCGTGGGCTCATCCAGCAGCAGCAGGGTGGCACCGGACAGCTGCAGCAGCAGGATCTGGAACCGGGCCTGCTGGCCGCCGGAGAGGGATTCATACTTCTGCTCCGACTGCCCGGCCAGCCCGTAACCGTCCAGTGCCCCGGCGGCGGCTTCGCGGCCAAGCCCGGAACGGTGCTCATCCCCGCGGTGCAGGATCTCCAGCAGAGTCTTGCCCAGCAGGTCCGGCCGGACATGGGTCTGGGCAAAAAAGCCGGGCCGGATACGGGCGCCAAGCTTCACCGTGCCTTCGTGCGGCACCTCGGCAATCTCCACATCGGACACGGGCAGGTGCTCCCGCTCGGGATCAGTGCCGCCGGTGGCCAGCAGCCGAAGGAAGTGTGACTTGCCTGAGCCGTTGGATCCCAGGACACCTACGCGGTCGCCGAACCACACCTCCGTGGAGAACGGCTTCATCAGCCCCGTCAGTTCCAGCTGCTCCGCAACGATGGCACGCTTGGCGGTCCGCCCGCCCTTGAGCCGCATCTGCACGTTCTGTTCGATGGGCAGCGCCTCGGGCGGGCCGATCTCCAGGAACTTCGCCAGCCTGGTCTGGGCGGCGTGGTACCGGTTTGCCATGTCGGAGCGGAACGCCGCCTTGTTTTTGTACATGTTGACGAGTTCCTTGAGCTTGACATGCTCCTCGTCCCAGCGTTTGCGGAGTTCTTCGAACCGGGCGTTCCGGTCCGCCCGCGCCTCCACGTAGGAACCAAAGCCGCCGCCGTGGACCCACGCCCCGGCCCCGTTGATGCCGGGCTCCAGTGTGACAATGCGCCCCGCGGCGTTGTTCAGCAGTTCCCGGTCGTGGCTGATGAAAAAGACCGTCTTTTTGGACTCATTCAGCTTGTCCTCCAGCCAGCGCTTGCCGGGCACGTCCAGATAGTTGTCCGGCTCATCCAGCAGCAGCAGCTCGTCCGGTCCGGCAAAGAGCGCTTCAAGCACCAGGCGTTTCTGCTCGCCACCGGAAAGGCTCGACGCCGGGCGGTGCTGCGCGCGGTCGAAGGGGAGTCCCAGCGCGGCCATGCACACCTCGTCCCAGACGGTCTCGACGTCGTAACCGCCCGCGTCTCCCCAGTCCACGATGGCCTGGGCGTAGCGCATCTGGCTTGGCTCGTCGTCGTACTCCACCATGGCAAGCTCGGCGTCGTCCACCTCCCGCGCGGCCGCGGCAAGGGCAGGAGGGGCCGCAGAGACCAGGAGGTCCCGGACCGTGGACCCGTCACGCACCTGGCCCACGAACTGCCGCATGATGCCCATGTTTCCGGAACGCCCAATGACGCCCTCATCCGGCACCAGGTCCCCCGCGATGATCCGGAAAAGCGTGGTCTTGCCTGTGCCGTTCGGGCCGATCAGTGCCGTCTTGGTACCGTCCGGAACCTTGAAGGTCACCCCGTTGAGCAGCTGCGTGCCGTCGGAAAGGAAGTAATCGATACCGGAAACGTCAATATGGGCCACGCATTCCATCTTCCCACGGCACGCCCATCCGAGTTTTAGCCGGCAGCGGTGAGGAACTCCTTCAGCAGCGGCCCCGAGGTGGTGGCACCCAGGCCGCCGTCCTCCACAAAGACGGCGACAGCGAGATCACCGTGCACGGCCACGATCCACGCATGGGTCTTGGGCGGGTTCTCATCGCCGAACTCGGCCGTGCCCGTTTTCGCCCCTACCGGAGCCCCGGGAACGCTGGAAAGGAAGCCCGCGTGGCCTGAGGTCACCACTGCCCTCATCATGTCCGCCAGTGAGGCGGCCTCTGCGGCGGTGATGGGTTCACCGGAAGCAGCGGCGGGTGCCTCCGCCGTCGCCGTGGCGGAAGGCTGTGCGGAGGGCGCAGCGGAACCGCTCGTGGTCCCGGCAGCGGCAGCGCCGCCGTCGGGATTAAGGACCAGCTGGGGTGACACTGGCGCTCCCTTCGCCACGGAACCGGCCATCATGGCGGCGGCCAAAGGCGAGAGCAGCACCTTCCCCTGCCCGATCATGGAGGCAGCGTGCTCCGTTCCCGTTGCCTCACCGGGAACCGAACCCAGGAATGCTTCGGCACCAAGCGACGGTGCTTCCACAGCGATGCCCATGGCAAGGGCCGCGGCCTCGAGCTGCCCCTGTGACACGGTGTCCCGGGCCGCGATGAACGCAGTGTTGCAGGAGTGCGCAAAGGCGTCGCGCAGGCTGACGGAGCCGAGCGAGCCCTCAGGGTAGCCCTCGGCGTTCTTGAAGGTCCGTCCGTCAACCGTGAGCGTGGGCGGGCATTCAACCTTCGAGTCAGGCGTGAGGCCATTGCGGAACATGGCCAGCGAGTCCACCATTTTGAAGATCGAGCCAGGCGCGTACTGGCCCAGCATCGCCGTGTTGTAGCCGTTGCTTCCCGGGCCGGACGCCACAGCAAGGACGGCGCCGCTGGACGGCCGAAGTGCCACAATGGCGGAGGCCGGACCCACGTCCGCCAGGGTAGTCTCCGCCAGGGACTGCAGGTTGGGATCGATGGTTGTCTTCAGCGGCGTCCCGGGCGTGGGCGCCACTTCAAAGAGCACCCGACGCGGGTCGGTTGCCGCGGACTGGATCTGTTCGCGGGTCAGGTCGGCCCGCTGGGCACGGATGACGACGGCGTCCGTCCCCCTGAGCTGCTCGTCATACTGCTGCTGCAGGCCGCCGATGCCGGTCACGTCGCCAGCAGTCAGGGCACCTTCGGAGGCTTCTATCTGCTCGGCTGTCGCCTCGCCGACAGTACCCAGGACAGCGCGGGCAAAGGTTCTGCTCGGCGCGAGGGGAACGGAAGCCGGAATGGCGCGCGCGCCCGGAATTGCCGCGATCTGCTCGTTGGTGATGGTACGCCCTTCTTCCCGCAGCGTGATGGCGGAAACAAAAGCTTCCGCACCGGAGGCCTTGACCTGCTGGGCGTAGCCGGCCGGGTCAACCCCTACGAGGGTGGCGAGTTTGGTGGCGGCGTCCGCAGGATCGGCGTCGCCCAACTGCGGTTTGTCGATTCCCACATTCACCACCGGACGGTACGTGACCAGCGGGACATCCCCGGCACCGAGAATGTCCGCCCGCGGGGGAGACTGGGAGCCCTTGGTGAGGATTTCACTGTCCGCGAGTCCCGGAACCAGTGTGGCCGGATCCCACACTGTCAGCCACTTGTCACCGGACTTCCGGAACTTTGCCTGGACCGTGTACTTCCATTCCGCCTCGCCGAACTTCCAGGTGTAGTCGAGCGGTGCGGATGCGTTGTCCCCCTCCAGCGTCACCTCTCCGGCGTCCACGGCCGGCTTTTGTGGTTCCAGTGCCGCGAAGACGTTCTTGAGCTGGTCATTGGCAACTGCGGCATCCTTGCCGTCGAACGCCACAGGCCCCACGTCCAGGGCAGAAACTGCGGTGGCGAACTGTTGTGCCGCGGCTTCAGCGCCGCTCCTGCCGTCATCGCACGCCACCAGGGAGGTCCCCAGGATGAGCGCAGCTATGGCAACAGAAAGTTGTGATATTTTCCCCATTCGGCCATTATCCCCCGCCCACTTGGTGTTGCCGCGCCATTTACGGCGCCGGCCAGCAAAGGTCAGGTCAGGACGCGGTGACGCCAAGCGGGGGAAGGGCCTGCCCGAATATGTCTTTTAGTGCATATGTTGCCGCATGGTATCCGGGCATGCCGGTCACTCCGGGGCCGGGAGGGGTAGCGGAGGAACAGAGGTAGACGCCCGGCAGGGGAGTCCGCCATGGATGGCGGGACACCACTGGGCGCTGGACGAGGCCGCGCATATCCATCACGCCGACGCTGAAGTCGCCCCCTATGTAGTTCCGGTTGTAATCCTCGAGTTGGGCGGCCGTGACCACATTCGTGTCCAGCACGAGGTCGCGGAATCCGGGGGCAAACCGCTCCAGCTGCGCCGTGATCGCTTCCGTCATGTCCTTGGTTGAACCGGCTGGAACATGGCAGTACGTCCAGAGCGTGTGGCGTCCGGCGGGGGCGCGGCCTGAGTCGAACCGGGATGGCTGGGCCACCAGCACGTAGGGCTGTTCGGGGTGCCGACCGGCGCTGACTTCATTTTCGGAGTGTGCCAGTTCGGCCCGGGTCCCGCCCACATGGACCGTCCCGGCATCCGTCAGTTCTGCGGCAGCCCACGGCACAGGGCCGGAGAGGATGAAGTCCACCTTGCATGAGCCGTTCCCGTAGCGGAAGGACTCCAGGGACTTCCGGTACCGGTCCGGCAGGGAATCTCCGGCCATGTTCAGCAGTCCCCGCGGAGCAACGTCGAGCAGGGTGGCACGCGCGGGCGGGAGATCGGACAAGCGGTTTATCGGAGTGTTGGTGTGGATGACCCCGCCATGCGCCTCGATATCCTTTGCCAGGGCGGCGGCGATTGCGGCGGAACCGCCCAGGGGTATGGGCCACCCTTGGGCGTGCCCCAGTGCACCCAGCATCAGCCCTGCCCCGGACGCTGCCAGGGACGGCAGGTGGGAAATGGCGTGTGCGGCCACCCCACTGAGCAGGGCAGGTGCGAGCTGGTCCTTGAACCGCAGGTTCCACAGACCAGAGCCCTGTTCCACGGTGCGTGCCCCGAAAATTCCGGCTGCCAGGGGATTCCGGGGGATACGGAAGAGCTGGTTCTGCGTGAAGTCCATGACGTCGTCGATGTTCCTCACCAGTGGCTGCATCAGGCGCCGGTACGCTGCACCGTCCCGTCCCAGCCCGGCGGCAGTCCGGTCGAGTGACTTGTAGGCAAGGGCGGAACGTCCGCCGTCCAGCGGCGAACCGTAGGAGAGATCGGGCGAAACGAGGTCCACGCGGCGTGAGAGCTCGAACGCCCTGAAGAACGGTGATGCCAGGGCCATGGGGTGCACTGCAGAGCAGACGTCGTGGAAATGTTCCGGCTGCATCAGTTCCACCGTGCGGGTACCCCCGCCAATGGTCGCCGCAGCCTCGAAGACTTCGACGGAAAGCCCTGCCCGTGCCATCACCACTGCAGCCGCCAGCCCGTTGGGGCCCGCACCCACCACTGTTGCGTCAGGCATTGGATGAGACCTTTCCCGGGACGGTGGAGCCGGCACTGCGCCGCGGATGCAGGCGAAACCTGTCGGGGGCGCCGTTGAAGGGTCCGCCGTGGGGATCGTCCAGGTGGTGCCTCCGGATGGGATCGTAGGTGGGGTCGTAAATATCCCACGTCACCCGCGCCATCAGGTAGGCGACCGCGGCCATGTGGGCCGCCACGGCCAGGACGTAATACGGCATATCCAGGTTGTGCTGGGAGGAGCCTGCGCTGGTCACTTGTCCAAGGTACATCCAGACGGCGGCCCAGTGCAGGCCTTCGACTCCCTGCCAGACCAGGAAGTCCCGCCACCGCGGCCGCGCAAGTGCCAGGAGCGGCACCAGCCAGACAACAAACTGTGGTGAATAGACCTTGTTGGTCAGGATGAAGGCCGCCACGATCAGGAAAGCCAGCTGCGCGAGGCGCGGGCGGCGAGGGGCAGTGAGGGCAACCAGTGCAATGAGGGCACAGGAGACGGCAAAGAAACCCAGGGAGAGCACGTCCACGGCACCGGCGCTGAGCTCCTGTCCGCGCAACCTGTCCAGCAGCAGGTTGTAGGCGAACCAGGGAGAGCCGTAGCCGGCATCCCGGTCTGCTGAAAACTGGAAGAAGTGGAGCCAGCCTGCAGGATTGGCGACGGCGAACGGCAGGTTGGCTGCCAACCATGCGGCAGCGGCCGCTGCCGTCGTCTTCAGCAGCGGCCGGAAGCGGCCGGTCCGCAGGGCAAGCAGGAACATGGCCGCCAGGATCAGCAACGGATACAAGTTTGCTGATACTGCAAGGCCGATGAAGATGCCGGCCGGAACCAGCCGTTCCCGGGCGAAGAAGTACATGCCCACGGCCAGCAGGGCCACGGCCCAGAGATCCCAGTTGATGGTACCGGCCAGGACGATGCCCGGAGCCAGGGCTACCATGGCGGCATCCCACGGGCGCCTGGTGCTCATTCGGGCGGTGGCAAGGACGGCAACCACGGTGACAGCGGCCAGGAGCGCAGCATTGATGTCGAAATAAGCCAGGACCCGGTCATCGGACAGGCCGGTTCCGGGAACCAGCCAGGCCGTCACTCCTGCGATCAGGGCGATCAGTACCGGATATTCAAACTGCCCGCCCAGGATGGGGAAGGTGCCCTCCGCCAGGCCGCGGCTGCGGAAGACTTCCGGGAAGTCCGAATAGCAGGTGGCGTAGAACTGCGTAGGGGAGTCCCAGCCGTTGGCGCGGCAGTAGCCCTTGAGGAGGATTCCGAGCAGGGCAGCCGTAACGGTGAGGATGACAAGGACCCGTTCCACCGTGAAAACGCCGGGGGAGACGACGCCGGGCGCGGCCTTCGCTCCGAGGGGCCCGCCAACGAGTTCCGTGAAGTTCCGCAGCAGGACATCACTGCGGCTCGGCACTACCAGGCGTGACCGGCCGTGGTGCTCCGGCGGCTGGGTCTCCTGCATGGAATCGAGCTTACCGCCGCCGGACAACCAGGAAAGGTGGTGCCAGGGAGCCCGCGAGTCTATGCGCGGGCTCCCTGGCCTGAATCGGGTGCTTCATCGGATCTCCTGTGAACGCCTGCGGTCAGCGCATGCCGCCCATCTGCTGGTGCATCAGTGCGAACACGTCCTCGCGCTGCTTCTCCAGCAGGGGGCGGTTGAAGTGGCGCCGGCTGCTGCCTCCCGCGGTTACACGGAAGAGAAATCGCTGGAGCTTCTTTATCATGTGGGTCACCTCCTTCGGGGACTGGCTGGCCCGCAAACTGGGCGCGGCAATTAAGCCCCTCCACACATCGTGGATTAAGGGCAGATTCAGGCAGGGCAATACCGCATAAAGGGCATAAAGGATTTACGCCCGCTTTAGGCGCACAAATACAGGCAATGAAACCCGGGCAAACCAGCAACAGCCAATTCCGGGAGCAATGCCCTGATTAGGAGGAATTTGCGCAAAGATGCCGGCCGAAAAAGAACCAGCCAGGCGATGGCCTGATTCCGGGGCCGTACCGTCGCTGGCGGCCAGGAGCGAACTCAAGCAGCCATAGCCAAACTACCGGCTAACACCGGCAGGAAGGGCGAAGGCTAGGAGTTTGCGAGCTCCGCAAAGGGGAGCGCAAAAGCATCAGAGGCCGGGCCGGCGGTGACAATCGTCTTCCGTCCGCTAGTCAAAGTAATCATTTTCCCAACCTCCTTTTCCGCTCTGCCGCTGCCATCCGGTAAACCGGACCGGCAACGTGCGCCACGACCCCGGCAGGAACGCTCTGGGGTCAGGAATAAAAATACACCATAAATGAAGTTCGTGGCTACCTTTTCGTTAAAAGTATCTTGCAGAAAGAACAAATACCTTTTAAAGGCCCCAGCGGAGAATAGCGGGAGTCCTCTTGTCCCAACCGAGGGTGCACACTTTTGCGGTGCCCAAAATGAAGTGCCGCCCCTCGGTGGGAGGCAGTTCCAGCCAGCGGGCGGTGAGGATCCTGGAGAAATGTCCGTGGGCCACGATCAGGACATTGTCCATGCCCGACTCCAGGACACGGCCAATGATCTTGTCCGCCCTGGCCGCCACTTCGTCCAGCGTTTCCCCGTTGGGCACGCCATGGGTCCAGATCAGGTAATCCGGGTTGTCCTTCCGGATCAGGTCCGAACTGATGCCTTCATAGTCCCCGTAATTCCACTCCACGGCGAGCGGCTCATGCAGGGCGTCGGGGAAGCCCGCCAGTTCGGCAGTCCGCCGTGCCCTGCGCAGGGGGGAGGTCAGCACCAGGTCGAAGTCCACAGGGTCCAGGACCTTCCGGGCCTCCACCGCCTGCTGCTCGCCTTCCACGGTAAGGGGCAGGTCAGTGAGTCCGGTGTACTGCCCGCTCTTGGACCATTCCGTCTCACCGTGGCGGAGGATCCAGAGCTGGGGCCGGGGGGCAAAGGCAGGGTTGGTCACTTGGACTCCTCGGAAGAAAGGTCGACGCCGGCAGCAGCGGTTCCAGCCCCGGCTTCGGCAGGTGCAGATTCAGGCTGTTCCGCCCACCAGCGGAGCAGCCTCGCCTCCGCTTCCTCAGCGGGCAAAGGACCGTTCTCCATCCGCTCGTTCAGCAGGAACTTGTAGGCGCGGCCCACTACGGGCCCGGGTTTGAGGTCCAGCAGGGCCATGATCCGGGCGCCGTCAAGATCGGGACGTACAGCGTCCAGGGATTCCTGTTCACGCAGCGCGGCGATCCGGGCTTCAAGGTCGTCATAGGCGAAGGCCAGGCGTTCAGCCTTCCGCTGGTTCCGGGTGGTGACGTCCGAGCGGGTGAGCCGGTGCAGCCGTTCCAGCAGCGGGCCGGCGTCGGTCACGTAGCGGCGGACGGCCGAATCGCTCCAGCCGGCCTCCCCGTAGCCGTAGAAGCGCATATGCAGCTCCACCAACCGGGCCACTGCCTTGGTGGTGTCGTTATCGAAGCGCAGCGCCTTCATCCGCTTGGAGGTGAGCTTGGCCCCCACCATGTCGTGATGGCGGAAGCTCACCGCGCCGCCCGGTTCGAAGCGGCGCGTAGCCGGCTTGCCGACGTCGTGCATTAATGCTGCGAAACGCAGCACGAAATCCGGCCCGGGCACCGGACCCTCCGCATCCGTTTCCAACTGCGCCGCCTGTTCCAGCACCTGCAGCGAATGCTGGTACACATCCTTGTGCCGGTGGTGTTCATCCGATTCCAGGCGCAGCGCCGAGACTTCCGGCAGCACGAATTCGGCGAGGCCGGTGTCCACCAGCAGATCCACGCCTGCCCGCGGCTGGGCGCCGCAGATGAGCTTGACCAGTTCGTCCCGCACCCGTTCCGCGGAAATGATGGTGATGCGTTCGGCCATGTCCGTCATCGCTTTATGGACGTCCGGGTGGACGGAGACTCCCAGCTGCGCCGCGAACCGTGCGGCGCGCATCATCCTCAGCGGGTCGTCGGAGAAGGAGAGCTCGGGGGCCCCGGGGGTGGCCAGCACGGAGGCGTGGAGGTCCCGCACGCCGCCGAACGGATCCACCAGTTCCAGGGACGGCAGCTTCAGGGCCATGGCGTTGATGGTGAAGTCCCGCCGGAGCAGGTCATCTGTCAACGACGAACCGAACGCCACCACGGGCTTGCGGGAATCGGGATCGTAGGCCTCTGCGCGGTAGGTGGTGACTTCAATCTGGAAACCTGCCTTGCGCATGCCGATGGTCCCGAACGCGCGGCCGATCTCCCAGTAGTTGTCCGCCCACTTCTTGATCAACGCCACCGTTTGGTCCGGCGTCGCGTCGGTGGTGAAGTCGAGGTCAGGGGAGGTCCTGCCCAGGAACAGGTCCCGCACCGGCCCACCCACCAGCGAGAGTTCGTGGCCGGCGTCCACGAAGCGCTGGCCGAGCTCCAGGACCACCGGGTCCACCTGGAAGTCGACGGTTGGGGAATCTGTCTTGTGATGTGCGTGCGCCATAGTTACTTAAGCTTGTCAGAAACCAGCGCGTCGGCAGGCCAAAATACGGTCAAGATCCGGGGGAAACCCTCCACCCGCGGGAAAGTGCGTCATATGCCGTCCATGTTGGTGTCATGTTCCGGTCATCACGAACGGGCAACAGTCGTTAGAGTGGACTCCATGGCCCATCCAGTACCGAGCGCTCCAGGCAGGAGGACAAACGCACCGTTGCCGTCGGCAATCGGTGCGCACGTTGCGCCTGCCCAGCATGCGGCGCCGGCCTCGCTGCCTACGGTGGAGGAAGTCTCCGCCGGCGGCGTGGTGGTGGACACGTCCGACGCCGAGTTGAGGGTTGCGATCATCGCCCGCCTAAACCGCGGGGGACGTTTGGAGTGGTGCCTTCCCAAGGGCCATCCCGAGGGCAAGGAAAACAACGAGCAGGCAGCGGTCCGGGAAATCGCCGAGGAAACCGGTATCGAAGGGGACATCCTGGCGCCGCTGGGCAGCATCGACTACTGGTTCACCGTGAGCGGCCATCGGGTCCACAAAACCGTCCATCATTACCTCCTCCGGGCTACGGGCGGCGAGCTGACCATCGAGAACGATCCCGACCAGGAAGCCGTGGACGTTGCCTGGGTTCCCATCCAGGAGCTGGCACGTAAGCTTTCCTTCCCCAATGAGCGCCGGATCGCCGATCTGGCCCGCGAGGTCCTGCCAGGGCACCTTTAGGGCTGCACTCCCGGCGCTCCCGTTGCGGCAATAACCGCCCACGGGTGAGACGATGAACTCGATGTCAGCTACCAACTTCCCTTCCGATAAAGCCGGACGCCCAGGTGATGCGGGCGACGCCGTGCCGGACGGCGTTCCCCCCGAACCGGCCGTCACAGAGGGCACCCCCGGCGCAGTCGCTGCCAGCGAAACCCGTTCCAGCGCCATCATGGCTGCCGGGACGCTCGTCTCCCGGTTCCTCGGGTTCGGCAAGACCTGGATGCTCGGCACAGCCCTCGGCCTCGGCTCCACGGTCAATGACACCTTCATCAACGCCAACAACCTGCCCAACCTGATCTTCCTGCTGGTGGCAGGCGGTGTGTTCAATGCCGTCCTGGTTCCGCAAATCATCAAGGCAAGCAAGGCTCCGGACAGGGGAGCGGACTACATCAGCCGGCTGCTGACGCTGGCAGTGCTGCTCCTGCTGGGCCTGACGGCGCTGGTGACGTTGGCCGCACCCTGGGTCATTGAGCTGACCACGCAGGGATACACACCCACCCAGAAGGCGCTGGCCGTCACCTTCGCGTTCTGGTGCCTGCCGCAGATCTTCTTCTATGGCCTGTATGCCCTGCTCACACAGGTCCTGAATGCCAATGGTGCCTTCGGTCCTGCCATGTGGGCTCCCATCCTGAACAACATAGTGGCCATCGCCGGCCTTGGCATGTTCATCTGGATCTTCGGTGCGAATGAAGTAAATCCGCATACTTTGGACAACTGGGGAGACACCCAAACGCTGCTGGTTGCCGGATTCTCCACCATCGGAGTGGTGTCCCAGACCGCCATCCTGATGATCCCGGTCATCCGGCTCAGGCTGGGCCTGCGGCCACGGTTTGGCTGGCGGGGAGTGGGACTGGGCCAGGCCGCCAGGCTGAGCGTATGGACGCTGCTGACTGCCGCCGTCGGGCAACTCGCCTTCCTGTACGTCATGCGCATCGCCACCATCCCCGGTGCGGAACGCATCCGGCTGCAGCAGGCCGGCGACCCTGCCGCGAACATGCTGCCCGGCAACGCGGTGCTGGAGGTGGCCAGCCAGCTGTACCTCCTGCCGCACTCCATCATTGCCCTGTCCCTGGCCACCGTCCTGTTTAACCGGATGACGCGGGCCTCGCAGGACGGCAACCGGGATGAGCTGCGCGATGCTCTCTCGCACGGCCTCCGGACCATGGCGGTCGCCACGGTGTTCGGGGCGCTGGCCCTCTTTGCCCTTGCCGGCCCCCTTGGCATGTTCTTCTCCGGCGGCCTGCGGCAGGACGGCGTCATGCTGGCCCAAACGCTGACCATCCTGGCCCTCAGTACACCGTTCATGAGCGCCAACTTCATGATGTCCCGCGTGTTCTACGCGAATGAGGATGCCCGGACGCCCTTCTACATCCAGCTGCTCCTGGCGTTTGTCTACGTGGCCGGAGCGTTCGCCATCCAGTTCCTGCCCGTCACCCAGATCATCTACGCCATCGCGGTCCTGTACATGGTGGGCAATATCCTCTCCGTGGTCATCAGCGCCTACTTCCTGAGGCGTCTCCTGGGGCACCTGGACGGGGCCCGGATCGTCAACTCCTACATCCGCATGGGATACGCCGCGCTCGGTTCAGCCATCGCCGCCGCGGGCGCCCTCTGGCTCATGGGCAGCTACAACCCCAACGGTTTTGCCTGGCAGAACCGGATCACAGCGCTGGTCACCGTCATCGTGGTGGGCCCGGTCATGCTGGCCGTCTACTTCCTGCTGCTCAAACTGTTCCGCGTCGCTGAGCTGCGCGACCTCCTGCGGCCACTGCTGGGACGCCTCGGCCGCGGCGGGCCGCCTGAGCCTTCTGCAGAAGGCGGGACCCCGCCGTCGGACTCCCCGGACGGTGCCCCGTCCGAGGGGACGCCGGGAGCTGCCTCCGGGACTGCTTCCGGGGAGCGCCGGAGGGCTGCGCCGGAACGTGCCACCACTTCGGTGGATACGGGGCTCATTCCCCGGATTTCCGGCGAGTTTGACGCAGTCTCCTTCAGGGCCGGCCCGGCTCCCGAGCGGGATGTTCCCGAGCACGCCACCCGCCGGCGGCAACTGCGCGACGGCGGCGCACCGGATTCCACCGACGGCGGCTACCTTCCCGGCGAGGACCAGCCGAGCACCGCACGGGGCGGCTTCCTCCGCGATCAGATCCCGCTGCCCGGACGCCGGACCTTCCAGGGGAAGGCCGGCGAGAACCCTTATTTCAAGCGCCGGAGACCCCGTAAAAAGTGATCCCGGAAGCGTTTCAGGCTGTCTTGTTCCAAGGCGGAGGGGACGCAATCGGCTAGGATCGAAAAGGTACAGGGGTAGTTGCATTCAGGGGTCAGCCGCCCGGCGGGCTCCTGGACGGCGGTTGCATCATCCAAGCCGGCAATCCCGGACAGTCTAGGAGGAACACGTGTCCAACCCGATCGATGTCGGATCAGTACTGGGCGGCCGTTACAAGGTCACAGCCACTGTATTGGCCTCGCATGACCACGATCTGGTGCTGGACGGTGTGGACCAGGTCCTGAACCGTCCCGTCAGTATCCTGGTGGCTGGACCCGGAAACACGGAACAGGTTGCGCAAAGCGCCCGGGAAGTTGCCACGGGTGAACGTCCGGGCACCGTTCAGGTGCTGGACCTTGGCATGACCGAGGCTGCCACCTACCTCATCACCAACCACACATCTGCTGCGGATCTGCTGGACCTGGTGGTCGCGTCCAATCCTCCCTACGTGGAACCGTTCTTCACGGACACCTTGGGAAGCGAGATCTTCGGCCAGCCCAGGTCACGTGAGCCGGAACCCTACGACGATGAGGACCACGTCGAGGCCGGCTACATTAACTACTCCGATACGCACCCCAGCCAGGTTGATCCCTACCGCCCGGCACCCGCCGTGCCGCCGAAGTCCCCTGCACGGCCGGCTGCGGCTCCTTCTTCCGGACGTGGCCCGTCCGCTGGTGCGTCTGCTGCCGCAGGGGCTGCTGCGGCAGGGGCTGGCGCTGCGGGGGCCAGCGCACCGGGCGCTGCCGCCGCGAGTGCGGGGCCGGAATCCCGCCCCGCCGCCGGCAGCCGTCCTGGTGGGCAGTCCGATCACCACGGCGGGAGCGTAAGCCAGGGTGACCGCGGTGCAGTTTCCGGTTCAAGCGCAACCAGCCCTGGGGAAGGAGCTCCGGGCAGCAAGCCGAAGGTTTCCCTGTGGTCGGACGACGACTATGCCTACGCCGAAGACCAGCCTGCCGAGGCCGCGCCCGCGGAGAACGAACAGCAGGCCGGGAAGAAGAAGACATCTTCCGTTTTTGCACGCTCGGCGGCGCCCGCTGCTGCCGCGTCTTCCTTCCCTGGGCAGTCCGGCTTTGACGACGATAACGACGACGAGCCGGCCCGGGAGCCCAGGTCCATGCGGTGGCTTGTCGGCGGACTTCTTGCTGTGGTGCTGATTGCCGGGCTTGTCTTCGCCGTGACCAATCTGGGCAGCCTCTTCTCATCACAGCCCCAGGCTGTTCCCACCGCGCCTGCAACGGACGGCAGTGCTGCGGCCCAGACTCCCGCGGCAACCCAGGCGCCCACCTCAGCGCCGCCCGCGGCTCCGCCGGCCATTGAAAGCATCAGCCGGCAGGGCAACTTCGATTTCGCTGCGACCTTCGACGGCGACCTGGTCAAGGCATACGACGGCAACGCGGCCAGCTACTGGTCGGACATGGAGTTTGCCACCGAGAACTGGGGTGGCCTTGCACCGCAGGGAGTCCCCCTGGTGGTAAAGCTCGAGAAGCCTGCGAAGGTATCGTCAATCACGCTCTCACAGCTGGGCGGTTCGGGCGGCAATATCACCGTTTACACCAATGACCGTCCTGCTTTGGATGGGGCAAAAGCGGTTGGGACGAACAGCTTTACGTCCACCGACCTCACCATGCCGCTGGCGGAGCCCGTTGAGGCGGAATACGTGATTGTATCCATCAACTCGCTTCCACGCCTTGCAGCTCCGAAGACACGTTACGGCTTCGGTATCCGCCTCGCTGAGATCAGGGTTCAGTAGGACAAAGTTCCACTTGGACTTGCTCCGATGCGGCGGGCCGGCAACTTAGCCTTGTTCCGGCAGGGGAGTCGACACCACCGCACCGCTGCTTGCACAAGGCAAAGGGAGATGCTGCCTTCGCCGGACTGTAACCTTGGAAGGGCGCCTGGGGCAGCCGCTTTCCGCCGGCCGCCTGTGGGCTACGCATCAGGGCGCCCCGGAATATTCAGCATCAGGTAACAGTTGTGCCATGTGGCCGGCCTCCGAGGGGAGGCACGTCAAATAAGGAAGAGGTTCACCGTTCAGTGACCATCGCAGAAAACACCGCATCCGAAGTACGTGATGTCATCATTGTCGGCTCGGGCCCTGCAGGATACACGGCAGCTGTCTACACCGCCCGTGCCAACCTCAAGCCCCTGCTGCTGGCCGGTTCGGTTACTGCCGGCGGTGAGTTGATGAACACCACTGAGGTGGAGAACTACCCGGGGTTCCCAGAGGGAATCATGGGTCCGGACTTGATGGAGAACTTCGAAAAGCAGGCCGCACGCTTTGGCACTGAGATCCAGTTCGAGGATGTCACAGCTCTTGACCTTGCGGGTCCCGTTAAGACGGTGACGATCGCCACCGGCGAGAGCTTCCAGGCAAAATCCGTGATCCTTTCTACCGGTTCTGCCTACCGTGAGCTCGGTCTTCCCAACGAGAAGCGGCTCTCCGGCCACGGGGTCAGCTGGTGTGCAACCTGTGACGGTTTCTTTTTCAAGGACCAGGACATCGCGGTCATTGGTGGCGGTGATTCTGCCATGGAGGAGGCGCTCTTCCTTACCAAGTTCGCGAAATCGGTTACGGTTGTCCATCGCCGCGACTCGCTGAAAGCCTCAAAAATCATGGCCGACCGGGCCCTCGCGCACGAGAAGATCAATTTTATCTGGAACAGCACCGTTGAGGACGTTCTGGGTGGAGAGAAAGTAACAGGGCTGACGTTGAGGAACCTCATCGACGGCACCGTTTCGAACTTGGCTGTCACCGGTGTCTTTGTTGCGATCGGAAACGATCCACGAACTGACCTGGTCAAGGATGTCCTCGACCTTACGCCCGAGGGAACTATTGCCGTCCAGGGGCGCAGCTCCAAGACCAGCATTCCCGGCGTCTTCGCCGCCGGCGATGTAGTGGATCCAACGTACCGCCAGGCCATTACAGCCTCCGGCTCCGGCTGCGTAGCCGCCATCGATGTGGAACACTACCTGGCCGACCTTCCCGCTTAATCCCCCAGATACCCGAAGAGAGAGACAAGGTTATGAGCAACGCTAAAGATGTAACGGATGCAAGTTTCAGCACGGACGTTTTGTCCTCTGACAAGCCGGTTATTGTCGACTTCTGGGCTGAGTGGTGCGGTCCCTGCCGCAAACTGGGTCCCATCCTCGACGAGATCTCGGTTGAGTACAGCGAGAAGGTGGATGTCGTGAAGGTGAATGTCGACGACAACCCTGCTATCGCGGCAGAGTACGGCATTACGTCTATTCCGGCTGTTTACCTGTTCCAGGGTGGCGAGGTAAAGAGCACCGTCATTGGCGCTAAGCCCAAGCAGTTTTTCGAGAAGGAGTTCTCTGACGTTCTCTCGTAAGCGTTCGACGTGACCCATTGGGCACGAGAACCGGAAGAAGTGGTCACGGCCTGAGGGCGGTGGCCACTTCTTTTTCTCTCTAAGTGCTGGACGCAGTATGAGGTTGAGTTCTGGCGGTTGTCACCGGAAACTGAACAACTGACGAACTGACATCAGCAATAGAAGTCCTAGGCTGGTGGAGCGATTATGAGATAAGTAGACAGGGGATGGGGCTGTTTCACGTGAAACACAACGCGAGCCGCTGCTGCCGGCCACGCGCCTCTCTGATGGAACCTGGCCTAGGAGTCTACAGAAGTAGTCATGGCCAGTTGTTATGCGGCTGGATAGAGCAATTCCGGTGTCAGGGTCGATCCTCATGTACTTGTACGGTGCGTGCAATTCCTTTCGGACCTGTCAAGCGCTAGTCCGAGGAGCGGAGGCTATACGCCCCACTTGGGGACACTCCGGCTAATAGAAGGTGCAAGACCCGTCGACCAGAAATCCAACGTTCTTCTTAAACGCTCGCGTGCAACGGTTGGCGTCTCCGTCGGATTTCACGAAGAAGACTCGTTTTGGTTCTTCGTGAAGACGTAGTTCGTCCTTTCTAGCGACCAGCGGCTCGTTTCACGTGAAACAAAAGCGAAAGGCGGCGGGAACGCCTACTGCTCTACGCATAGTAGTTAGAGTGCGTGCGAAACCCGATGAGCGGTACACACTCACAGCCGACTTGCTACGCCCAGTCGCTGCTCCTTCGAAATCACCTCTCCTTACACATGATCTCGTACCCTCCAAGCAGCTCCGGGGACGTGGATGGTATGGGGAGTAGGGAATTTGGCCAGCCACGAGTGCGGCATAGGATGCCATCTGTGTCTCCCACACTTTAGCTGCATCCGTGGGGCCTAGGCCTCGGCGGCCCAAGACTCTACCGCGGCGACTAGGGCAGCGCAACAAATGAAACGATAGAGGGCAGCTAGACCGGCGAACATGCGGCCCCCCTGCCCGTGCCATGGCGATCCTAGTATCGGGGATCGAGTGGCCACTCCCGCAGCACCGATGGAGTGCAGGCGGCCTGCTGACCTCAGCGCGCGAATCGTGCCGTAAGGGCAGGATGTGGAACTGGGGTCAGCTCCACCCCAGGGGCGAACACGAGTGAACACACAGTCCATCGCGAGGCGGGCAGGCTCGATCCATAGAGTACGCAAAATGCACTGTGGGCTGGAGAATGGTCAGGACATGCACCGCGAGCTGGAGTCGCGACATCAATCTTGTGCAGACACTTGGGTTTCCAAATTGCGCCAGGGTGTAGCTCCCCGATGCGCTATCGCCGCGCTAGTTCGGACTCTTGGTATGACCGGGGCAGTGCGTCGTTTCACGTGAAACACGAATGGCCGAAAGCGATATCAATCATTAGGGGAACCCCGAGGGCGACTTCCTCGATCAGGAGTGCGGTGGCCTGCAGCGGTACACAAGTGCCAGCCGTCGACCGATCAGAAACACGACGAGCTGCATAAGGCGGCCTTCCCCCTTCCACACCGGAGCGCATCAGGCTTTGGGCTGGCTACTTCCACTGGTCCTGTATATGCAGAGGACCTGGGACACCTCCGCGTGTCCGGTGATTTCAGGTCGTCGACTGCATGACAGGGTGGAATGGGGGACTTACCGCCCGACTCCGCTTAGTAGACCTTGCGAGTCATGATGGCCTGCAACCGTGTACTTGCCCCTCGAAGCCATTACCGGGATTTACGGGCACTGCATGAATAGTGCCGCTCGTGGAAGCCGGTGCCGGTTAGTAAGCACGGTGCGACACGTTTTACGCCAGGGCCTCCACGGGGGCGAACTGCTAGCTGATCCCTGCAAACTCTACAGGCTTCCTCGTCATCTTCCGAGGCCGGCCCTGCTGTGACCGTACGCGACCAGAAGAAATTGAGCCGCTTTATCCACATGTTATCCACAGGTACATGCCACTGATATTCACACCGTTATCCACAGCACGTGGCGCGAATCACCTGCAGCCAGCCCCTGTCGCCGGGGGCCCCTCCGCTATGGTGCCCGTCAACCCGGGCTCTTTCTCCGCGCGAAAGACTGCAGTAGCCTAGCAATGTTTCCCCCTAGGACGGGCTGGAGCACAGTTTTCCTACTTGTTAGGGTTTAGCGTCCTTTGTGCCCGCAGCATTCGCCGCCCCTCGCCGCCGTTTCACGTGAAACCAGGCGCTGGTACCGCCCAGTGCCGTTTACGCATCTGGCCCATCCCATCACTCACAGTGCTCACCGCCCGTCGCGACGACCGCCTCCAGCCGGCTCTTATCCACAAGGATATCCACAACAATGTCCACAGGCTTATCCACCGGCGGTTCACAGCTCCTAGGGACCGTCTTATCATTGCCACGCGCCGAAACAATTGCCTCTTGGCAGTCATCGCGTCGGGGAATCATGCGCGCCGATGGCGACGACCACCAGAACCAGAGCCAGCGCAGCGGTCGCTGGCACTATGCCACCGATCCGAAAACACATTCCTGCCCGCCATCTCAAGTACACCGATGCCAGCGGACACGGTCGCGCGCGTGCAATTCCTACGCCAACGGGATATCGCCTCGGCTTGCAGCACCTATCAAGGAAGGTACAAACCGACAGGCGATGAATGGAAAGTCGACTAAGCCACTTGATCAGGTTAGGTGGCGAGCAGGCAGGCAAGTACGGAGAAGTGGCCGCGAGCATGGCTGCACTCAAGGCAACAGAGGGACGCTACCGCGTCCCACGCTGCCACAGTCGTGTCGTGCATGCTGCCTTCATCATCCACGCAAGGCCAGTCGGAGCGAATCTAGGTTCCACGCTAGGCCGATCCGATCCGACTCATCCGGACCAGGCAGGCCCAATCCTCATGTCGCAAGCTCAGGGTCACACGGTTCTGACGCCGACCGGACAGCGTTGCACCGTGACTAGGTGTCGCCGTCAGTGCTATTGCTAGTTGTTTCCCTGGGGGAGTTGCTGCATGCGCTGCTGCTCGTAACCCATCACAACTGTCCTGCAAGCATGCACACCCCGTCTTGGCGACGGCCCATGCCAGTGCTACACACACTGAACCTCCGGGTCTCGTCACTTAGGCGGCACCCCGATGCGCCCCAATACGGAAAACCATCGGAGGGGGTTACGGCAGGAGACGCGACGACCGTTTCACGTGAAACACGGCTGAGTTTAGTGAATGGTCACAGCTACAGCAGCCGTTACGTGTCACAGTGACAAGAAAACGCTTCGGCGCTGGCGGTGCTCGCATTTTCCAATCTTCCCTTGGGCACTGACGGGGGCGTAAGCACATGCTCTAGGTACGGCACAATCCACCAACCAACTCCAAACGGCCTTCGGCCTCGCCCAAAGAGTACAGCGTAGACATGCCGCTCGATCATCATCAATGGTGCTGCTGGTCAGGACCGTTGATGATGGTCCAGGAGCATCAGACCTCCGGGGTATGAGCCCTGCACGGGTGGCCTCTTTCTCCTTAGAAGTAGCGGCACCGAGCCGCGGAAGGAACGTCTAGCAGCCGGACGGAGGCTACGCCATGCTGCCGCCGTACGTTGACATGGCCATTTCCGCGGGGCCGCACCTAGCTGTTTTCTGTTTCACGTGAAACAGAATGGAGGCGTACACGGGCCCATCTACATCAGGACACCTGACGATCCGAATGCATGGTGTTCACTGCCACCAACATGACGGGATCGCATCGCAACTGTCGGTGCATCCAGGTTTTGGAAGGAGTTGTGACTATGAACGCCCCAGCTGCCAGCGTCCGAGTCCAACGAAAGAATCACCAGGAGAGCGAGGATAGCTGACCTCAGGAGGTGAGAGGTGACCGCTTGGGCCTGGAATTTGGCGCCAGGGACCACTGATCGACTAACCTACTGCGTTTCGCGCAATTGCTAAACCGCCATCCGAGGCAATTCGCATAACGCATCCCAACCGAGCTGTGGCAAGCAGTTGAGCACGGGATCGCGATTTCACAGCCCTACCATCTGGTTGGAGCTTGCCCTACCTGTAGATAGCAGCGGATTTCCGAGCAGTAGTGCGGTGCCTGACGCACCTCGTCACATCAGAGGGTTCGCAGGACAGGATGTCCGATGGTTTAGCAGTTTTAGCCTGGGGGTGTTCCACGTGAAACATGACGAGTATTTGGCCTTGCACCGCAAGGGTGTCTATATTTCTGGGCCACAGTTGAGAACTCAGCCGTAGGACGCAGCCTCTCCTAGATAGCCCTCACTGCCGCGTCAGGTCGATATCCCGGGGGAGCCCGCGGTAAAGCGGTGCTCGCAATGCTTGAGATTTTGCGTCAGTCAGTAATCAGGACCGCGCTGAAGAAAGGCATATGCAGACCCAACACTCAGCCCGAGCCAGCTCCTATGTAAACCAACGGAACTGGCACTGATGCCCTAGCTGGACACGAAAAAATAGAAAAGGCCTGATCCGCAAAGGGATCAGGCCTTTTCATCGTCTTCGTCGGCTAGTTATTTGAGCCGGGCGCCAATACATCCATGATGCGGTTCAGGTCTTCCACGCTCGCGAACTCAATGCTCACCTTTCCCTTGCGCACACCAAGGGAAATCTTCACGTTCGTATCCAGCCGATCAGAAAGCGAAGAAGCCAAGTAGTCAAGGCGCTCATGGCGGGCGCCGGGCCGCGGAATATTGTTCTTGGCAGGTTTGGCCGGGTCCTGGTACAAGGTCACGGCTTCCTCGGTGGCCCGTACAGACATGCCCTCGGCGACGATTCTCTGCGCAAGCCGCTCCATTGCGGCAGCGTCAGGAAGGGCCAGCAAAGCCCGGGCGTGACCGGCAGAGAGTACACCGGCAGCCACCCGTCGCTGTACCAGCGGCGGGAGCTTGAGAAGCCGCAGGGTGTTGGAAACCTGCGGACGGGAACGGCCAATCCGGTCAGCCAGCTGTTCGTGGGTTGTGCCGAAGTCCTCGAGGAGCTGCTGGTACGCCGCGGCCTCTTCCAGGGGATTCAGCTGGCTGCGGTGCAGGTTCTCCAGCAGTGCATCGCGCAGGAGGTCGTCGTCAGTAGTGTCGCGGACAATCGCGGGGATAGTTTCGAGGCCCGCGGCCTGGACTGCCCTCCACCGGCGCTCACCCATGACCAACTCATACGGTTCGCTACCGTCTTCAGTTGACTTTCGCACGACAATTGGCTGGAGCACACCGATCTCGCGCACGGAGTGAACCAGCTCCGCCATGTCGTCCTCATCAAAGACAGAGCGGGGCTGTTTGCGGTTCGGGTGGATATCCGCCACGGGAATCTCGGCGAAGTGGGCGCCGGGTACATCCACCAGTTCAACACCAGAGTCAGGGCGGGCCGGTTCTTCAATCCGTTCGGCGGGGACTTCGGCAGTTGAGGGTGCGCCCCCGCCGGGTGTCTGTACCTTGTCCTGCTCAGGCCCATCATTCGGCTCAGCATTCGTGGCGGCTTCCGATCCGGAGCGCGCTGCCGCATCATCCGGGTCCTTGCCGGCGGTACGGGACTTGGGCACTGCGGACTTTCCAGTTGTTCCCTTACCCGCCAGCGCCTTCGATGCGGAGGGCTTGGTGGAGGCAGCTGCAGGACGTGCACCGGCAGCCTTGGCCGCGGCTCCGTTCTCGGCGGTCTCCTCGGAAGGTTCAGTCTTCTTTCGCCCCTCAGGAAAAAACAGATCCACCGGACGCGACACGGTTGGTGCGTTTCCCGACCCGTTGGCAGCGGCGGAACTTGGAATCAGCGCGCCAAGACCGCGGCCTAGGCCCCGTCGCTTCTCGCTCATTGGTAATCCCTCCAGTGGTAGAGCTTGGCCTGGCCGTGCTCCGGTCGTTGCAGTGTGAAGATTTTAGCGCTCTGCTATTTCGGCAGCGGCTTCCAGGTAAGACAGGGCTCCGCTGGAGGAAGGGTCGTACGTCATGACGGTCTGCTGGTAGCTCGGCGCTTCCGAGATGCGCACCGAACGGGGAACAACAGCTGACAGGACCTGATCGGGGAAGTGCTGGCGGACCTCGGCGGCAACCTGGGCGGCGAGGTTTGTGCGGCCGTCGTACATCGTCAAGAGAATGGTGGAAACCACCAGATCAGCATTCAGGTGCTTCTGGATCATCTCAATGTTCTTGAGGAGCTGGCTGAGTCCCTCCAGCGCATAGTATTCGCACTGAATCGGGATGAGAACCTCGTTGGCAGCGCAGAAGGCGTTAACAGTAAGAAGGCCAAGACTGGGCGGGCAGTCGATAAAGATGTAGTCGAGCCGCTGCTCGCCGTTCTTCTCCCGCACCTTGGCATAGACGTCGATGGCGCGGCGGAGCCGCTGCTCACGTGCCACCAGCGAAACCAGTTCTATCTCAGCGCCGGCAAGATGAATGGTGGCCGGTGCACAAATGAGGTTATCGATATCCGGGCATGGGGCCACCACGTCGGCAAGGGGGACATCGTTTATCAGCACGTCATAGATGCTGTCCACATCTGCATGATGTTCTATCCCCAGTGCCGTAGAAGCATTTCCCTGTGGGTCAATATCAATGACCAGCACGTTCAGGCCCGCCGCGGCGAGGGCTGCTGCAATGTTCACGGTGGTGGTGGTTTTACCCACACCACCTTTCTGGTTGGAAACAGTAAAGACGCGCGTGTTCTCAGGGCGGGGAAGCTGACGGCCCACAAGCCGCTCGCGGCGTTTGGTCTCATGCGCCAGTTCACGCGCGATAGGACTGGAATCGTCAATAGCGTCGATGATGTTTGATCTACCCAGAGAAGTTGTTTCACGTGAAACGGCAACGGCCTTGGATGCATCCGCCAGCCTGTCGGGATGAATACCCCCTCTTATCGGAGTTCCCAAAGGACCAGCGACGGAACGTGCTGACCCCAAAGACACAAACGGTGGTATCCGTTGTGTGGAGGCTTCGCTACTGGTCACTGGGGCACACTCACTCTCGTTCGGCCAAATTTGCTGCCGTTGTCTAGCCTAACTGGTGGACCCGGCAGAGTTTGGTTACCGGGCCCGAACTAGGCCTTCTTTTGGGACTTGTTTACAACGATGCGCACCACAGTGGTGGGTTCCTCCAACAGGCCCTCGCCCACGGTCAGAACGGACGTCTGAACGCCCCCCAGTTTCCGGATAACTTTCGCAGCCTTCTCAATTTCCTCGCCGGCGCTCCGGCCCTTGATGGCAACCACTTCACCGTGGCCGCCAAGAAGGGGAATGGTCAGGCCAGCCAGATTACTCAAGGCCGACACAGCCCGGGCAGTAACCACATCGGCTTCCACCTGTCCCACAGCCAGTTCCGCCCTGGTTCGCATCACGGTGACGTTGTCCAGTCCCAGATCGTCCACTACTTCCTGGAGCCAGATAACGCGCCGCTCCAGCGGTTCGATCAGGGTCAGTTCGAGGTCCGGACGTGCAATGGCAAGGCACAGCCCGGGCAAGCCGGCACCGCTGCCGACGTCGGCCACGTGGCTTCCCTCGGCGATTTCACTTTCGATGACAGCGCAGTTCAGGACGTGACGGCTCCACAGGCGTGGTATCTCCCGCGGCCCGATGAGGCCGCGCTCCGTACCGGACGTGGCCAGGTGTTCCACGTAGCGCTTGGCCAGGTCCAGCCGGTCGCCGAAGATCTTCTCAGCTGCCACCAGTTCAGCTGCCGTGATGTCAACCATGATTAACGGTTCAGCAATTCTCTAGTGGGCGGAAACAACAATATGGCGGCCGGCGCCTTCACCCTCGGACTCACTTACCAGGCCAAGATCAGCAACGGCATCGTGAACGATTTTGCGCTCGTACGCGCTCATGGGCTTCAGTGCAACCGGCTTGCCGCTTTCCTTGACGGACGCTGCGGCGTCTTCTGCAATCTTCTGCAGGTGGCCCGTCCGCTCCTGCCGGTAACCATTGATATCCAGTACCAGCCGGGACCGGTTGTCCGTTGCAGACAACACGGAAAGCCGGGTGAGTTCCTGAAGGGCTTCGAGGACTTCTCCGTCCTCACCCACCAGGCTGTCCAGGGCATCGGATTCTTCCTCGGTCACGATCGAGATGTACGTGCGCCCGTTGCGGACTTCAATGTCGATGTCCCCATCGATGTCAGCGATGTCCAGCAACTCCTCAAGGTAGTCTGCTGCGACGTCCCCCTCCTCCTCCAGGCGGCTGGCTGAGGAAGCCTTGGGGGAGGAAGACTCCCCGTTCGCGGACGCGTCCTGATCGTCAATGATCTCTTCGGAAAGGGCGTGTTCGGTGCTCTCGGCTGACATTACTTCTTCTTCCTGTTCTTGCGTTGTGGCTGGATGCGCTGGCCCTTGGCCTGGGCGACGGCCGCAGCCGCGGCAGCGTCGGCGGCCGCGTCGTCTTTTTTGCCCCCCAAAATGGGGAGGGCCGGGAGGCCCTTGGCGGCACGACGTTCGGCGAGGGCCTTGGCGGCGGGGGATCCCGGCGTCGGCATGCGGCGGATTACGAAGAACTGCTGGCCCATGGTCCACAGGTTGGTGGTGGTCCAGTAGATGAGGACTCCGATGGGGAAGTTGATGCCGCCCACGCCGAACACGATGGGCAGGATGTAGAGCATCATCTTCTGCTGCCGCATGAACGGGCTGGCCATGGCTTCTTCAGACATGTTCTTGGCCATGATCTGCTTCTGCGTGATGAACTGCGAGGCGGTCATGGCAAGGATCATCAGGATGGAAAGGATCCAGACGGCGACGACGTTGCCGCCGGGAGGAGTGCCGTGGAGCAGGGTTGCGGAAAGCGGGGCACCGAAAATGGTGGACTGGTCGAACTGAACCACTTGCTCGTGGTTCATGGCACCAATGCCTTCGCCCCCGCGGCTCGCCGTCGAAATGCCGGACAGCACGGTGAACAGCGCGAAGAAGAAGGGCATCTGGATCAGCATGGGAAGGCATGCGGAGAAGGGATTGGTGCCGTGCTTCTTGTACATGGCCATCTGTTCCTGCGCCATTGCCTGGCGGGACAGCTGGTCGGTCTTGCCCTTGTACTTGTCCTGGAGCTTCTTCAGGTCAGGCTGCAACAGCTGCATGCCGCGCTGCGCCTTAATCTGCTTGACGAAAACGGGGATCAGGGCGGCGCGGATCACCAGCACCAGGCCGATGATGGACAGCGTCCATGTCCAGCCGGAAGCCTCCGGCAGCCCGATGGCAGTCAGTCCCTCATGGAATCCCACCATGATGATGGACACAAGCCATTTGAACGGAAACATGATTGTTTCAAAGAAGTCCATACTTATCCCTATTCGTCAGGCCGCACTGCGGCCTTCTCCATCAGTCCGAGCAGCCAGGTACTTGTCCGGGTTGTTCAGCACAACAATTGTGGGGGTCTGGTGCTCGGGCCATTCCCGGTGGCCAGCGGGGACGTGGTCCACACCGCCGGCATTCCATGGGTGGCAGCGGCCCAGGCGGCGGAGCGCCAGCCAGCTTCCCTTGACTGCACCATGGACGGTGACCGCTTCCAAAGCATAGGCGGAACAGGAAGGAAAGAACCGGCAGACCTGGCCGTACAAGGGTGAAATCACCTTGCGGTAAGCCTTCAACAAAAGAATGAGGATATTGCGGGGAAGGTTCCAGAAGAACATTGCCACCGCGGCAACAACAGGATGGAGATGGGTGACGACGACGGCGGTGGCGTTACGCACGCGGTGTCCCCTCCTGTGTTGTACCGGCCGAACCGATGGCTGCCGCCCGTCGTGGGCGGCTGGCCAGCCGGTTCAGCGTCGATTCCAATGCGGCATTGTAATCCGACAGCAGCTGGTCCCAGCTGGCAGTTGCGGACGCGGGAAGCGCCCGGACCACTATGGCAAAACCGGTACCATGCTCGCGCAGCGAGGCAGCACCTGCTTCTCTCAATCTCCTCTTAACGAGGTTCCTGACCACAGCGTTCCCTACACTCTTGGAAACGATGAACCCGATCCGGCTGGGTTCGTCGACAGCAATGGCTGCCGTATATAACACTACGTTCCGGCGTCCATTGCGGACACCGGAACGTACGGTTGTTGAAAAATCGGTTGCAGTCCTCAAACGGTTACGGGTGGCCAGCACCTTTAAACTCGCAAAGAAATGTGTACCGAAGAGTCAGTTATTTAGGCCGACAGCTCGGTGCGGCCCTTGCCACGGCGGGCTGCCAGGATGGCGCGGCCGGCACGGGTACGCATACGAAGGCGGAAGCCGTGCTTCTTGGCTCGACGGCGGTTATTCGGCTGAAAAGTCCGCTTGCTCACGTTAGTTACTCCAGTGGATCAAAGGTGCGCCCACCCGATCAGTAATGGGGAAGAACTGGCCGACGCTAAGTTT